>NZ_VOYU01000002.1:0-269575 GCF_013420135.1 Acinetobacter sp. YH12023
TCCGACAGCTCCGACAGCTCCGACAGCTCCGACAGCTCCGACAGCTCCGACAGCTCCGACAGCTCCGACAGCTCCGACAGCTCCGACAGCTCCGACAGCTCCGACAGCTCCGACAGCTCCGACAGCTCCGACAGCTCCAGCACCTCAGCCAGTGGCAACGCAGTCAGCCGCAGAATATTTGGCAAACCCGCTTTAAGGTTTCCATTGAACAATAAAAAAGACGCCTCGGCGTCTTTTTTCATTTTAGGAAAACTAGGGCTTTTGCAGTTGTGTTAAGGTTTTGCGTGCCAGTCCCGGATCATCTGCAAATACACCATCTACACCAGCTTTATAGAAGTTTTCAAATTCTTTAGCCGCACCGGTATCACAACGTTCGGTTGCCACTGAGCTACATTTTAAATAGTCAGGTAAAAAACCATTTTCTGGTCTGAGCGTATAAGGATGGACTTTCAAACCAGCAGCATGGGCATTTTTGACAAAAGTGGTTTGTTTAAATTCAGAGTTTGAAAAGATATAGGTTTTACTAGGACCCACACCATCTGCATATTTTGCCACTGATTTTAGGCCTTCTGTTGTTGCTAAGCTTGCATAATTTTGAGGTGAGCTTTGTTGCTGTAAGTCACCCGGTATTGCAGTTGGGCTATCTAATAATTGAATAATTTTGCCATGTTTGAGGGTTTTCTTTTGCGTAAGTTGATCACGTAAGTATTTAAGATTGGTGGTTTCAAAGGACTGTAAATATACAGGCGCGATATCACGTGTATAACTGTATTTAGCAAGCGTGGAGAGTAAACGATCTTCCATGGCTAGATTTTGCTGTTGGAAAAATGTTGGGTGCTTGGTTTCAATATATAAACCAACAATTTTTCCAGTTTTTTTATAGTGAGCGTCGGCAAGTTCAATGATTTGTTCGAGCGTTGGGATGCTGTATTGATCATTATATTGAGTGTTATTAGGGCGATATTGAGCAATACGCTCACGTGCTTTTACATTTTGAGTCAGTTCATTCAAATTAAAGTCTTCCGTAAACCATCCTGTATAGTCGATACCATCGATTTTTTTGGTGGTTTTTCGATCCGCAAATTGTGACAGCGTACTAATATTGGTTGTCCCTGAAATTTCACTTTCATGGCGCGCAACCAGATAGCCATCCTTGGTTGGCACTAAATCGGGTTCGATAAAATCCGCACCATCATCAATCGCTTTTTGATATGCGGCAAGAGTATGCTCAGGTCGCAAAGCACTGGCACCACGATGCCCAACAATGACAAAACCTGTATCAGGCAAAATAGGGGGCTTGGTGACATGGGTTTTATCGTCATCCGAATTACATGCAGATAAACCAAAAACGCTAAAAAGGAGCAGTGAAGACACGCCCCATGAGGATTTCACTTTGCTAGTTATGGCTAGATTTAACTGTTTTGTTAATTGTTTTTGCATGGCTGCCTCTGCATCTTTTTATATAAATGAATGATGTTGCAGGCATACATTGCAGGGCAGTGGCTAAAGCTTCATGACAGAGGCGGTTTTGTCACATAAATTTACTAAAATAGCTGAAATGGAGGCTCTCCATATTTTCTACATATTTCGCTTCAAGCAAGGTTTTTATGTAGTCTAGGCTTGTAATCAAGCACATTGTGATTGATTATCAATAAGATTTTTTGAAAAAATCAATCAACACATTTTATTTCATTAATTGAAAAGTGACATGGACTGATGCTGTCTAAGTTTTTTATTTATCGACCGATTTTTGCAGGTGTCTTGGCGATCATCGTCATGGCGCTCGGGCTTTTTGCTGTGCTCAATTTACCGGTAGAGCGCTATCCAGATATTGCACCACCACGAATTACGGTCAGTGCAAGTTATAGCGGTGCGTCAGCAGAAACAGTCGAGGAAAGTGTCACACAAGTTCTTGAGCAACAAATTAAAGGAATTGATCATCTTTTATATTTTAGTTCAAGCAGCGACTCTTCAGGTCGAAGCCGGATCAGCATCAGTTTTGAAAATGGCACTGACCCAGATACCGCTCAAGTACAAGTACAAAACGCCATAAATGGAGTAATCAATCGGCTGCCTGAAGATGTGCAGCGCCAAGGGGTAAATGTCTATAAATCTTTGGGTGATACCCATATGGTTATCGGCCTCTATGATGAGACTGGCAAGAGTTCGAATATCGAACTTGGTGACTATATGATGACTCATCTAGAGCAGGACATTGCTCGAATTGAGGGTATCGGTGAAGTCGATGTTTTTGGTTCGCAATTTGCCATGCGCATTTGGCTCAACCCACTGAAGTTAAAGCAATATAGCCTTATGCCCAGTGATATCCGTGCGGCTGTTGAATCACAAAATACGCAGGTTGCAGCCGGAGCCGTAGGTGAATTGCCGAGTGTATCGGATCAATATCTCAATGCAAAAGTCACGTCAGGTTCACGTTTAAAGTCAGTTGAAGAATTTGAAAATATAATTGTCAAATCTGCACGAGACGGCAGTTTTGTCTATTTAAAAGACGTTGCACGTGTTGAATTGGGTGCGGAAAATTATTCAGGGGTGAATACCATTAATGGGTATCCATCTTCAGGGATGGGGATCTCATTGGCATCTGGGGCGAATGCACTTGAAACCTCAGCCTTAATTAAGCAAGAAATTGAACAATTAGCGAAGCAATTACCTGCCGGTTATAAAATTGTTTATCCTCGGGATAACACGCCATTTGTACAAGAATCGATTAAAGAAGTGGTGAAAACATTATTCGAAGCCGTTTTATTAGTGGTTTTGGTGATGTTTATCTTCTTACAAAATTGGCGAGCAACGCTGATACCTGCGATTACCGTGCCTGTGGTGATTCTAGGGACTTTAGCGATTTTATATGCTTTGGGCATGACCATTAACACGCTCACCTTGTTTGCATTGGTATTGGCCATCGGTCTGTTGGTCGATGATGCGATTGTTGTGGTGGAAAATGTCGAACGTTTAATGCATGAACAACAGTTAACAGCAAAACAAGCGGCTATAGAGTCAATGCATGAAATTAGTGGGGCATTAATCGGGATTACTTTGGTATTAACCGCTGTATTTATTCCCATGGCGTTCTTTGGTGGCTCAACGGGCGTGATCTATAGACAATTTTCCATCACACTTGTGGCTGCCATGGGCTTGTCACTGATGGTTGCGCTGATTTTAACTCCTGCATTATGTGCCTTAATTTTAAAACCCAATCCGAAACCACAGCGCTGGGCGATTTGGTTTAACGCCAAATTAGAGACTTTAAAAACCAAATATCTAGCACTTGCACAAGCCACGGTTCGTTATCGCTTATGGACGGTGGTTTTGTTTGCGGGGCTCATTACGGTATTTGCTTTGTTTTATCGTGCTTTGCCGACCAGTTTTATTCCTAGTGAAGACCAAGGTATTTTGAGTGTGCAACTTAAATTACAAGAAGGTGCACCGATGTCGAAAAGTCGTGAGGTCGGTGAACAAATTCGGCAGTACTTTTTAACTGAAGAAAAGCAAAATGTTGATTTGGTGATGATTCGTTATGGACGAAATTTTTCTGGTACGGGTCAAAACTTAGGGCAAGGATTTATTGCACTGAAGCATTGGGATGAACGTTCAGGACAACACAATTCAGCGCAAGCGATTCGTGAACGTGCTATGAAACATTTTAAAAAATTTAACAATGCACAAATCAATGTCAGCATGCCGTCCTCTGTCAGTGGCCTTGGGCAAACCGATGGTCTGGAATTTTGGCTGCGAGATATGAATGGTGAAGGCCGTGCTTATCTCGATGCGCAATTTAAAAGCTTGCAAGAAAAATCTTCACAATTCAGCAGTTTCGAAAATTTAGACAAACGCTCAAACCCCGATAAAGCTGAACTAAAAGTAGATATTGATCAAAAACAAGCAATGGCCTTGGGGTTAACTCAAAATGCGATTAATAGCACTATGAGTAGCGCATGGAGCGGTAGCTATATCAACGATTTTATCGACCGTGGGCGCATTAAACGCGTCATGATGCAGGCAGATGCCGAATTCCGTTCTAAACCAGAAGATTTAGCTTATTGGCATGTACGTAATGACCAAAATGAAATGATTCCATTTAGTAATTTTTCAACCATTGGTTGGAGTGGTGGTCCAGAAGTTGTTAACCGTTTCATGGGCTATACCGCATTACAAATGGAAGCGGATACAGCCAAAAATGTCTCAAGTGGACAAGCCATGCAGGATGTTAAAGCTTTAGTTGATCAAGTGCCGGGTGTGGACGTGGCATGGAGTGGGTTATCCTTTGAAGAGCAAAAATCAAGTCATCAAGCGATTTGGCTATATTTGGTCTCGATAGGATTTATTTTCCTCTGTCTCGCCGCCCTATATGAAAGTTGGAGTATTCCAACAGCAGTCATGAGTGCGATTCCACTTGGGATAGGCGGTAATATTTTGTTTAGCTACATGGCCGGTTTTCCAAATGACATCTATTTTCAAATTGCTCTACTGACAACAATCGGTTTGTCCTGTAAAAACGCGATCTTGATTGTAGAGTTTGCAGCGATGGCACAAGAAAAAGGCAAACATGTAATCGAAGCTGCAATGGAAGGCGCAGCACTTCGTTTACGTCCTATTTTGATGACCTCTTTGGCTTTTGGTGCGGGAGTGGTTCCTTTAGTTCTTGCTTTTGGTGCAGGTGCAGCCAGTCGCCAAGAGATTGGGGTGAGCGTACTCGGTGGGGTAATATTCGGTACGGTTTTGGTGCTGATCTTTATTCCGTTTATGTATGTCATGGTTCGTTCCATTTTTAAAATCAAACCGGTGTCTGAGTCTATGAAATAACCGTTAGACAGTATTTAGTTCTACAGAAATCCACCGTTAAAGCTTGGATACTTGACGGCGGTTTTTTATTCTGGAGAATTTTTTAGCGGGGAAGAAATTCCACTGAGAACTTTTATAGATATAGAGATCATATTGAAGTGATTTGAAACTCTTCATTTTATCCTTCAAAATGTGTTTAACAAATAAAGATTAAAATTTGAGTGAGTTGAATGGCGGATTTAATACAAAGACAGCGTGATATTTCCGCTTTATTGCAACAACAAAATTATACAGAGGCCGTTGGTGTTTTACAGCCTCTGAACTATGCTGATCAGGCCCGTTTAATTCAGCAATTTCCAATTGAATATCAAATTGAGTTACTTTCAGGTTTAGCGCATCAAGGTTTGGTTTTTGAGTTTTTCCCTTTTGAGTCACAGCGACAGCTGATTTCGCGTTATCCACTGCGTCTACAAATTGAATTATTTGATGACATGCATTCTGATGATGCAACGGACTTATATAAAAGCTTAACATATGCAGAACAAGATCGAATTTACCAACAACTTGATCAAGATACACAAGAGCATTTAAAGGCGTTATCTGCTTATGCAGAAGAGTCTGCAGGCGCAATCATGAGCTCAGACTATGTCAGTATGCCTGCTGACTTTACCATGCAACAAGCCATAGAGGCCTTGCGCCATGAACCGCATGACCGTGAAACCCTGTATTTAATTTATGTCACCAATGATCAGTCTCAATTAAATGGGGTGATTTCACTGCGGCAAATTTTGCAAGCCGACCGTGATGCACGGATTCAAGAGGTGATGACCAAAGATGTAGTGACTGGTTGGATAGACGAAGACCAAGAAAGTATTGCACGTAAACTGGCTGAATATGATTTTATGGCCTTGCCGATTGTGGATCATGCCAAGCGTTTGATGGGGATTGTCACCTATGATGATGCGATGGATGTGGTACAGGCTGAAACTACCGAAGACTTTTTAAAAGCTAGTGCAGTGAGTACCGAACCAGGTATGAGCATTAAGAAAGCACCGATTTTAAAGTTGTATCAAAAGCGGGTGTTTTGGTTGGTGATATTGGTCTTTGGCAGTTTATTGTCCGGTTTAGGTATTTCCTATTATGAAGATATCATTGCCGCACATATCGTCTTGGTTTTTTTCTTACCCTTATTGGTCGGCAGTGGTGGAAATGCCGGCTCTCAATCTGCAACGCTGATGGTGCGTGCATTGGCAACGGGCGATGTACATTTTAGGGACTGGTTTTACTTGCTGGGACGTGAAAGTTTGGTTGCCCTGTGTCTGGGCGGAACCATGGCCATTGCTGTATCTATTTTAGGCTACTACCGTGGTGATGCAACCGTGGCCTTGGTCTTGGCACTGAGTATGATGGGTATCGTATTGCTCGGTTGTTTAATTGGCATGAGTTTGCCTTTCATACTCAATAAGTTAAAGTTCGATCCTGCAAGTGCTTCTGCACCCTTGGTAACCTCGATTTGTGATGCGACAGGCGTGGTGGTGTATTTGATGATTGCTTCACAATTGCTCAATTTATAGAGATTAGCATTTTGCTACAGATTGAAGACTTCTAATATGTTTTAATCTCAGTGATTTACACGGTTTTTATTGGATAAAACATGACTGAACCATTAAAACAAAAAATGTCAAAGCAAGAAGTCATTCGTCTTGAACGCGATCTCGCAAAGTTTGCCAATATGATGGACTCCGTGGTTCGGATTCCATTTACTCGACAAGGGGTAGGTGCGGACGCAGCGTTGAGTACCATTCCCGTAGCTGGTGATATCGCAGGATTTGTCTTGACCTGTTATGCCGTCTATAAAGCCAAACAGATTGGCGTACCACAAGCCAAATTAAATGGTGTGATGAAACTCGCAGTTATAGATGCTGTCGTGGGTTTTATTCCTGTTGCAGGGACGATCTTTGATGTGTTTATTCGACCGAGCCGTAAAGCTTTAGATGTTGTACATACGCACATTCGTGAAGAATATCAAATCAGTACAGATCAACATGTGGTACATCCGTTTTTACATGAAAAATTAGAACAGAAACAACAGCAATCTGCTTTTTGGCGCAACCCTGTGGTTGCATGGATATGGATCCATATCCCAGATATACTCGGGATGATTTGCTTATTAGTCTTTATATTTGCAATTTATATGGGTGGTTCATTGCTTTGGCAATGGTTAAAGGCCAATGGAGTATTGTAGATAGAAATGCCTTGTTGCTTGAACGCGATCAATGAGAGGCTATTCAATTGAAAGATCGTTCAACTGAAAGATTATTGATAAGACAGTAAATGTTCGGAGAAAAAAATTAGAATTAAAAAAGCCTCCATAGGGAGGCTTTTTTACGACATACATTAGATGCTCGATTATGGGCAATCTAATTGTTGTAATGCCGCAACACGTTGTTCAATCGTTGGGTGTGTTTGGAACAATGCAGCTAAACTGAAACCTTGTTCTTGACCCGCAGAAATTGCAAAGGCTTTCATTTCTTTTGGCATTTGATCTGGCATTTCAGATTCTGCTTGTAAACGTAACAGGGCAGAAATCATCGCTTGTTTACCTGCTAAACGCGCACCAGCTTCATCGGCACGGTATTCACGGTAGCGAGAGAACCACATCACAATGGCAGACGCTGCGATACCAAAAACAATATCTAATACAATCGTAATGACAAAATATGCGATACCCGGTGCTTCACCATCTTCACGACCAAAAACATTACGGTCAATGAAGTCACCTGCTACACGCGCAAAGAACATCACAAAGGCGTTGACTACACCTTGCACCAATGCAAGGGTTACCATATCACCATTGGCTACGTGACCAATTTCGTGAGCGAGTACGGCACGGAGCTCGTCTTTGTTCATACGCTCAAGTAGACCGGTAGAAACTGCTACTAAAGCATCATTTTTATTCCAGCCTGTTGCAAAGGCATTTGACTGGTACGATGGGAAAATACCCACTTCTGGCATTTTGATACCAGAACGTTGTGCCAGTTGCGCAACTTCGTTAAGTAACCATGCTTCAGCTTGGTTACGTGGTGCATTAGGGTCAATCAGCTCTGTACCCGTGGTTTTCTTCGCCATCCATTTTGACATGAATAGTGAGATCATTGAACCCACCATACCGAACACAAAACAGATTACGAGCAAGTTGCCTAAGTTTAAGCCGCCCGCACCATGGTAACTACCGACACCGAAGAGTGACAAGATTATGCCAGCTACAACCAGTACCGCGAGGTTGGTTAGCAAGAACAAACCAATCCGCATCATTGGGTAAATCCTCTTATTATAGAAAAATGATCTGATTTACAAATAAAAATCATTAAACTCAATATGAGGTGAAAGTCTTAAAATTTCAAGGAAAAATTAGTAAAACAGATGCAATTTTACAAAATCAGTGAATTTATTCATTGAAATAAATACGCGCTGAAGCAGACGCATTTGCTGTGGCAAATGAACCTGAAGGTGCGTCGGTAAAACTACCATTGTCTGTTTGAATAATTTGACGTGCCGATGATTTAGCAACCGTAGGGGCAGCAGCATGATAATTATCCGAACTGGCAATAATCCGACCACTATTTGAAGCGATATTGGAATTGCTCGAACCTGATACACTTAAACTACCAGCATATAGGTTGTTGTAGCGGCTAGTGACACGGCGGACATAATCTTGTGTTTCGCGAAAAGGTGGGATACCACCATATTTTGCGACATTGCCTTCACCTGCGTTATAACCAGCTAAGGCAAGTGAGGTGTTACCATTAAAACGTTTCAGTAGCCAAGATAAATATCGCGCACCAGCCATAATGTTCTGATGAGGATCATAAGCATTTGTTACATTGAAGCGACGTGCCGTGGCAGGCATGAGCTGCATTAAACCTTGAGCCCCAACAGGTGAACGAGCATTAGTGTTAAAGCCTGATTCGGTATGCATCACCGCTTTGATTAGACCTTCGGAAACACCATGTTGGGCCGCTGCTTGTTTAATAATATTGTCAAAGGCATTTTTATTCCTACTATAGCTGGGTAACACAGACGCTTCATTTGAGCCCCAGTTACTATAACTATGGATATTACTGTCCGGATAGTAGGTTTTTTTCTCAACTTTTAGATTGCTATAGCGGCCTTGTTTATTGGTCAGTAACGTTGTGCCATTACTTTCACGCAATTGATAAATCGTTTGGCCGGCAAAAATGTTTGGTGCTGCTAAACTGATAGCCACACTTCCACCTAATAACAGCCCCAAAGTCCAAGTCATGTTTTTCATTTTATTGTGAAGAAAAAATTCTGTCCCCAAACAGTTAAAGAGAGTTTATCAAAAAATAATTAGATGAAAAGGCTTCATAGACTGATTTCTTCTTTACTTTGTAAAAATCAAGTCATTTTGATGATTCAATAATCAAAAAAAATATTTATTTTTTTTTTAATGAGCTTAACTTGACACACCTAAGCTATTGATAATTAAATATTTATAAATTGATCAAAAAATGATCAATTTAAATAAAAGCCTTAAAATAAGGGCGGCTCACCTTGTCAAGTCATTTAGAATCCACAAAGTTATCCACAGCTTTTGTGGACAACTGTGGAAAAGTCCAAAAGATAAGCATTTGGGCTAAAAAATGAATTGTACCGTATAAAATAATGCACCGAAGATTACGTGATCATGACAGTATTTCTACTTTTTTCGGAAATTACATTCTTTTGATGCGAGAAGTCTGCGAATCGGATAAAATTGCGCGGTATTTTTTTTTAGGTTTAACTCGTCTATGTTCTCGCCAGTTGAGTCCGAACAAGGATTTAATTTCAAACCAGAACTACCAACTAGCTCTGCGTATTATCGTTTATTGAAAAAGCTACGCCGTCAGGTCGGTCATGCTATTCGTGATTTTAAAATGATCGAAGAGGGTGACAAAGTGATGGTCTGTATTTCAGGCGGTAAAGACAGTTATACCTTGCTCGACATTTTGTTGCAGTTTAAGCGTATCGCACCGATTAATTTTGATGTGGTTGCGGTCAACCTTGACCAAAAACAGCCGGGTTTCCCTGAAGACGTATTGCCACGTTATTTAGAAGAAAACAAAATTCCGTATTACATCTTAGAAAAAGATACTTACAGCATTACCAAACGTTTAACACCAGAAGGTAAAACGTACTGCGCAGTGTGCTCGCGTCTACGTCGTGGTTCGTTATACGGCTTTGCTCAAGAAATTGGGGCGACGAAAGTGGCTTTAGGTCATCATCGTGATGATATTTTGGCGACGTTCTTCTTGAACTTGTTCCATGGCGGCAGCTTAAAAGCCATGCCACCGAAATTATTGTCTTCTGACAAAAAGAACATTTTGATTCGTCCACTGGCTTATGTGGAAGAAAAAGACATTATCAAATATGCAGAAATGCGTAAGTTCCCAATTATCCCGTGTAATTTGTGTGGTTCTCAAGAAAACTTACAACGTGCGATACTAAATGACATGCTGCGTACTTGGGATAAAGAATTTCCAAAACGTTTACACAGTATTTTTGGTGCGTTGCAAAATGTATCACCTTCACAACTGGCTGACCGTGAGTTATTCGACTTTGAAGCCCTAGATGAACAACGCGAATTTGACTTTAAAAATAGCGAAAGTTGTTCAACTGAAGAAGGTGAGTCAGAAAGCAAACGCATTAATATGGTGAACTTAGGGTTTATGGCAGATTAAGCCGAAAATCTCATCACGCAAAAGGCATTCTACGGAATGCCTTTTTTATGCTTATGATTTTTCTCATTTTGTTATTAAACAGTTAAATATTGAACGGTGCGTACAAAAAACTTTAGCCTTTTCACAAATGATCATGCTATAACAAACCTCAAGCAAAATATGCTTGCACTGATGTTGTCCGGAACGGCAACACACACGAACAAAATAAATTGAGGAAAGATCATGCCTGCTTTTTTAACTGATGATTGGTTTTCAACTGTAGAAACTCTGACAGCTCAAGCTGGTGATTTAAACTTACCACCTGCATTGGCTAATCTTGCAATTAACCTTGTGGTTGCTGACGCTGCAGGCAATACTGAATTGTCATTAGACGGTGGTGCAATTAAAAAAGGTTTATCTTCAAACGCGAAAACAACTTTGAACATGGATGCTGAAACTTTACGTAAAGTATTCCTTGAGTTTGATATGGCTGCAGCGATGCAAGCGTTTATGACGGGCAAAATAAAAGTACAAGGTGATATGTCACAATTGATGGCATTGCAAACAGCAAAACCAAGTACTGAGCAAAAAGATTTATTCAAAAAAGTACTTGAGCAAACTGCTTAAGTCTAAAACGAAAAAAGCTTACCCGAAGGTAAGCTTTTTTTTGTGCGCTCACATGTAAATGTTAGGTGGACGCATATTAGATATTCACCAGTTGAGGTGTGGTTTTAATATGTTCCAAATAAGCACGAATACGCGTGACATATTGCACAGCTTGACGATAACGACCATTGCTGGCCTTGTTACGGTCTAGATAAGCATATAAATTCACCCACTTATTTGGGTTTTTACCTTGAGATTGGACACGCTTTTGAATCTGACTTACAGCACCAGGACCCATGTTATAAGCCACTAAGGCATACCAATTACGATCAGGGTACGGAATGTTACTATAACGGTTTAGCATTTGGTCATAGTACTTTGCACCACCTTGAATGCTTTGAGTCGCATCTGTACGGTTGCTCACACCCATGGCTTTTGCTGTACTGTTGGTCAGCATCATAATGCCACGAACACCCGTTGGGGATACCGAGTCAGGTTTGAGGTAAGACTCTTGATAACCAATCGCTGCCAATAAATGCCAGTCTAGATCGTATTGCTTGGCCGTGTTTTTAAAACTTGCCTTATAGATCGGCATACGTTTACTTAAATCACGTTGAATCACATTCCAAGAATCTTGTTTGACCACATTACGGTTGTAGAATGATGCCAACTGTCCAATTGCGCCATTTTGTTTGGCACGGCAAATAAAACCACTCGCGGTTTGGCTTAGTGGATCATCTGCATTTTTAAATACCCAGTTTAAGTTGCTGTTTAAACCATTCTTTTTTAAAGAAACGGTATCACCACAACTGGCTGAAAATGACGTCAAATGCTTGGCTTCAATGGTACTCATTTCGGCAGTGGTCATAGCAAAATTGGCTTGACCTTTGGCAACCATTTTTAAAGCAGTGGCATTGTCATTCACTGTTTTAAAATCTAATTGAACATTTAAACTTTCTGCATAGTTACGTGCAAGGTCGTAACCGAAGCCATGTCGATGTTTACCCTCCTGAAAAACAATGGCAGGATTGGCAACTGCAACAACAGTGAGTTTATTACTGTTGACGACAGCATCATATTGATGTGCTGTTTTGCTGGCATTAATACTGTGAAAAGGAATTAAGATAGTACTAAGTGCAAGCGCTTTAAATGGGAGAGAGTTAAAAGAGTTAAGGCAAAGCCTCGACCCAGAAGTTGAACTACTGTGCATGTTGTCTCCGCTACAAGTAATTTATGCCCTAAAAAGCAAAGGCAAACACGCCTCAGACTTTTTCAAGTTTGATAAATTCAATAAGGGTTGGGCAGTCATGACGTCATTCAAAAATGACTAGGGGGTTTCGGGAAATATGTAGAAAATCTACACTGGATAAAAATTAAACAAGCCTAAAAGATGTGCGCATAATAATGAGCAAAAAAATACTTGTCAAATTTTGTACGAAAAAATATTAAAATATGTAACATAAACAATTGATTTTGTTTGGGAATAAATTTTATATACTTTGCCTGTGTAGAAATGGAGGATAAAATAGGCATGTTTTGTAAAAATCAGCACTTGCTCAAGGCCTAAAAATCATCATGAAATCTAACTTAATTACCCGTGGTGGACACGATTTATTGGTCGCTGAACTTCAGCATTTATGGCATGAAGAGCGACCTGAAATTACCAAAAAAGTGAACTGGGCGGCTAGTCTTGGAGATCGTTCGGAAAACGCGGATTATCAATATAATAAGCAATTGTTACGCAAAATTGACCGACGTGTACGCTACTTGGGAAAACGTTTGGAAGAGCTTCGTATTATCGATTACTCACCCGAACAAAAAGGGAAAGTCTATTTTGGGGCATGGGTTGATATTGAAAATGAAGACGGCGAACACAAAACGCTAAGAATCGTTGGGGTGGATGAAATCTATGATCATCATCCGCAGCATATCTCAATTGATTCACCTATGGCTCGGGCACTCTTGTCGAAGCAAGTGGATGATGAAGTCGAAGTCCTAACCCCGCTAGGAAAAAAATGTTGGTATATCAATTCAATTCGTTATGAAATGGGCGAAAGCACTGAAAGACAGTAAACTGCTCTTATTTTGTTCAATTGGATGTGTTTTTTACAAAATAATTTGCCATTGCTGAATTTTATTTATATGATGGCGGCCATGGAAGCGTGGCAGAGCGGTTTAATGCACCGGTCTTGAAAACCGACGAGGGCGCGAGTCCTCCGTGAGTTCGAATCTCACCGCTTCCGCCATATTCAAAAACCCTGATGTTTTTAGCATCAGGGTTTTTTTATGTGCGTAAATTGAGGTAATGCAATTAGCCTTGACCTCAATTCAATAAATTTTGATTGAACTTCTATTTTTCAGCTCGAAGCCAAAATTTTACAATCGCCTAAATTTTGTATGAACGATTCGCCAAGTGTTCAAAATAAGGCAAAATAATTTGCCAATCTGAATTTTTATTTATATGATAGCGGCCATGGAAGCGTGGCAGAGCGGTTTAATGCACCGGTCTTGAAAACCGACGAGGGCGCGAGTCCTCCGTGAGTTCGAATCTCACCGCTTCCGCCATATTCAAAAACCCCAATGTTTTACATTGGGGTTTTTTTATTGCCTAAATTTTTTGAAAAGTTTTTTCTAAAGGCGAAGTTGATATACAGCATGAATATGACATGCTATTAATTATTCACAATAAACAGAAAACAAGATCAATCGATTTAGAAAAGGAATTCATCCATGCAAAAACCAGAGCTTATTCATGAACTGGAATGGCAAGCGCGTTGTCAATTGGCGGCACTGTATCGCTTAGTGGCTTATTATAAAATGACCGACTTAATTGATACTCATATCAGCCTGCGTTTAAGTCATGAACCGGAGCATTTTCTGATTAATCGTTATGGTGTGACCTTTGACAAAATGACGGCTTCTGATTTGGTCAAAATTGATCATGAAGGAAAAATTATTGAAACTTATGATGCAGGGAAGATGGTGAATGTTGCGGGCTTTGTGATTCATTCTGCCTTACATCATGCGCGTGCAAATATTAATTGTGTGATTCATACGCATACTGCCGATGGCGTGGCCGTTTCTGCACAAGAACATGGTTTATTGCCAATCTCACAACATGCGTTAAAGTTCTATCAGAACATTGCTTATCATGAATATGAGGGTATTGCCTTTTCAACTGAAGAGCGTGAAAGATTGGTACAAGATATGGGACATTATCGCTGCATGATTTTACGCAATCACGGCTTGCTTGCGACTGGAGATAATGTGGCACGGGCATTTCATGAAATTTACTTTTTAGAACGGGCTTGTCAAATTCAAGTAAAAGCGTTGTCGAGTGCTACATTGCATTATCCGAGTCCGAAGGTTTGTGAACATACGTTGCAGCAGTTTGAAAATCCGATGGCCGAGCCCATTATTCAAGCGGCTTGGCAGGCGGCCTTGTCTTTAATTGAAGATCAGCAGTCAGATTATTGTCGTTAATATAATTTTCTATCATTTAGCTTATAAAAAAATGGCGCTATGCTTTATGTGCAGAAGAATAGTCATGGCATGAGCAACGCGTTATCATGTTCGTAGTGGAATTATGAGATGAACTATGAAAATCGTTGCAGATGAAAATCTGGCATTTACTGAGTATTTTTTTACCGAATTTGGTGAAATAAAGCAAGCGGCAGGTCGAACATTGACCCATGAGGATGTCAAAGAAGCCGATGCATTATTGGTACGATCAGTGACTCAGGTAAATGCAGAATTAATTCAACAGACCGCACTCAAATTTGTCGGTAGTGCTACGATTGGAACAGATCATTTAGATATTACCGCTCTAGAAAAGCAGGGCATTGCTTGGTCAAATGCTGCAGGTTGTAATGCACAAGCGGTTGCTGAATATGTGATTACTGCATTGCTGTACGTTAAACCTGAATTATTGAATGCAAATGAACAATTTACCTTGGGCATCGTTGGCTTAGGTAATGTCGGTTCACGTTTGGCCGTCATGGCAGAATTATTAGGTTGGAATGTCATTGGCTATGATCCATTTGTGCAATCTGATCAGGTGAAACAAGTTGAATTTGCAGAACTGTTAAAAAATGCAGATGCAATTAGTATCCATGTGCCACTAACTAAAGTGGGGGAATATCCAACCTATCATTTAATTAATGCTGCTGCACTTGCCGCTATGAAGCCAACTGCGATTTTGATTAATTCCGCGCGTGGGCCAGTGGTCGAAGAAGCTGCCTTAATTGCCGATATTCAACAAACTCAGCGTAAAGTGGTCTTAGATGTTTTTGAACATGAGCCAGAGATTTCAGCAGCATTGTTGGATTTAATTTACGTGGTGACACCCCATATTGCAGGCTATAGCTTGGAAGGTAAAGCACGTGGCACACAGATGATCTATGAAGCATTCTGTCAAACTTTCAATCAACCGATAAATAAAGCTTTTGAAAGTCAGTTGCCCGTCTGTGAGCAGTATTTTACTGGTGCTGACTTTAAGACGGTATTACAGCGTTATTTAAAAGATATTTATGACATTGCTCGTGATGATGCCAACTTACGTGCTTGCCTAAAAGACGGCAAGGTGGATCAAAAAGCCTTTGATTATTTACGTAAAACCTATCCTTTACGCCGTGAATGGGCTGCGCATGGAGGCCCAGCAGCATGAGTCAAATGAACTTTCAGCCGAGTTGTGAACTCACTGCACTTCGTGCACGTGCCACGATGTATGCTCAAATTCGCCAGTTTTTTGCTGCACGTGATGTGCTTGAAGTGGAAACACCTGTGCTTTCACAAGCGGGTGTCACCGATGTGCATTTAGCATCGGTACAAGCTCAGCGTCATGTGAATGGTCAAAAGCAAACGCATTATTTACAAACTTCACCTGAATTTGCCATGAAGCGTCTGTTGGCAAGTGGCAGTGGGCCTATCTACCAAATCTGTAAAGTTTTCCGTGATGATGAACATGGACGTAAACACAACAGTGAATTCACCATGTTGGAATGGTACCGTCCGGGTTTTAGCTTAAAAGACTTGATGTTTGAAGTGACGGATTTATTGAATGAAACCTTGAAACAACGCTTTGGTGAAATTCGTCCGACTATTTTGAGCTATAAGCATGCCTTTATGGATCGTTTGGATTTGAACCCGTTACAAGCTTCTTTACAAGATCTAAAAGATTGCTGTCGTCGTGTGGGGCTAAGCTTAGATTTGGGTGAAGACCGTTTAGGCTATATCGATTTATTGTTTTCGCATTATGTTGAGCCGAGCCTCGGTTTTGATACGCCAGTGTTCCTTACAGATTTTCCACCTGAAATGGCTTCTTTGGCGAAAACCCGTGTGGACGAAGATGGTGAGTTGGTTGCAGCACGATTTGAGCTGTATATCGAAGGTTTAGAGTTAGCGAATGCTTATGATGAACTGATTGATGCGGATGTTTTACGCAGTCGTTTTGAGGCAGATAATGCAGAGCGCGCTAAACTTGGGTTGCATGTGATGCCGATTGATGAATATTTGCTTGCTGCATTACCGCATATGAGCGAGTGTGCAGGTATAGCCTTAGGTATTGATCGATTGCTAATGGTGGCTATGAATCAGCTAAAGCTTGAAAAAGTCATTAGTTTTCCAGCCGATATTTCTTAAAAAATGTCCGGATCGGCTGATGGTAAAATTGGCCGATCAATTTAAATATTTAGTAAAATCCAAACCATATAGGCTTCAAACCCTAAATTTTGATAAAAAGCATGTGCGGCGTAGCGTTCAGGACGATTCCCACTATTGAGTAAAATACGTTTTAGATCTTATCGCCGTGCGCTTTGCTCAATGGCTTGCATGAACCATCGCCTTAAACCTTGATCGCGATAACTCACATCAATGACAAAAGCCTAAATCCGAATTATTCATTCCTCAAACTCCTAACTGTATTGTTGGATAAAACCTGCATAACCAATGACGCGGTCATCAGCCGTCATCACCACGGTTTGATAATGCTGATCCAAATGAGTCAACTGCCAATGCTGTTGGAGTCGCTCTGGTGGTATTTCATAACCCAATTGGAGTGTGAGTTGATGAATGTCGAGGAGATCTTTTGGGAGGTGTAGTGGACGAATTTGGGGATGCATATTGTCAGCTCGATGGTTTTCCTTAGAGCATAGATGAATGAGCCTTGATGTGAATGCAGATATTTTTCAAAGCTTATCTATATCTGAAAGGGTAAGGTGAAATATTGCAAAAGTTAAAGTTTTAAAAATATAGAAAAGGAAAATTAAAAAAGCACCCGAAGGTGCTCTAATTATGCTTCGACTGCATATTGACTGGTTTTAAGTGCAGCAATGGCTTGGATACGTCGTTCAATCAGCATTTCACCAATATCCGGCCCGGATACATCAGGTGGAAGGTCGGCAGCTTTAATATTACGAACCACTTGCATGGCATCTAAAACGTATTGAGCTTGCGGATAGGCACGATCCTCTAAACCTAAGCGACCACGTGAATCACATTCACAGGCTTGTACAAAGGCCTCTACGCGTTCAGGACGGCGTAGCACATCCAGACGTTGTAACAGGCGCCACAAGGTACCCGGTTTTAAACTCAAGGCTTGATGGCATTTTAAATGTTCTTTACACACTGAGATAGCCAATTGTTTGGTATTGGTGGGAACACGCATACGGTCACAGACATCAGTAACTGGTTTTACACCACGCTCTTCATGCATGATATGGCGCGGTAACTCATCTACTGGAGTAAGTGCTTTGCCTAAGTCGTGTACCAGTACAGCAAAACGAACATCCAAAGAATAATTTGCACGACACGCTTGTTGTAGCGACATCATGGTATGAATGCCACAGTCTATTTCAGGATGATATTCAGGACGCTGTGGAATACCGTATAACGCATCAATTTCAGGGAACAACACTTTTAAAGCGCCACAGGCTCTTAATACCTCAAAATATTCATCTGCGTGGTCTTCCATTAAGGCACGAGACGTTTCCTTCCATACACGTTCAGGTGTAAGGGCTTCAAGCTCACCAGATTGAGCAAGCTCTTGCATCAGCGTAAGTGTTTCATCAGCCACTTTAAAACCTAAAGCTTTATAACGTGCCGCAAAACGTGCAATACGCAAAACCCTTAATGGATCTTCGACGAAGGCATCAGACACATGGCGAAGGATGCGGCGCTCTAAATCTTGTTGACCATGGTAGGGATCATAAATTTGGCCAGCATCATCCATAGCAATCGCATTGATCGTGAGGTCACGTCGAATGAGATCTTGTTCGAGTGTGACATTGACGTCGGTATAAAATTCAAAGCCATGATACCCATGTCCAGACTTACGTTCTGTACGGGCTAAGGCATATTCGTCTTTGGTCTCTGGATGAAGAAAAACAGGGAAATCTTTACCCACAGGTTGATAACCTTGAGCAAGTAATTGTTCCGGCGTTGCACCGACAACGACATAATCTTTTTCGTGATAGGGGTGCCCGAGCAAGTGATCTCGAACTGCACCGCCTACTAAATAAACTTGCATGAAAAAACCTCTATTCTTAGAGCAATCATGCTACAGAACAGAGGTTTTCTCAAGTCACAAAGTGTGTTCAGGTCAACTAAATTAGAGTGCTAGTTTTTCGTTTTCTTGAATCTCTGCAACAGTCAATGCAGTCATATTCACTAAACGGCGTGTTGTCGCTGTTGGCGTTAAAATATGAACAGGTTTTGCAGCACCCAAAAGAATTGGGCCAATTGTCACGTTACTGCCCGATGTTGATTTCAACAAGTTGAACGAAATGTTCGCTGCATCCAGATTAGGCATAATCAGCAAGTTCGCAGAACCTTTAAAACGTGAGTTCGGGTATGCGAAATGACGAATATTTTCATCCAGTGCGGCATCACCATGCATTTCACCTTCAACTTCAAGTTCAGGTGCAATTTCTGACAAAATATCATAAACCTTACGCATTTTTTGTGCGCTAGGATCATTTTGGTCAGAACCGAAACTTGAGTGAGAAAGCAATGCTACACGTGGCGTAATACCAAAACGGCGTACTTCTTCAGCCGCTAAAATAGTCATTTCAGCAAGCTGTTCAGCTGTTGGATTACGGTTAATGTAAGTATCAGCAATAAACAAGTTACGATCTTCAAGCATTAATGCATTCAGCGTGAAGAAGTTATTACGACCTTCTTTTAGCCCAATCACATTGCTGACAAAGTCTAAGTGAATGTCATAGCTAGAATAAGTACCACATAGCATACCGTCAGCCACACCATGACGAACCAGCATTGCCGCGATAAGTGTTGAACGACGACGTGCTTCACGCTGTGCGTATTCAGGTGTTACGCCTTTACGCTGCATGATGCTGTAGTAATCGTCAGCAA
Source organism: Acinetobacter sp. YH12023 (assembly GCF_013420135.1). Lineage (NCBI taxonomy): Bacteria > Pseudomonadati > Pseudomonadota > Gammaproteobacteria > Moraxellales > Moraxellaceae > Acinetobacter > Acinetobacter sp. YH12023. The sequence continues at coordinate 19,500 of NZ_VOYU01000002.1, forward strand.
ACTTATCATAATCAGGGTTTTTCTCTTGATCGACGATAGTGATGTTCACGCCGTCTTCAAGACGAAGACCTAATTTCTTGATGTTTGCTTCAATGACTGCTGGACGACCGACAAGAATTGGTTTTGCCAAACCTTCATCAACAGCAATTTGTACTGCGCGAAGTACACGTAAATCTTCACCTTCAGCATAGGCAATGCGTTTTGGATCAGTTTTTGCTTGCGCAAAAATTGGTTTCATCATGAATGCAGAGTTATAAACAAACTCAGACAAACGTTGACGATACGCAGAGAAGTCTTGAATTGGACGAGTTGCAACACCTGAATCCATCGCTGCTTGTGCAATTGCAGGTGCAATCTCAAGAATCAAACGTTGATCTAATGGGCGTGGAATGAGGTAATCACGACCAAATGAAGCAGATTTTTCACCATACGATGCAGCGTCTGCTTCAATGTGCGCCATGCGAGCAATCGCATGTACACACGCAATCTTCATCTCTTCATTAATCGTGGTTGCGCCAACATCTAGTGCACCACGGAAGATATAAGGGAAGCAGAGCGCATTGTTCACTTGGTTTGGATAGTCTGAACGGCCTGTTGCCATAATCACGTCTGGACGCGCTTCATGTGCATGTTCAGGAAGAATTTCAGGGTCTGGGTTAGCAAGGGCAAAGATAATCGGATCTTTCGCCATAACTTTAACCATTTCTTTGGTCAAAATACCTGCTGCTGAAAGACCAAGGAACATGTCCGCACCTTCCATTACATCAGCAAGCTGAGAGCCTTCGATGTCTTGAACATATGCCTTTTTCGACTCATCCAAGCCTTCACGTTTAGTCGTCAATAAACCACGTGAATCTGCCACAACGATGTTTTCTTTTTTCGCGCCAAGTGCACAAAGTAAGTTCAAACATGAAAGGGCAGCAGCACCTGCGCCAGAAGCGACAATTTTGATTTCTTCAATTTTTTTGCCATTGAGTTGAAGTGCATTCAGTAATGCAGAACCCACAATGATTGATGTACCGTGTTGGTCATCATGGAACACAGGAATATTCATGCGTTCACGAAGTTTTTGCTCGATGTAGAAACACTCTGGGGCCTTGATGTCTTCAAGGTTGATACCACCGAAAGTTGGTTCCAATGCTGCAACGATATCTACGATTTTGTCTGGATCGTTTTCAGCAATTTCAATGTCAAAAACATCAACACCAGCGAATTTTTTGAATAGAACGCCTTTACCTTCCATAACAGGTTTTGACGCTAAAGGACCAATGTTACCTAAGCCCAGTACGGCTGTACCGTTACTGACTACAGCAACAAGATTACCGCGCGCTGTGTAAAGTGCAGCAGTAGATGGGTCGCGTTCAATTTCTAAACAAGGTGCAGCGACACCTGGCGAGTATGCGAGGGCTAAATCGTGTTGGTTGACCAATTGTTTGCTTGGTGTAACGCTGATTTTCCCCGGAGTTGGAAATTCGTGATAATACAAAGCCTGCTGTTTTAAAGATTGATCGTCCATCTGTATCTCGATTGTGTTTTGTTTATCCAATATAAAGCTGCAATGCTTGCTTTATCCGCTTGAATATAACATTAGTTGCACAGTTGGGACAGTCGAAGTCGCGTCTTTTTCAGACAATCTTATAGCTCAGGCATAGTGACTTATATTAAGTAAGTATAAGCAGGCGAAGAGATATTATTTTCAAGGAACACGGTTGCCTCTTCTTGTGGCAGTGGCTTAGAGAAAAAATAGCCTTGAGCAATGTCACATTCTAAGTCTTGTAGATACTGTAACTGCTGTTCAGTTTCAATCCCTTCAGCGACTACCGTCATGCCCATCGCTTTACCCATGGCAATCATGGCACTAACGATGGCCAATTGTTTATTTTCACCAATTTTAGAGATAAAACTGCGGTCTATTTTTAAGATATCAATTGGAAAATCAGCTAGATAGGATAGAGAAGAATAGCCCGTACCAAAGTCATCAAGTGAAATATTGATCTTACGTTTTTTTATTTCATTTAACAGTTCACGTACTGAATCTAGATTTTCGACCAAAGAAGATTCGGTAATTTCCAGTTCCAGACTGGCACCATCAATTTGATTGGCATCTATCGCTTCATCTAGATCATTTAATAATTGTCCACGGCGCAGTTGCTGCGCAACAATATTGACGGATACACAAATATTTTGATAACCCAAATTATTCCAAAAACAAATTTGCTGCGCGGTTTTTTGCAGGACAAAACGCCCGATATCTGAAATTAAACTGGTTTGTTCTGCTAAAGGAATAAATAAGCCTGGTGGTATTAAGCCTTTTTCAGGATGATTCCAACGCACCAAGGCTTCAAAACCGTAAATATTTTTATCACGGAAATTAATCTTCGGTTGGTAATACACCACCAGCTCATTATTTTGAATGGCTTTACGCAAGTCGCGTTCCAAGAAGATACCTTGTTCTAATAATGCAGTATTTTCATTGGAATAATAACGTGTAGTATTGCCTCCCAAATTTTTGGCTTCGCTCAGCGCTTGTTCTGCACAGTTATTTAGATAATCTAGCTGACGACCATGCTCAGGGTAGAACGCGACGCCCATCGATAAAGTGATGACATGATCTTGGCCAAAAATATTAAATGGAATGCTAAAGGCTTTATTGATGCGTTCACAATGCTCTTGCACAGAAGGGCGGATGTGTGAAATTTCATACACAATCGCAAAATCATCGCCATTTAAGTGTGCGACAAACAGAGCTTCGGCATTGGTTAGACGTAAACGCTGTGCGACTTGGCGTAACAGCTCGTCACCACCATTGTTGCTGAGATATTCATTTAATGGACGGAAACGGTCGATGTTTAAACGAATGACAGCCAACTGTTTAATCGAATCTTGCTGTGAAACTAAATATTGATGCAGTTGATAGTTGTAATAAAAACGGTTCGGTAAATCCGTTAAGGTGTCATAGTTTTCTAAATATGATAAGCGTTGTTCTTGCAATTTACGTTCGGTTAAATCTGAGACAATTCCAATGTAATGGGTGACGCGGTTTTGATCATCAGTAATCGCATTAATATGCATCCACAGCGTCAGTTCTTTACCTGAAAGAAATCTTTCGTGCAATTCACCATCATACTCACCAATTTTCAGCACTTGTTTAATGATCGAGTAGTGCATATTACGTTGAATTGATTTGTAATTTGCAGTGATATCAAAAAGATGTTTACCAATAATTTGGTCGTAGTTAAAGCCGGTTAATTGTTCGTAAAACGGATTGACTTCGATATAGCACAGCTCTTCATTTAAAATGAAAATCCCTTCAGCGGCTTGTTCGAGTACGCTGGCTGCAAGTTTTAAACGTTCCTGAGATGTCCGTTCTTGATGGATATCACGTCGAATACCGACCATGCGCAATGGCTTACGATTATTTGGATCGCGTTGAATGACCCGTCCAATATCATGTACCCAACTCCATTTTCCTTGACTGTTTTGAATCCGATAGGTGGCCTCATAACGGTCTTTAAATCCACGTAGATGTTGAATCATCGCTGATTTAAAATGTGGGATATCATCAGGATGGATCACATGTTGTAACTGTTGCTGATGCTCTTTCGAATGTCTAAGGGTTTTTTCTTGCTTATAGTTGGTGACAACGATTTTACGGTCTTTGATATTCCAATCCCAAGGACGTAAACCTGCAATTTCATGCGCAAGGACTAAATTGGCTTGTTGGTTTTCTAAATCCTTGTTCATTTGCTCAATGTCGAAGGTCCGCTCTTTGACTTTCTGTTCAAGGATTTGGTTACCTAGCTGTAGTTGTAATTCGATGTCTCTTGATTTGTTGACTTCTTCTTGGAGCTGCTGACACAGTTCATCAGTCCATTTGACTTGTTGCTTGGCACTATCGACCAATAGGTTGTTTTTAGCATGTAAAGTCGATACACGACGATGAATGCGATATGACGTCATGGCGCACATTAGAATCACAATAAGCCCAAAATTAATACTCAGGCTAAATAAGTGATTTGAACCATCTAAGAAAAAAAACTGTGCAATCAGATAGGGCACAATAGATGGAATAAATGCCAAACAAAAATAATTGAGTTTTTGCGTTAAATAGGTCAAGCCAAAGGTTTGTGTCACGATCAAGAGTAGGGCAGAGAGCGTCAGGGCTTGAATTGGTTCAAAGCTTTGATTGGTCGCAGGCAAATAATAAAAAATTAAAAAAATACCGCTCGCAATCAGTGTGCCGACAGAAAAACACTGAAATTGTAGCCAACGATGCGCAATCATCAGTGAATATTGTTCGGGTTTAAAATAAACGGTGCTCATCAGCCAGCATAAACTGACAAAAACTTCGGTAAAAATAAACCAAATATTGAAATACAAAGATGGCGATTTATAAAAAATTTGATATATCGAAAAAATATATAAGCAAATAATCAGAATACTGACTAAAAAATAGCGGCTATGGCGAATCGTGTTCGCAATTTGAGCAGTATGATTGTACTGCTTGATATATTCATCTTGTTTATACGTCATGAATATAAAAACCCTGCCTTAACTAAATCTAGATCGTTGTATTTGTATTGTTCCTGAGAGTATTTGTTTATTCTTGGTAACAAATCATTTGTTTTTATTGACTCTAGGGTAATTGCGTTACAAATAAAAAGCAATATCAAGGACGCCATGATTGATGTTTTCAGATGAACTATCGAGTAAAAATTAAATAAATTTATAATTTAAAATTGAAAGTGCAACTACAGGTGCAGTTTCTGTGCGAAGGACACGTTCACCGATACACCAGTTCACGAAACCTTTCTCATTTGCTGCGCTGATCTCTGCTTCGCTCAAGCCACCTTCAGGGCCAATCAGTAAGGCAACGTGCGGGTCAGCATCAGCTAATACATCAACTTCATCTTTATTGGGTGCGAGTACCAATTTTGTTGTCGGTAGGTCACTTTCCAACCATTTTTCAAGGGAAAGAGGCGGAAGTACTTTAGGAACAATGTTGAGTCCACACTGTTCGCAAGCAGCAATAGCGATGCCTTGCCAATGGTCAAGTTTCTTTTGATCACGATCGTACTTCAAACGCATCTCACAACGTTCTGAAGTGAGTAGTTGAATTTCAGAAACACCGAGTTCCACCGCTTTTTGAATCGCATAATCCATGCGGTCGCCTTTGCTCATCACTTGACCCAATAGTGCCGTAAAATGTGGTGTGCGATTGCTTGGATTGAATTGCAAAACTTGGACGGCAGCCGACTTTTTAGCGATTTCAACCAATTCAACATGGTATTCGCCACCTTGCCCATTGAACAAAGTGGCTGTTTCGCCCACTTGAGCACGTAAAACTTTTACCCAGTGATGAAACACTGTTTCCGTTAATTCAACAGTCGTATCAACAGTTAAATCAGCTTCAATATAAAAACGTGGCATTAAAGTTTTACTCTCAAAAAGGTCGAAATGTCTTATGCAAGACCAAGGTCTTTCACAAGTTGACGTGTAGGGTCAGTGGTGTTCATGGTGTAGAAGTGCAGGCTTGGCGCACCACCAGCAATCAGGCGTTCGCAAAGTTTTACAATCACTTCATGACCAAAGGCTTTGATTGACGCTGTATCGTCACCATAAGTCGCAAGCTGTTTGCGAATCCAACGTGGAATTTCTGCACCTGTACCATCAGCAAAGCGAATTAAATTACTTGCATTGGTAATAGGCATGATGCCTGGAGCGACAGGAATGTTCACGCCTTCTTTTTGAATGCGTTCTACAAAGTAGAAGTAGGCATCTGGATTGAAGAAGAACTGTGTGAGTGCTGCGTTAGCGCCCGCATTGGCTTTATCACAGAAACGTTTGATGTCGAGGTCAAAGCTGTCTGCTTGAGGATGCATTTCTGGGTAAGCTGCAACTTCAATTTTGAAGTGATCGCCAGTGTGCTCACGGATGAAACGCACAAGATCTGTTGCATAAGGCAATTCGCCCAAGCCCACTTGACCAGACGGCAAGTCGCCACGCAGCGCAACAATACGGTCAATGCCTTGCGATTTATACAAATCCAGCAATTCAGCAATACGTTCTTTGCTGTCACCAATACAAGACAGGTGAGGGGCAACCGGTGTGCCTTTACCGTTGAAATCATTCAATGTAGACAAAGTGCGTTCACGGGTAGAACCGCCTGCACCGTATGTTACAGAGAAAAATTCAGGATTTAATAATTGAAGTTCTTGGTGTACAACTTTAAGTTTTTCCGCGCCCGCATCAGTTTTGGTCGGGAAGAACTCAAAGGAAATAGGAATCTGTTTTGACATGTTCAAATCCTTTTTTAGAAATACTTTTATTTAAAAAAATCCCCTCATCCTAACCTTCTCCCAGAGGGAGAAGGGACTTCCATTATGAAAGTAATAGTGATTTGGAGTTAACATCAAATTTGCTTTCACAATGAAGAGTTCCCTCTCCTTTTAGGAGAGGGTTAGGGAGAGGTATTTATAAAACTTAGTATTTATAAGCCTCAGCTTTGAACGGGCCTTCAACTTGAACACCGAGGTAGTCCGCTTGTTCTTGAGTCAAAGTCGTCAATACGCCGCCGAAACCTGCAACCATTGCAGCAGCAACTTCTTCGTCTAATTTCTTAGGAATAAGTTCTACACGGATTGCAGCTTGTTTTTGATCTTCAGGAAGATCAGCAAATTTTTCAGCGAATAAGTGCATTTGCCCCAATACTTGGTTAGCAAAAGAACCATCCATAATACGTGAAGGGTGACCGGTTGCATTACCAAGGTTCACCAAACGGCCTTCTGAAAGAAGAATAAGGTAATCATTTTCATTTTCTGAACGATACACTTGGTGAACTTGTGGCTTAACTTCAACCCACTTATAACCACGTAAGTAATTTGTGTCGATTTCAGTATCGAAATGACCGATGTTACAAACTACAGCGCCAGCTTTTAATGAATCAAGCATTGCAGCGTCACATACGTGGTAGTTACCAGTTGTTGTTACGATCAAGTCAGTATTTTGAAGAAGATCAAGGTTGATGTCTTCTTTCTTACCCGTTTGAATGCCATTTTTATACGGAGCAACAACTTCGAAACCGTCCATGCATGCTTGCATTGCACAGATAGGGTCAACTTCAGTGACACGTACAATCATGCCTTCTTGACGAAGTGATTGAGCAGAACCTTTACCTACGTCACCATAACCGATTACAAGCGCACGACGACCAGATAAAAGCATATCTGTACCACGTTTGATTGCATCGTTAAGTGAGTGACGGCAGCCGTATTTGTTGTCGTTTTTAGACTTAGTGACAGAGTCGTTTACGTTAATCGCTGGAACTTTTAAAGTACCGTCGCGGTGCATTTCGTAAAGACGTTGAACACCTGTAGTGGTTTCTTCAGTAATACCGTGGATTTTAGCAATTACTTCTGGGTATTTTTCGTGAACAAGTGCAGTTAAGTCACCGCCATCGTCCAGAATCATGTTGGCATCCCAAGGTGTACCGTTCACATTGATTTGCTGTTCAAGACACCACATGTATTCTTCTTCAGTTTCGCCTTTCCAAGCAAATACAGGAATACCTGCAGCAGCGATTGCAGCAGCAGCGTGGTCTTGAGTAGAGAAGATGTTGCATGAGGTCCAGCGTACTTCTGCGCCCAATTCAACTAGAGTTTCAATTAAAACTGCAGTTTGAATAGTCATGTGGATACAGCCAAGGATTTTCGCGCCAGCAAGCGGTTTAGCCGCTGCATAGCGTTTGCGAAGACCCATTAGGGCTGGCATTTCTGCTTCTGCGAGTTTGATTTCTTTACGGCCGTAGTCAGCTAGTGAAATATCGGCAACTTTGTAATCTGTAAATGAAGCATTAACCGCGTTCATCACGATCTCCTTAATAAAAACAATTGATCATTCAGTTCGCGGATGCCGTTGTTGATTGGAACGAGTGTCCAACCGAATCGTCGAGCCTAGCGATCTTATATTTAGTGCCTATAAGAAAGTCGCAGCATCCCTCGACTAGGGCAGTATTGTACTTGGAAATAGAGTGAGTTCCAATCAAAAATTGGTTAATATGTAGATGAATAATCTGATAATAAAAAGATAATAACGTACATATCATGAATATATTAAAATTTAATATTTTCCTAGTTTTACTCGTATCTTCACAAGCTGTCTCAGCAAGGCGAGGCGACTTTTCACCACAAGATTTTTTTTTCTGCCTTTAATTTTGATTGGGGTTTTATCCTTATTTAAATTTTCAGGCTTTATTGAAAATTATACGAAAGGCTTAAATTTAACCCTTAGAGTAGTCATAAAAGCAGTGAGTTTTATTATTTTGATTGGCATCATTGCCCTTATAATTATCGGGATAGGGCTAATTTCTGAGTATATTCCTGAAAAATGGTCGATGATATTCTAGTGCAATTTTAAATATAAAAAATTGGAAGCTAATAATGAAAAAATTAACTGCATTCATATGCTTGTGTTTTTCAGCACTAACATATGCCAACGATTCAACAGGCTATGTGGCAACGGGAGGGGTGCAGTACCTTAAAAATAAAGACATTCAAATGTTCAGTGAAGACCTATTTATTAGTAAAAAAATGATCAAGGTCGATTATCAGTTTAAAAATCTGAGCAATAAAGACGTGACTGAAACCATACTCTTTCCACTGCCAAAAGTTGAAAACTTCTTTGAATCTGATTTTGCCAATACTGAAAAATTGCTAAAAAGTTTTAAAGTTCAGGTGAATGGAAAAATGATTCAGCCTGAAATGCATGTGCGCACTTTTATTCAAAAAGATGAAAAAACAGCCCCGATTGATATGACGGAGAGTTTTAAGCAATGCGGGTTTACGGAAAAAGACATGCTGAATCCGTGGAGCAGGCAAGATGTTGAATATGAAACTTTTGAGAGAAAGCTTAGAAACTGTAAAAATGCAGCGCTGCAAAAAGTTTTGCCCAAAGATCCGAGTGAAGTCATTTCATGGTCATCTCAGGTAATTTACAGCTGGAAGCAAACTTTTAAAGCCAATGCGCTCACACGTGTACAGCATCAATATGCACCGCTGGTGGTCGGGTTTGTGGCTTTATATCCTGATGAATATAATCAAAGTTATTGTATGGATCAAAAGTTTAAGGCAGGACTCAGAAAGGCCAAATCACTGCATGCACCATTTCAAGCACTGGGCTATATCTTAAAAACTGGCGCCAATTGGGCAAAGCCTATTCAAGATTTTAAACTGACTATCGAGCGTGATGCAGGAGAGCTGGTTTCTTTTTGCTGGGCAGGTAAAGTGAAGAAAATCAGCGCTACGCAGTTTCAAATGGTTGAAAAGAATTTTGTACCGAAACAAGATTTGGACATTATTTTTGTGAGTAAACGTCCGTCATAAGACACAATCCAGCAAGAGATATAACCAAAGTAATGAGCCTAGAAAAATTTAAATCATATGCTGCATATTTCTTGGGAATGTGTGCCTGTTTATATGGTTGTTATACTTTTTTCTATGAAAATGACAAATGGCATTTGTTGCTGTTTTCAATAATGTTGTACGGCTTGCTGTATGCAGTATTTAGATTTATCAGCAAAAAATCATGGAGCTGGTTGTGTCATGGCCTCACTTTTATTGTTTTGTATAGCACTGTTTTAGCCATATTTTTTAGTTCAAGTTTTTTACAAATTAAAAAATTTCAACTGACTCATCCCAACTGGATTTTGGCAGATCAGGTTCAGATTAATCAAGTTGAAATTGATGATTATAGGCACAGGCGTTCACTGCAATATGCGTATACGCGAGCGCAATACCAATACATGCTGAATGAGCAAATAAGTACAGGTGTTGCAGATAAACTTGACCCGCAATATATGCTTTGGTTTCTTGAAACGTCGCAGGATTTAAAAGTCAGAGCAGCACTCAAAACTGAGCATGCAATACATCAGCAGCAGTATTCAGTGTATGTAAATACTCAAAATCCGAATCAATCACGATTTTTTCTTAACCAAGACTATTTTGAACTTCGTAATTCAGGGTTTGCATGGCTGATTTACGGCCTTCAAATGCTGTCCTTGGTTTTAGTTCTTATCGTTGTCATTTTGCTGTGGGATGCCTTTTCTGATTCGAAAGAATCTAAGACCGCTAAAAAAAGTAAGACTAAGCCTAAGGCAAAGGTGTAAAAAGCTAAACCTGATATGGAGTAAACATCTTCGTCCTAAAAAACTTCTGCACTAGGGATAAATTTTTTTTGATGCGGCATAACTATGTTTATAAAAATTGCCGTACAAATCGCGCTGATTTGTTTATTATCACTGCAGATTTAAGTTGTGAGTTCTTATTATGTCTTTGGAAATGCCTGAAGAATTAGCCAATCTTGAAGCCAATGGCGGCATTTTTGCAGTATGGATGCTGTTGCAGCATTTAGGCATTGATGCGGATGTTCAACAGTTGGTCGAAGTCTGCGGCTATGAGGCAGAGCATGGCACAACCACCATTGGTTTAGCTGTAGGACTGAAAAAGTTTGGTTTTCAAGTAAAGTTTTACACAGAGCATGATCCTGAGCTGCAGGACAGTGAAAAACGCAGTTATGCAGAAGCAGACCAATTGGAACTGTCTATATTGCCTGCAATTGGCTATGCACAAATTCAGCAGGCTTTTGAACAAAATCAGTTTGTGATTGTTTATTACGATACTCTAGAGGGCGTGGGGAACCATTCTTTGGTATATGACATTGACGAAACTGAAATTAGTTTCTTTGACAGTTTTGATGCCATGCCAGCAGACGTATTTGAACAGCAGCGTGGTGCGGAAGGCATTTGCCGACAAGTCATTATTGTGGATGTAAATGATTATGTGACGAGCTGAGCCATATTGTTGAATGAAAAAAGCCCATCATGAGATGGGCTTTATTTTTTAGAAAATAATTGGATTATTGCTCAGCCATATTGGCTTTTTCATTCCAAAAATCTGCTTTTTCTTCATCGGCGTCGATGCCTAATCCATTGGCATAAATAAAAGCCAAATCACGCATGGCCTGAACTTCACCTAATTTTGCAGATTGTTCAACCAGTTCAATGGATTTAGCGACATCTTTTTCCACTACATCGCCGCGACGGTAAAAATTGGCCAATTCTAAAATTGCAGCAGGATGGTCATGCTTCGCCGCTTGTTCTAACCAGCGGTGCGCATGCTCAAAATAGGTTTTAGATTCTTCAGGATCTTCTTCGAGCATATCTTTGGCATAGACTGCATAACCTTCACCCAGCCAATACATCGCTTCTACATGACCTAACTGAGCTGCTTTGAGTGCCCATTCTTCAGCAAGTTCAACATGCTCATCATTTTCACTTTGCATATAAATTTCAGCCAGTTCAAATTGAGCATCTTTATTGCCTGCCATGGCACGGTTATATAAAGCAGGAGAGATCGAAAGTTCAGACATGTGTAATCCAAAAGAGCAGAATAGGCATAGCCTAATCGGTTAGCATGAAAAAAGCCAATCCGAAGATTGGCTTTCAATGTTTAGAGAATGTCGTCTAAAGAATTAAATTTTAAGAAACACTGCTGACAATACAAAGATGACAACTAATGCACCAATAATTTTCCAAAAATATTCAGCGATATAACTAATACATAGCCCGACAAATAAAGCCGCAATAGTCAGCGCGCCAAACCAATAACTGATGTTATTGCTCGGCGTTCCAAGAGAGAGGCAAAGTAGTAATGCGATAATCAATAGCGCCCAGCCGACTAACGTGGCTAAGCGTGTTTGGCCCACACTTAACTCTTTGCTGTAGAACTGCTTTTGATGTTTAGACATGCTGCATGCCAAGGCAAAAAAACCTAAGCTACTCAGTGCCCAAATCAGGAGAAAGAACATCATGCTTCAGCCTCCTTTGTGGCACGCGCTTTTTTAACAGGCAGTCCTTTATGCTTTTTCACTTTGTAAAATGAATAGGCAAACAAGATAGCCAAAAGCCACATTGCAAGATCAAAGGATGCAATCATCCATTGGCCATTTGCCATGGTATTCCAAAGCGGTTGACCACCAGTCATGAAGTTTACAATCGGCAGTAAGGCAAAAATTGCTGTGGCAAAAGCTAAAAGTTCTAGCCACGCTTGATGGTGCGTACGGAAAATCGCATAAACGAGCGTCAGTAGCCAAACAATAAAGAAACTACGAATTTCTAATTCCGAACGGTTTTCAAGCTGTGCGGGAATAAAACGGTTGGCATAGAAAAATGCTGCGCAGGCAATGGGTAAACCAATAATCGCTGCAATATTGGTCACTTCAACCGTGCGGTAGCCAAATGATTTAAAGCCTTGTTTTTGCTGTTGCGGCGCACGTTTTACACACCACAGAATGAGACCTGTAGCGACCATCAGGGTGCCTACAATCCCTGAAATAAACAGCAGCCAACGTAGTGCTAAATCTACACCGCGTGCTTCATGCAGCGTAGTGACTACATTGTAAATACCCATCGGTACAGAAGGTTGCTTTAACTTGGCACTTTCGTCAGTTAAGTCTTTGCCAGTTACGCCATCAAATTGTTTACTTGCATAGACATTTCGATACGCGACACTTTCACCATGTAAGGCGCGTAGTTCAATTTTAGCTTGGTCTGTATTCGGTGCAATGATGCTAACGGTACTAATCGGATTAGTTTTCCATTCATTCTGAACCGCAGTCACGATCGGCGCTAAATTGGTCAACGGCGCAGCAACGACAGGTTGCTCTTCACGTTTAGAGCGACGATCTCCTCGACCTTCACCACGGCTCTCAGCACGATTTTCACCTGGGTTTTGTGCAGAATTGGCACGGGTTTGCTGTGGGCGTTCGCCACGTTCTTCACGTCCTTGAGCAGATTCACGTCCTTCAGGTTTATTTTCCTGAACCAATGCACGATTTTGTTCTTGTAAAAATTGTCCACGGTTTTCATAAATACGCTCAATCCCCCAAGGCATGATTGTAAATAACAGCAGCAACAGGCCACTAAAGGTGATCATGATGTGGAAGGGAAGCGCAAATACTGCGGTTGCATTATGTGCATCGAGCCAAGAACGTTGTCCTTTACCTGAACGAAAGGTAAAGAAATCTTTAAAGATTTTTTTATGAGTAATCACACCACTAATGATGGCAACTAACATCAACAGTGTGGCTATCCCGACAAACCATCGCGTCCACATACGTGGCATACCATATAGTTCGAAATGGAAACGATAGAGAAAATTACCACCACGCGTATCGCGCGGCTCAAGCACTTCACCTGTAGCACTATCAATGTAGATTTGTTTACCGCCACGGCGTGCGCGAGGGTCTTCACCTTGTTCACGCACGGTAATTAAGGTGGCATTTTGACGCGTATTCGGCAGCAAAATATTCCAAGCACCTGCATTTGGATGATTTTGCTGTAAATAATTCAGTGCGACTTGAGTTTGTTGGACTTGTGAACTGGCTGGAACAGATTGATGCAGCTCAGGTGTCATCCAAACATTGATTTCATTTTTAAAAAAGCTCAGGGTTCCGGTCAGGAAAATAGCATACAGCAACCAACCTAAGATTAGGCTAGCCCATGTATGCAGCCAAGACATGGACTGGCGCGGTCCCTCTACTTTTGCATCAACACGCATTTTAGCTTCCCATCATCATGTAAATGGCATACAAACACACCGCAGGGATCACAATGCCTAAAGTTGCTTTGAGGGTTTTATTCACCATAAAGACCCAAATAAATACACAGCTCCACAGGATAAATGCAATTAAAGTTGCACTCATGGCTGCACTTCCACGGTCTTCGCTAAACACATCTGCGATCACGATGGCCGATAGCATCGCGACAACATATCCGCCCACTAAAGCGAGGGCAAAGCGATAGAAAATCATCAAGCGATAGGTCAATAGAGAAGGAGTGTCTTTACGCGTTTTAGGCAGCGCAGATGTGAGGGGTGTCACAAGTGCCTCAGGTGGTGAGCTATTCATAAAATACTTAAGCGCTTGGGAATTGTATTAAAGTTAATCTAAATGATAACAATTATTATTAATAATTAGAATAATGTATTCACAAAATTATTGATTTTTCAGCATGCTGAGTAGAAATGGATTTAAAAAGAGGGGAATTGAAGGCAAAAAAATAGCGACTGAAGTCGCTATTTTAGAATGCATGAATGCATGAATGCATGAATGCTTGATTGTCTACATTATTGCTCTTGTTGAATGCCTGCAACTAACCAGTCTTGATCAGAACCCGCAGGCTTAACAAAATGCCAAACTTCAGCAAATGGCTGTGGCAGGCTATTTAAGTCTTCACTTACCGTACCTGTAAAACGCACACTTACAACGTATTGACCATTTTCGTTAGCAGAATCGACAACCATAGCATTTAAGTTAGAAAACTCAGCAACGTCTTCATCTTTATTCGCCATAATGTCGTTATACATCGACTGGTAAAGATCAGGCGTTAAGTAACGCTGAATTTCAGAAATGTTGCTTGCAGTATTCATCGATTGAATGTGGTTAAAACGCTGACGTGCAACACGTAAAAATGTTGCTGGTTCTGTACCATCAGGCAATTGATTGCCGCTGTTGGTATAGGCAGCACCAAAAGGCGCGTTCGTTGCTGCAGCTGCACCAAATGGAGCATTTGAAGCTGCTGAATTACCGCCTACAGAATTACCAAAAATATTCGTATTGTCATTACCTGCACGAGGTGCGGCATTTTGCTGGCCAAACGGTGCATTGTTTGCACCGCTGTTTGGCGCATATGGGTTGTTAGCGGCTAGTTTTTTTTTTGCGCCCATCTTACGGAAAATGAAGAAGGCAACAGCTGCGGCAAGTAAAATCCAGATCCAGCCTGGAATACCACCTTTCTCTTCCTGTTGTTGAGCTTGCGCTTCAGAAGCTGCTTGACCGTTATTGTCATCGGCCATCGCATTTGCAGCGACTGCACCAATTGCAGCACCAGCCACACCTGCAGCAACCATTCCGCCCACATTCGAGCCAGATTTTGCTGGAGCGCCAGCAGTTGCAGGCTGTTGAACAGGAGCAGATTGACGAGGTTGCTGATAAGACTGAGTTGGAGCAGCTTGACGGCTCATACCATGGCTTTTACCACCACCGGCACGTTTCGCTTCTGCAATCGGCGCTACCAAAAGGGCTGCTGTTAAAAGAGCAGTCATCAAACCACGCTGTCGAACTTCCATCAAATTTTCCTATATCTATATAAAGTTAAAATAGCCATCTAGTTATGCCGCCATTTGTACTGAATTTCAATAGAACATCGGTAAAAAATTGAAAATTCATTCAAAATAAACGATTCCACGTAACTAAGACTCATCGGTCAGCGTAATTGCCTGACTCAACGCTTCATGTAAACGTGCGACAGAAATAATTTCTACACCTGAAATGGGTTTTTGCGGTGCATTACCACGCGGCAAAATAATGGTTTTAAACCCATGCTTAATGGCTTCTTTGAGTCGCTCCTGTCCATTGGGTACAGGGCGGATTTCGCCTGAAAGGCCGACTTCACCAAATACTGCCAAATGCTGTGGTAGGGCTTTAGCTCTTAAGCTAGAGGCGCAGGCTAAAAGTACCGCAAGGTCAGAACCGGTTTCTGTGATTTTTAAACCACCCACGACATTGACATAGACATCTTGTCCTGCAGTTTGTACGCCACCATGACGGTGCATAACGGCTAAAAGCATGTTTAAACGGTTTTGTTCTAAACCTAAGGCCACGCGTCGAGGTTGTCCGTGCGCATCATCTACCAAAGCCTGAACTTCAACCAAAAGTGGACGTGTACCTTCACGGCTAATCATGACAATGGAACCCGGAATGGCTTCATCATAACGACTCAGGAAAATGGCGGAAGGGTTTGATACCTCGCGCAGACCTTTATCAGTCATGCCAAATACACCAAGCTCGTTGACAGCACCAAAACGGTTTTTCACCGCCCGAATCATACGGAAGCGCGAGTCAGACTGACCTTCAAAATACAAAACACAATCGACCATGTGCTCAAGCACGCGAGGGCCTGCCAAAGAACCTTCTTTCGTTACGTGACCGACAATAAACAGCGCAGTGCCACTATTTTTGGCAAAGCGGGTCAGGAGTGCAGCCGATTCACGAATTTGGGAAACACCGCCCGGCGCAGACTGGAGTGTCTCGGTGTATAAGGTTTGGATCGAATCTAAAATGGCCACGGCAGGGCGTTCATGTGCCAATACTTCGCAAATACGCTCGACACAGGTTTCTGCCATGACTTTGAGTTGATCGGTCGGCAAATCTAGGCGTTGGGCACGTAGCGCCACCTGAGACAAAGATTCCTCACCTGTGACATATAAGGCAGAACTTTTACTCGCCGCCATATAGGTTGCGGTTTGTAGCAAAATAGTGGATTTACCAATGCCGGGGTCACCACCGATGAGTACAACTGAACCTGTGACCAGTCCACCGCCAAGCACACGGTCAAATTCACCAATACCTGTTGCCATTCGGGTTTCATGCGAAACGGAAACTTGATTTAAGGTGGTCACTGCTGCGGCTTGACCTGCATAGCCACCGCCCATTTTAGGCTGTGCACGGTGTGTAACGGCGGGTGCAATATTGACTTCGACTAATGAATTCCATTCACCACATTCGGTACATTGACCGGCCCATTTGGGATGATCAGCACCACATTGTTCACATCGATAGACACTTTTTGCTTTCGCCATAATATTTACTGTGCACAAACTCAAATTGAGTCACAGCATAGCGGTGAATACATCGAAAAACCAAGTTTTTATCGCATGAAATGACTGTTGAAGGTCAATTGATGTCGTTTTATTTTCAACAGATGCACTTTTACAGGGTAAGCACTTTATAATAGCGCATTATATTTTTTGAAATGGGTCACCACATGACTGAACTATTACGACATATCGATGCCATCGCACGTGAAAAAAATCGTGATGTGTTATTTGTGCATTTTGAAGAATATGATCATCAACATCCTGAAAAAAATACGGTGCGTAATGACGTTATGCACTGGTTTGACCTGCAAAATATCGACTATTTACCTTGTATGGGGCTAGAAGGCGAGTCTTTAATTGATAGCTACACGGGTGACTTATACCTCGACGTGCCTTTTGATGAAAGCAGCCCTGCATATAAAACCCTCAGTGAATACCTTGAAGATGAACAAGGGAACATGAAAATTCAGGGGGTATTGTTCTTTTCTTTATCTTTGGAAATTGCCCTAGAAATCGAAGCTGATCTGATGGAAGCCAGTGCTGTAGATTCTGAATATGCTGAAAATGAGTTTGGTGACCAATTTGGTGAAGGCTTTATTGAAGATGCTGAATCATATCCAAAAGATGAAGCAGCCAATGAAAGCAATACGAAAAACGACAAATTTGATGATGGTCAAATTGGCACAATTCAATAAGTAAATATCGATTTTCAGTCCGAATAAAAAAGCCACGTGAATTCACGTGGCTTTTTGTTGAGCAGGATGCAGGTATTAGTACAACTCACCTGATTTACGACGTTCAATAAAATCTTTCGATTCTTTCACAATGATGCCTGAGAGCAATAACAGTGCAATACAGTTTGGTGCAGCCATCAAACCATTAAAGGTATCGGCAAATAACCAAACGAGATCGAGTGTTACGACACAGCCGACAAAGACTGATGCGATATAAATTAAGCGATAAATCAGTACTGACTTTTCACCTAAGAGGTATGTACAGCATTTTTCACCATAATAGCTCCAACCCAGAATGGTTGAATAAGCGAAGAAAATAATACCGAAAGTCACGACCCAACCACCGAAGCCCGGAAGTAGTTTGTCAAAAACACTAATCGTCAGTACGGCCCCCGTTTGATCACCAAAGCTTTGTCCTGCCATGATGAAGCCCATGACAAGTACGATACCTGTAATTGAGCAAACAATGATGGTGTCTAAGAACGTACCTGTCATAGAGACAAGACCTTGACGTGCTGGATGGTCAGTTTTTGCAGCCGCAGCGGCAATGGGTGCTGAGCCCATACCTGCTTCATTAGAGAATACACCACGTGCCACACCATAACGAATCGCGGCACCAATCGCACCACCCGCAGCAGCTTCGCCCGTAAATGCATAGCTAAAGATCATTTTTAGTGCAGGAATCACCAATTCAAGGTTGTTGAAAATAATGATTAAGCCACCCAATACATAACCTACCGCCATAATTGGAACAATAAATGAAGAGGCTTTTGAAATGGATTTGATGCCACCTAAAATAACGAGGGCAGAGAATATGGTGATGACGATTGCAGTGGTGAGTGTGCTGATCCCTAAGCTGTTTTCCACAGCAAGCGCGACAGTGTTGGACTGTACTGAGCTACCAATACCAAAGGATGCCAAAGTACCAAATAGGGCAAATACCACTGCCAACCATTTCCACTTAGGCCCAAGTCCACGTTCGATGTAATACATCGGACCACCGTTCATTTCGCCATTTTCATTTTTATGACGAAATTTTACAGCGAGTACACCTTCACCATATTTGGTTGCCATACCAAAGAGCGCGGTTATCCACATCCAAAACACTGCGCCCGGACCACCGAGCACACAAGCGGTGGCTACACCGGCAATATTACCTGTACCAATGGTGGCAGAAAGTGCGGTCATAAGTGAGGCGAAATGAGAAATATCGCCATCATGTTGATTGGCTTTAGGATGCTTGCCAAAGACTTGTTTGAATGCGAAAGGCAACATGCGAAATTGCCAGAAAAGTAGTCGGAAGGTGAGGAATACACCTGTTCCGACAATGAGGACCAACATGTATGGGCCCCAGACCCATCCACTGAGTGTTTCCATGATATTTTGAATTTCTTGCATAGTATCTTCTTCTTATCGGCCCTGAGTGAGTGAATGCTACATTTTTGATATCTGTAGCAATTGATATGCCATTGTTAGAAACTTCCATGATTTTTGGCATAATTTTTTTATCGTTGGTAAAATATTTTTTGCATAAAATTTAAGTTATTACAAGTAAATTGTTGTTTTATTGGTCGCTTTAAAATGTGAACTGGTGCTAAGATTTTTATATATAAGAAAAATAAATTAATTTTGTCACTTAATCCGAAAATATAGATGATGAAAAATAATTTTGTATTTTCTGAAATTTTTACGTTAATTTGTCGCAATTGGAACGCGAAGTTGAATTAAATAATGTCAAATGAAATTCATGGATCGCACGCTGATAGCGGCGATTTGAAACGAAGCTTGTCCAACCGACACCTGCAATTGATTGCGATTGGTGGTGCGATTGGTACAGGTTTATTTATGGGGTCAGGAAAGACCATCAGTTTAGCTGGTCCGTCCATCCTTATTATCTATATGATTATTGGTTTTATGGTTTTCCTCGTCATGCGTGCATTAGGCGAGTTATTACTATCAAATCTTGAATATAAATCTTTTATCGATTTTGCAACCGACTTAATCGGCCCGTGGGCAGGTTATTTTGTGGGTTGGACCTATTGGCTGTGCTGGATCACTATAGGGATTGCTGATTTATCGGCCATCATTTATTACCTGCAATTCTTTAATGGAGGTAACCCGTTCTCGCCGGAAGAAGGGGTGATGATCAGTGTTGCCGCCATTGTATTTATCATGGGGTTAAACCTTGTTACGGTTAAACTTTTTGGTGAATTAGAGTTCTGGTTTGCACTGATTAAGATTATTGCAATCGTGGTGCTTATTGGTGTTGGTCTTTGGATGATCTTTACCGGTTTTACCTCATCGACAGGTGAAATCGCATCATTCACACATTTATGGTCACATGGTGGTCTATTCCCAACAGGAGTAACTGGCTTCTTGGCAGGTTTCCAAATCGCCATTTTTGCCTTTGTCGGCGTAGAACTCGTGGGTACTACGGCAGCAGAAACCAAAGATCCAGAACACAACTTGCCTAAAGCTGTGAACTCGATTCCGATTCGTATCATTATTTTCTATGTGCTGGCACTTGTGATTGTGATGTCCGTTACGCCATGGAATGACATTGACCCAAGCATTTCACCATTCGTGAACTTGTTTAGCCAAGCCGGTATTGCTGCTGCTGCGATTATTATGAACTTGGTTGTGTTGTCATCAGTTATGTCATCGATGAATAGTGGTGTGTTCTCGACTTCACGTATGTTGTTTGGTTTATCTCGTGAAGAGCAAGGTCCAAAAGCGTTTGGCCGTCTAAACTCACGTGCAGTTCCGGCAAATGCGTTGTATTTCTCGGCAGTTTGTTTGCTGTTAGGTGCTGCATTACAGTATTTCGTACCGAACACTGTTGAAGCCTTCACTTTAGCAACTACACTGTCGACGATTTTATTTATCTGCGTATGGCTCATGATTATCTGGAGTTATATCGTTTACTATAAAACTCGTCCTGAGTTGCATGCGAAATCAACCTTTAAACTACCGGGTGGTTTATATACCTGTTGGCTCGTGATTATCTTCTTCATCGGCATGATTTATGTCTTGTCGCTAGAAGCAGATACCATGAAAGCGCTCATGGTGAGCCCAATTTGGTTCATCATTTTGATTATTGGTTATTTTGGTTTTTATAAGAAAAAGCACCATTAATTTACATTTTTGAACTGATGTAAAAACATAAAAAGCTGCTCCTGAGGGGGCAGCTTTTTTATTTGAATATGGATTTAATTTACACTAATACACAGTATTCATTAGTGCTAATAGAAGTATAAAACAGCATTCAAATTGATAAGCTATTTCAGTGAAATCAATAGCCTGATCGGTCTAGAAAAATACACAAATGTGGTTTGAAAACAGCACCATTAAATTTTGCTTAAATTTAGTGCAGAATGGCAAAAAGCTCACTTGGAATTACAGGGCTTTTCTTTTATCCGCGGGTTGATCACGTTATACTCGGAAAAATCTTTTCATTAGGTACGTTTATGTATCGTTTTATGAATTATAAAATTATTGTATTAGCAAGTGCTGTGCTGCTGACCGCTTGTGGTCAGTCTGGTGCCTTACATTTACCTTCAGATGCAAATGCAGATAAGCGCGCAAAATATCTGATTTATCCAGATACGCCGGCACAGCAAAAGCAGGAAAAACAAGCGGCTCCTGTTGCAACTGAATCGGAATCTTCAAATTCTAACCCTACACCTTAATGCTTTTATAGAAAGGATACTTTCATGAGTTTCACCCGTACGAATGGGGTATTGCATGCAGAGCAATGTTCTTTACAACAGCTTGCACAGCAATATGGCACACCGCTTTATGTTTATTCAAAAGCTACTTTTGAAAAGCATTATTCAGATATGGATCGTGCATTTAGCTTTATCGACCATCAAATTTGTTTTGCGGTAAAGTCAAACTCTAATCTTGCGGTGTTAAACGTACTTGCCAAGCAGGGCGCTGGTTTTGATATCGTGACGGGTGGTGAACTCGCACGTGTATTAAAAGCCGGTGGTGAAGCTTCTAAAATTGTATTCTCTGGTTTGGGTAAAACTGAAGCCGATATCCAAAAAGCGTTGGACGTGGGTATTGCATGTTTTAACGTTGAATCACATGCAGAGCTAGATCGAATCCAAAAAGTTGCTGCGGCAATGGGTAAGAAAGCACCGATTTCATTGCGTGTAAATCCAGATGTGGATGCTAAAACGCATCCTTATATCTCTACGGGTTTAAAAGAAAATAAATTCGGTATTCCTTCAGACAGCGTTTTTGACACCTATGCGTATGCGGCGTCTTTGCCAAATCTTGAGATTGTCGGGATTGATTGCCATATCGGTTCACAGTTGACTGAAACTCAGCCTTTTGTTGATGCACTTGATCGTGTCATTGTGATGATCAATCAACTGAAAGAGATGGGTATTCACCTAAAACACATCGATATTGGTGGTGGTTTAGGCGTAACGTACAAAGACGAAGTTCCGCCTACCGTTGAAGAATATGCTCAGGCAATGCGTCCGGCTTTAGAAAAATTAGGCCTTAAGGTGTATATGGAACCGGGTCGTAGTATTTCTGCAAATGCAGGTGTGTTGTTAACCAAAGTTGATTTACTCAAACCGACCAATCATCGTAATTTTGCCATTATTGATGCCGCAATGAACGACTTAATCCGTCCCGCTTTATATGAAGCATGGATGGATATTCAGGAAGTAACACCTCGTACAGATGCAGAAAAGAAAGACTGGGATGTGGTTGGCGCGATTTGCGAAACCGGCGATTTCCTAGGAAAGCAACGTCAGTTGGCGATTCAAGAAGGTGACGTGCTTGCAGTATTGGGTGCGGGTGCTTATGGTTTTGTCATGAGTTCAAACTACAACAGCCGTGGACGTGCTGCTGAAGTGATGGTTGATGGTGATCAGTCTCATTTGATTCGTGAGCGTGAAACCATCGAATCATTATGGGAACGTGAACGTTTATTGCCTTAAGGAGAAATTCGAGATGTTATTAGAATTTACCAAAATGCATGGCCTTGGCAATGACTTTATGGTGGTCGATCTAATTAGCCAACGGGCTTATTTAGATACAGTGACGATTCAGCGTTTGGCCGACCGTCATTTTGGTATTGGTTTTGATCAGCTTTTGATTGTAGAACCACCTGATTTACCCAATGTCGATTTTAAATATCGTATTTTTAATGCAGATGGTTCGGAAGTTGAACAATGCGGTAATGGCGTACGTTGTTTTGCGCGCTTTGTGCATGAACGTAAGTTGACCAGCAAAACCAAAATCAAAGTACAAACCAAGTCAGGTATCGTAGAGCCGGAATTAGGTACGAATGGTTGGGTGCGCGTTAATATGGGTTATCCACGCTTTTTGCCGCATGAAATTCCATTTATTGCGGAAGAGCCTGAAAACTTATACGACATTGCATTGGCGAATAATGAACAGCTCACCATTGATGTGGTGAGTATGGGTAATCCGCATGCAGTGACGATCGTTCCTGATGTCATTACCGCAGACGTTGCTAAAATTGGTCCACAAGTCGAATCGCATGAGCGTTTTCCACAGCGAGTAAATGCTGGCTTTATGCAAATCGTAGATGAGAAACATGCACGCTTACGTGTATTTGAACGTGGTGTCGGTGAAACGATGGCCTGTGGTACAGGTGCTTGTGCAGCGGCAGTATCAGGTATGCGTCGTGGCTTATTAGCCAATTCGGTCGAAATAGAGTTGGCAGGTGGTAAGCTGCAAATTGAGTGGCAAGAAGGTGGTGTGGTCTGGATGACCGGACCAACCGCAACAGTTTACGAAGGACGCTTAGATTTAAGTTACTTCCAAGGTTAAACTCCAAGCCCTGATTCATTCAGGGCTTTTTTCATAAAATAAAAAGTGAATAAAAAATTATAATTCAATGGGATTGGAATCAACATGGAACAAATAAACGAAGAAATAAAAGAAGAAATCTTAGAGCAACTTTTTCATAAAGCTTTACATGAACCTGCGTATCGACCCGAATTTTTAGCTCAATTATTAGCGGCCAATGTGTATTGTGTGGGAACAACAGGGGGACGTGATTCACGTATTGCCGAAGCTTTGATCTTGGATGAGGGTGGCAGTGTTCAATTGAAATCATGGGAAGATGAAACTTATGATTGCGTCATCCCGTTTTTTACTTCTTTGGAAAAAATGCGGTTGGCAATATCTGAAGAGGATTCGTATATCCGGCTACCAACCAAGGCATTATTTGAAATGACCATTGGGGCAAGGCTTGTATTGAATCCACAATCACCTGATGCGACGAAGGACTTTGTACCAGAAGAAATTCAACATTTGCTGAACGGGCAGTATATTAAGCCCTCAGAAAACTATGAAGTTACGGAAGATACGGAAGTTTTAATTGGTCAGCCGGCGGAATATCCGCAGTTTATGATTGATCAATTAAGCATTTTTTTTGGCACAGAGCGTGTGGTAAAAGCTGCCTATTTGGCGCAAATGTTGAATGAAGCTCGAGATGATTCACCAACTTTGTTGATCGGACTAGATTTAGAAGCAGGGTTATCTGAACAACAAATTCAAGATTTGCACAGTAAAATTGGTCGTATCACACAGGACAGTTTAAAAGAGCAATGCCCAGTGGATTTAATCCATGTCAATCCACACAGTGTGGATGGTGTAGAAGGGTATTTGCTTAATGAAACGCAAGCTTTTTACCAACGTGTTGATGGTAAGCCTAAGGGGTTCTTTGCTAGACTCTTTTCATAAAACAGATATGTAAGATCGCTTTAGTGAACGTACCGCAACGCTAAAGCACATGTTGAAATGGGAGAAGACAGATGACGATGGATCAGAGTCAACTACTGACTATGTGGTTGAAGGAACGTGAAATTCAAAATCAGTCTAAACATACATTGCAAGCGTATGAGCGTGATGTCAGTGATTTTCTCCAATTTTGTACAATACGCAACTTGCCACTGCATGATGTTGAAAAGTCAGATCTGCGTGAATTTGTTGCTCATAAAGTGGAACAGTTTCAGCTCAGTCCAAGTAGTTTGCAGCGCATGTTATCTTCGATACGCCAATTTATGAAATGGGCAGAACAAGGAAATTATCTCAATTTTAATCCTGCAGATGATTTTCAGCTCAAACGCCAATCACGTCCTTTACCTGGATTGGTCGATATTGAAACCATTAAACAAATCATGGAACAGCCCGAGCCGGAAAGTGAAACTCAACGGCAACTTTGGATACGTGATAAAGCGATTTTGGAGTTGCTCTATTCAAGTGGCTTACGTTTGGCAGAAGTGCAGGGCTTAACCATTCGAGATATTGATTTTAATCGCCAACTGTTACGTATTACGGGTAAAGGGAATAAAACGCGCATTGTACCTTTCGGTTCTAAAGCCAAAGAGGCTGTGATGCATTGGTTGCAATTATATCCTGCATGGCATGGTGATTTTGTCCCAGAAGCCCAAGTTTTTATCACTCAAAAAGGTAATCCACTGGGGGTAAGACAAATAGAAAATCGAGTTAAATTTCAAGCTCGACGTGCAGGTGTAAATGTCGATTTACATCCGCATTTATTACGACATTGCTTCGCTAGCCATATGTTGTCCAATAGCGGTGACTTGCGTGCTGTACAAGAAATGTTGGGGCATAGTAATTTAACCACTACACAAATTTATACCCATGTGGATTTTGATCGATTGGCACAAGTTTATGATCAGGCCCATCCAAGGGCACAGCATAAAGATTCGTAACAATTGCAAAAACGACTTTGGTACTCAGTGGTCTAAATTTTGCTTAAATACACAGGCTAGATTTCACATTTTGTATCCTAAAATGGTCTACTTCATGAAAATTAAATAAGGATGTGAAAAAATATTGGTAAAATTGACCGACATTTTGAACTATTGTCGCATTATAAAAATTCAAATTATCGGGTATAAAAATTGTCCATTATTGAATTGACGTAAGTGCTGAAGTGAAATTCGCCATTTACTAAATTGCTGTACCGTTAAAAATATATAGGCCATACCATGATTTCAGATATTCAAGAAAAATATGACCAGTTAAATGGTCAGCAAAAAGAAATTTTTGTAGGATACGGCTTACGCCAAATCAAACACTTTGTTGAAATCAGTTTACCTGAAGTAGAAGCTGTATTGCCTGAAGGTGCGCAGCTACAAGGGATTAATGCCGATGGAAAAGTTCAGGCGTTTAATGCGGCGACGGGACAATACTTTATTTGGATTTCGGATAAACAATGGCAGCTTACCAATAAAGCAACTGCTAAATTTGACAGTAAAGAAGATGCCCTCACCATTTGGCGTATTTTTGATTTGGCAAAGTATGAACTTATTGACCTAAGCCACATCCATCGTGACTTTTTGGAAAATCAGCCAGCCTAAACCATTGGTCAAATAAACAACTCAAGGGCTATCTTCATTGGATTTGGATGTTTAGCCCTTATATCACTCGCTCCATGACATGTTGAGATGCTTGTGAGCAGAGCGTTAGAGTGTTAATCTTCTTTGCATAGCTTAGTTGCTTAAACAAAAATTTCTAAATGCCAATCCGTTTTGCTGCTTAGTAATTCAATTCGTTTAATTTTGATAGCGAGAGCCTGTCAATCCAATCAATGGTTTTCCTACTTGAGCAATTGAGCTCAAAGACCTCCTAGATATTTCCCATTTAATTGCTGCAAATGTGCCGCAAATTATTATTTTTCTTTAATTAAAATATAAGTAAATACCGCATAGCTAGGTTTTGCATTCGAGGCTGTGAAGGTAATCCGTCACTACATTGCCAAGCTTGTAGTATCAGCCTCGTCGTTTCTGATGCTTGAGTTGTTCCTTGGCAGATTAATTGTGTGGTTATAAATCTTCTAACGGTAACTGGAAGCTTTGTTTAATGATTTGGCTAGGTAAATCAGTCTTTACACTGGTGATGCCATTTTTCTTGGTTAAGTGAGTAGACTGAAATTTACGGTAACTTTCTAGGTCAGGCACCACTACTTTGAGCATTGCATCGCACTCACCCAAAATAATGTAGCACTCCATGACTTGAGGAAGTTCTTTCATCGCTTCGATAAAAGTATCGATGGTTTCAGCATCTTGCCCAGTCAACCAAATACGAGAGAATAAAATCAATTGAAAGCCAATCTTTTGTGGATCGACCACGGTGGTATAATTCTGAATCACACCTGCTTCTTCGAGTAATTTGACCCGACGTAAACAAGAAGAAGGCGAGAGTCCAATTTCCTTGGCTAAGTCATTATTTTGCATGCGGCCATTATTTTGAAGTGCGCGAATGATATTTTTATCAATACGATCTAGTTTAACTAGAATTGACTTAGAAGATGTCTTCATAAAATAGAATATAATTCTAAAAATAATATCTATTATAGAATATTTGATATCCTATTTTAAAGCGATTCAAACATACTAATTTTACTTTCAGGACATAGAAAGGGAAAATTGAAATGTCTGTATTTGCTTTGTTTGCCTTAACGGTAATTCCCCTTATTTTCACACCAGGACCCGATATGCTTTTTATCCTGTCACAAGTGATGGGTAAGGATGCAAAAGCAGGCATGATGGCAACAGTAGGTGTGTGTTCAGGTTATTTGGTTCACTCGATTTTGGTGGCATTGGGTATTGCTGCGATTATCGTGTCATTTCCACTACTCTTTGAAACAATCCGCTGGTTGGGGATTGCTTATCTTTTATATTTGGCAACGCATTTGCTGCGTTCAGTATTTAGCAGTAAAAAATTAAGTATTGAGAAAAAGTCAGCGTCCAACCCGATTAAAAAAGGCTTTTTTACGGCTTTACTGAACCCGAAAGGAATGTTGATATATTTTGCAATTTTGCCGCAATTTATCGATAAATCAGCGAATACTGTGAGCCAAGGTTTGATTTTGTCCTTCATTTTTATTGGGCTGATTTTTGTGGTGTATTGTAGTTTAAGTGTGGTCTTTGCACGTATTACACAAAAAACTCAAATTGATGAACGCAAACAAAAGTGGATCGATGGTACATCAGGTGGTTTATTGGCTCTTGCTGCGACGTGGCTAATTGCCAATTAAAACAGCAAATGTAAATAGAAATAAATGCTTTAACTAAAACCTTCGTGAAAGCGGAGGTTTTTTTAGATGTGCTGAATATCGACACATATTAAGAATAAGAAAGAGAGAAAAACACGCCAATTAGCTTCGGAAAAGTGAAATTAGCGCTAAATTCATTATGCTTCTATCTTAAATGACAAGTTTAGATATGTTGCCGAATGTGTAGAGGGAAAGCTCTATTTCAGAAAGGTTGATCGAAAATTGATATTAAATCAGATCTTTTGATGAGCTAAATCAAGTAAAAAAATAATAAAAATCAATGCTTAAAAAATAACTGAATAATGCGTTTTTTTGAATAACTGAAGCATTCTTTAAAAAATGTGAACGATAAGTTCAAGGAAATTACGCTTTTTTACAGGTCTTTCGATAATTGTGACTTGACCGAAATGCCGTACACATTGCAAGATAGGGCACCTAAAAAATTTAAAGTGAAGAGTTAATATAACTTTTCTCAACATTTACATTTGCTAAAACAGCCGAGGATTACATGAAGGCTCTTGTTGCTGTAAAACGTGTGGTTGATGCCAACGTTAAAGTTCGCGTTAAGCCGGACAACAGTGGTGTTGACTTAACGAACGTTAAAATGTCAATTAACCCATTCTGTGAAATCGCAGTGGAAGAAGCGGTTCGTTTAAAAGAAAAAGGAACTGTTTCAGAAATCGTTGTTGTTTCTATTGGTCCTAAAGAAGCTCAAGAACAAATCCGTTCTTCTATGGCGCTTGGTGCAGACCGAGGTATCCTTGTTGAAGCTGACGACAGCCAGTTAGGTGCACTTGAAGTTGCAAAAATCCTAAAAGGTGTTGTAGACGCTGAACAACCTCAATTGGTCCTTCTTGGTAAACAAGCAATTGATGACGACTCTAACCAAGTTGGTCAGATGCTTGGCGCGCTTTTAGGTGCTGGCCAAGGTACTTTCGCTTCAGAAGTTAAAGTTGAAGGCGACAAAGTACAAGTGACTCGTGAAATTGACGGTGGTTTACAAACTGTTGAACTTGCACTTCCTGCAATTATCACCACTGACTTGCGTTTGAATGAGCCACGTTATGCTGCTCTTCCAAACATCATGAAAGCGCGTAAAAAACCGCTTGATACTAAGTCACCTGCTGATTATGGCGTTTCACCTGCGACTAAGCTTAAAACTGTTAAAGTTGAAGCTCCTGCAGAACGTAAAGCGGGCGTACAAGTGAAGTCTGTAGACGAGCTTGTAGATAAATTGAAAAACGAAGCGAAAGTGATCTAATACAGAAGGATAAAAATCATGAGTATTTTAGTTATCGCTGAGCACGACAACAAAGCACTAAATGGTGCAACTCTTAACGTTGTTGCTGCAGCGCAAAAAATCGGTGGTGATATCACTGTATTAGTAGCTGGTTCAGGCGCTCAAGCAGTTGCAGACCAAGCAGCTAAAGTTGCGGGTGTAAGCAAAGTATTACTTGCTGACGACGCTGCTTATGCTAATCAATTGGCTGAAAACGTTGCTAAATTAGTTGCTTCTATCGGTGCGGGTTACACTCACATCCTTGCTGCTTCTACGACAACGGGCAAAAACGTACTTCCACGTGCTGCTGCGCTACTTGACGTAAGCATGATCACTGACATCATTGCTGTTGAAGGTCCTAAAACTTTCAAACGTCCAATCTATGCAGGCAACGCGATTGCAACTGTAGAGTCTGGCGAGTCTGTTGTAGTTGCGACTGTTCGTGGTACTGCATTTGATGCTGTTGCAAGCGAAGGCGGCTCTGCTGCAGTTGAAGCTGTTGCATCTACTGGTGATGCTGGTATTTCTAAGTTCGTTTCTGAAGAAATCGTGAAATCTGAACGTCCAGAATTAACAGCTGCGCGTATTGTTGTTTCAGGCGGTCGTGGTGTTGGTTCAGGTGAAAACTATCACACTGTTCTTGATCCATTAGCGGACAAGCTTGGTGCTGCGCAAGGCGCATCTCGTGCAGCAGTTGATGCTGGTTTCGTACCAAACGATATGCAAGTGGGTCAAACAGGTAAAATCGTTGCTCCTGACTTGTACATCGCTGTAGGTATCTCTGGTGCGATTCAGCACTTGGCAGGTATGAAAGAATCTAAAGTGATCGTTGCGATCAACAAAGATGAAGAAGCGCCAATTAACTCAGTAGCTGACTACTGGTTAGTGGGTGATTTGAATACTGTTGTTCCAGAATTAGTATCTAAAATCTAATTTCTGAACACAGTTCAAGACGCTCCTAAGCTGATGGCTTAGGAGCGTTTTTTATTGCGGAATGAATAGTCTGGTAGATCTTCTTGATCATGCGTAATCGATTAACCATACGTGAATGTACATAAATATGCATTGCACTTTTATTTTTCATATTTATGAGAGTGGTGGATTCTTAATTTCGTACTTCAAAATTCTTACGATATTATTTCTTGTTGTCAGTATTAGGCACTACTGTAGCGTAAGCTAAACGTATGTTGAAACTTAAATGGTAAGTAAGCAGGAGCAATCGCTTGGTAATAGGATGGAAATTAATAAATTATAAAAAATACAAAGATTTAAAATAAAATAATAAAAATTTATCTTTCAAGTTTGAATCTCAAACTTAAAGCAAGCTTAAAGGATTGTATATTTTGTGTTAACATTGCTTTTTTATTGAACTTGCCTTTTAGGCGGAGTCTCCCTTTGAAATTTGATTTTCAGTTACCAGTCAGTGTATTGGTGCTGATGATCTGCTGTTTACTTTTTTCCTGTTTTACAAAGTATCTCTTTTCCTTTATTTGATGGAATGACTGTTACAGCAGTTGAATCGGTCCAAGCATTGTTATTGCTGTTTTTTGCGATTTATACTTTTTTCTATATTCGACCACTTGAAATGCAAGATGGAAAGAAACAATTTTGGTTGTGGGCTGTCGCATGGTGGTTGTTGCTATTTGGTCGCAGTATTAGTTGGGGGCGTGACTATTTTCCTGATGTGCCTAAACCGTATTTTCGTTTAATTTCGGTATTCATGATTGCACCAGTCGTCTTTATGCTATTTTCGCCTTATGCGTCAAGAAATTGTACATAAACTAAAAACCTTGGCTTTGCCAATTTGGCCATTCGGCTTGGTGATATTGGGCTTATTTATTTCTGATGCAGTTGAGCATAGTCGAAGTCTTAGTTTTTTATTTTTGTACGATTTGGCTTATAAAGATTTCATCAAAGAAGTTTATGAATTTCCGCTTATTTTTGGTTTGTTTCTAACAGCATACCCATGGTTGCAGCATGATCATGTGCCTCAAGAATTAGAGGTCATGCAATATCATAAAGAGTGATTTTTATCACATTTATGCCCCTAAATTTGAAGCTTCGAAAAGAAATCTTTTGAACATTAAACAACCTCTATTCGTAGAGGTTTTTTTCACAGCAAATAAAATCAAAATGCTTAAAATAAATACAAAAAATCATGGTTCTAGTGCAAGATGATTGGCACAAAAATCAGGGTTTTTATGCTATACTGTCCGACTTGATTTTTGATATTGGTTCAGTGTTTTTTGAACTAATTTTTACAGATTTACGATATATAAATGCGGGCAGAATTCTGCTTGTATAACAAGGAGTATGCATGAGCGTATCGGAAATTAGACCGATTGCCATTGAGGATGAACTGAAGAGCTCATATCTCGATTATGCAATGAGCGTGATTGTGTCACGTGCGTTGCCAGATGTCCGAGATGGTCTCAAACCTGTTCACCGTCGTGTGCTTTTTGCAATGCACGAATTGGGCAATGACTACAACAAAGCTTACAAAAAGTCTGCCCGTGTAGTCGGTGACGTCATCGGTAAATATCACCCACATGGTGACTTAGCTGTATACGAAACCATTGTTCGTATGGCTCAAGATTTCAGTTTACGCTATCAATTGGTTGATGGTCAGGGTAACTTCGGTTCTGTCGATGGTGACAGTGCAGCAGCAATGCGTTATACCGAAGTTCGTATGCGTAAATTAACCCACGAACTTTTAGCGGATCTTGAGAAAGATACCGTAGAGTGGGAAGACAACTACGACGGTTCTGAACGTATTCCACAAGTCATGCCAACACGTGTGCCTAACTTGTTGATTAACGGTGTAGCTGGTATTGCAGTAGGTATGGCAACGAACATGGCTCCGCATAATATGACAGAAGTCATTAATGCATGTCTTGCTTATGCCAACGATCCGCATATCAGCATTGAAGGGTTAATGGAACACATTTCTGGTCCAGACTTCCCTACAGGCGGCATCATTTACGGTAAATCAGGCATTGTCGATGCGTACCGTACTGGTAAAGGCCGTTTGCATATCCGAGGTAAATATCACATTGAAGAAGACCAAAAGTCGGGTCGAAGCACGATTGTCTTCACTGAAATTCCTTATCAAGTTAACAAAGCAAAAACCATTGAACGTATTGCTGAGTTGGTTAAAGAGAAAAAACTTGAAGGTATTTCTGAACTTCGTGATGAATCAGATAAAGAAGGGATGCGTATTGCAATTGACTTGAAGCGTGGTGAAAACGCCGAAGTGATTGTAAATAACCTATTCCAAAATACCCAATTAGAAAATTCATTCAGCATTAACATGGTCTGCCTCGATAATGGCCAGCCTAAGTTAATGAACTTGAAAGATATTATTGCAGCGTTTATCCGTCACCGTCAGGAAGTGGTTACACGCCGTACCATGTTCGAATTGCGTAAAGCACGTGAACGTGGACATATCTTAGAAGGTTTGACGGTTGCTCTTGCAAATATCGATGCGATCATTGAAACCATCAAAACATCTGCAAATCCAAGCGAAGCGCGCGAACGTTTACAAGCGGGCGAGTGGGCAGGCGGAGGTGTTGTTGCCTTGCTTGAAAAAGCAGGCGCGGTATCTGTCCGTCCAGATGAAATTGAAGGCGAAGATCCAGCACGTCCATTTGGTTTAACAGGTGATATTTATCGTCTGTCTCCAACCCAAGTGGGTGCGATCTTAGAACTTCGTTTACATCGTTTAACTGGTCTAGAACAAGACAAGTTACAAGCTGAATATACAGAAATTCTTGGTCAAATTGCTGAATACACGGCAATTTTGAACGATTTCAACTTATTGATGAACGTGATTAAAGAAGAATTGGCTTTAATCCTTCAACAATATGGCGATGCACGTCGTACCGATATCGTGGAATCACGTATCGACTTCTCTCGTGAAGATTTAATCCCTGAAGAGCAAATGGTACTAACTGTTTCTAAATCAGGCTATGCAAAAACTCAACCATTGTCAGACTACGCTGCACAGCGTCGTGGTGGACGTGGTAAGTCTGCAACTTCAATGAAAGAAGACGATTACATCCAACATTTGATCGTGACTTCAAACCACGCAACAGTGCTTTGCTTTACCAATGTGGGTAAAGTTTATCGTTTGAAAGTGTATGAAGTACCTCAAGCATCTCGTGGTGCGAAAGGTCGTCCGATGGTGAACTTATTGCCATTAGATGAAAACGAAACCATCACCGCTATTTTACCTGTGGTTGATGCGCCGAAGAAATTTAAAGAACGTTTGGCTGACTTTAAAGCATTTGTAAAAGCCAATAGTGCACAGCTACAAACCAATGAAGTGATTAATAGTCATTTTGCTGGCTTAGAAGCTGCGCTTGCTGAGACTGAAGACGGTGCAGATGACTTGTCTGATGCATTACGTGTTCAATTGAAACAGTTGGGCTTAGAGCTTTCTACCACTGATCTTGATGATGAGATCATCAATGACTTCGCACAACAAGCTGAAGCGGTTCGTAAAAACTTCTATGTATTCATGGCGACTGAATACGGTACGATTAAACGTGTTGAACTAGAACAATTCTCGAATGTTCGTTCTAACGGTCTACGCGCGATTGAGCTCAATGGTGATGACACCTTAATTGGTGTTGCCATTACCGATGGCGAACAACAAATCATGTTGTTCTCAAACGAAGGTAAAGCTATTCGTTTTGCAGAAACTGATGTGCGTTCAATGGGTCGTTCTGCCAAAGGTGTTCGTGGTATGCGCGTGACCATTGGTGCAGCTGCTCAAGCAGAAGACGCTGAGGATGCTGATGTAGAGTCTGATGATGAAGATACCTCTGATTCAGCTCTCATTAGCCGTATAGTGTCATTGGTGGTTGTTCCGGAAACTGGTGAAGTACTTTGTGCTTCAGCTAATGGTTATGGTAAACGTACACCAGTAGATGACTTCCCAACCAAGAAACGTGGCGGTAAAGGTGTTATTGCAATCAAAACATCTGAACGTAACGGTGAACTTGTTGGTGCGGTAGCGATTGATGCGTCTAAAGAGCTTATGTTAATTTCAGATGGTGGTACGTTGGTTCGTACACGTGCGTCTGAAGTGGCACAAACAGGTCGTAATGCTCAAGGTGTTCGTTTGATCCGTTTAGGTGAAAGCGAAATCTTAGTCGGTGTTGTGGCGATCGAAGCAGTTGAAGAAGACGAAACTTTTGAAGAAGTGGAAGCAATCGAAACTGAGCAACTTGTAGATGACTCAACGATTATTGATCAAAATGACAATGAATCAGATCTCAATGAGCCTGAAGAAGACTAATTGAAGATTGAGAAAAGAGGGCGCTACGGCGTCCTTTTTGATAGATGAATAGTATTAACAAAAATTTATATAAACAAGAATAGTGACTTAAATGTATTTCAAAAAATTAATTAGAACCAAAGGAATAGTCATTTGTTTTGCATTAATGGGATGTAGTGAGCCGACGTCTGTAGAGTTTAATGAAGGTATAAAAAAAGAATCATCTATTCCTTATAAGCTGACACCTTTGCAACTTAAACACATTGAGCAATTGTATGTTGCTATACGTGATAAAGATTTAGATCAAATCCAGAAAATAACAGATGAGAAGTTTTATCACGCTTTGTTAGAAGATCCAACATTATTACCAGAAATATCTTCATATATTCCATATTTTGAAAAAGTTTTAGATTATAAAATGTTGGAATATAAAAGTATTAAAAATAGTGTGCATGGTGAACTAATTGAAGCAAAGCTTAAGTATGAATACGAGCAGCAAACTGTATTTTACACCGTATTATTTAAACAAGATGATCCTTTGGCTAAAATTATCGGTAGTCATCTAAAGTTGGTACTTAAATAAACCCTTAGAATTTTCAGTGGTACTTTATTTAAATACATTAAAAGTGAAGCTCATTTACCTTGCGTTAGTGAACAGAGTTTAATTTAATGTACTGTCAACAAGTTGGAAAGAGAAAAGTTAAAGAGATATCTTAATTTTAATATCAACTTTGAAGTTTTATATATACTCAAAAGCTTAAATTAGGAATAAGTGTGGTTATGAAGGCAAATTTTTTGTTACTAGGTTGTGTCATAGCGTTGTCAGGTTGTGACCAAATTGGCCAAAAAGCATTAAATGCAATACCAGACCCAAGTGTTGAACAGACTGAAGTAGCCCAAGCTGCCTATGATCAATTACGTGAAGGCAATTTTGATAAGCTGTACACTTACTTTGAACCAGAACTCAAAGCGAAGTTTGAACAGAATGAAAAAGAGCTGCGTAAATTTGCACGAGGTATTCCGAAACAAGATTACTCACGTAAAAATATAGTGGCTAAGCACATTGAAAAATCGACTGAAAAGCCGTCTTTATATACAGTTACTTATGAGTACGGTTATACCAATAAAAACCTTGTACAGTATGATGTAAGTTTTGATAAACCCGCAGGAAGTAACAAAATTCGAGATTTTAATATTTCAGTTTTTGGCGAAAAAAATAAATAAAATTAGGTAAAAAATAAAACAAAGCTGTAAAAAAGGACGCCTAAGCGTCCTTTTTTATGTCATCAAATTAAGCGGCATCTTTTAGATTAGAGGCATAATTTTTTTGTTTTTCAGTATCAAATTGGCCTTCCCATTTACTGATCACCAGTACTGCAAGCGCGTTACCAATCACATTCAGTACAGTACGTGCCATATCTAAAATACGGTCAATACCTGCAATGAATGCCAGACCTTCAAGTGGAATACCGACACTACCGAGAGTCGCCAGCAAGACCACGAAAGAAACGCCAGGTACACCTGCAATCCCTTTAGAGGTAATCATCAAAGTCAGGACCAGAATCACTTGTTGGGTGATTGTCAGATCAATCCCGTAAAGCTGAGCAATAAAGATAGCCGCAATACTTTGATATAGGGTCGAACCATCGAGGTTAAATGAATAGCCAATTGGAATCACGAAACTGGTAATCGGTTTCGGAGCACCATAAGCTTCCATTTTTTCCATAATACGGGGGAGGACGGTTTCAGAACTTGCAGTTGAATATGCGAGAATCAATTCATCTTTTAAGATCTTGATAATGGCCCAAACACTGAAGCTACAGAATTTAGCAACTGAACCTAATACAATGAAAATAAAGAAGAATATTGCACCATAAACTAAAACTGCGAGTTTAAGCAGTGGCACAAGAGAGCTGAAGCCGAAATTCGCAACAGTCGCTGCAATCAAGCCGAATACACCAATAGGTGCAAACATCATGATCATGTGAGTAACTTTAAACATCGTTTCAGAAACAGCGGTCAACACTTTAATTAAAGGTTGTTTTACTTCTTGATCAAGCGCACCTAAACCTACACCAAACATCACAGAGAAAAAGATGATTGGGAGCATTTGACCACTCGTCAAAGCTGCAAAAAAGTTAGATGGAATAAGTGAAAGTATTGTTTGAATCAAACCATGAGAATGTTCACTGACTTCATGTGTTGTTTCTTGATACTTTGAAATATCGACTTGCGTCAATGCAGACATATCAATGCCGGCACCAGGTTGGAATACGTTGGCTGCAACTAAACCGACTAAAATAGCAACGGTGGTAATGATTTCAAAATAAATAATCGTTTTGAAACCAAGTTTACCTAAGTTACTACCGTGACTTGTATTGGCAATACCTAAAATAAGCATCGACACAACAAGCGGAATAACGATCATCTTAATAAGGTTAATAAAAATTGAGCCCAAAGGCGTCAAAAAGTTATTAACTAAAGCATCACGATATTCAGGAGAATAGTGTAGGAAAGCACCAACAAGTATACCTAGAATGAGAGCAATCACGATTTGCCAGGCAAGGCTCACCTTAATCTTTTTCATACATCAGCTCTTATGTCAGATTTGGGAGAAAAAAGCCCACAGTCATCCACGAACAAATGTTGCAGACAGACTGAATCCGCCATGACAAAAAGTTCTGAATAATTTGGGAGATAAATACGATAATATTTTGCAGTTTATATGAGAATACAGCCAACCATTTTGATCAAAACCAAACTGTTTGATCGATAAATTATCATTTTTAGTTGTATAAACGATTCGATTGTTAAATTTAATTTATAAAACGAATAAAATTGAGTTATTAATAAACACTTCACAAAATCTCTGATTTACCTAGAAAGATCGAAAAACTAAATGTGAGCCTGTATTTTTCATTTTTATATAGAAGTTTGCTTTATACTTGTGAGGCAGATAAATCAGTGAAAATTCTATAAATCACACAGATTATCTGAAATGAATTTTAACTTTATATATTTTAATAATAAGCAGAGGGCTTGTACGGTGTTGAAAAAATTAGTCGTCATCATCACTTTAATCTTACCTATAACGGCTTGTGAAAAAATTGGCGATTTCTTGATTGCAAAATTCGAATCAAGCCTACCAAGTGAGACAAGCTCACAGCGTACCAAGTCAGAAAAATTATTCGCAGCACTACACCAACCCCATCAAGACAGCTTTTTGGCATTGGTTGAAGAAAATGTTCGTGATGCGATGCTAGCAGATCCAGAGCTGTTTTCACGTATGAAAAAGCTGATTCCTGCAGGTCAACCTAGCGCTGAAGCGCAAGTGATTCAGCGAATGGCAAATACTCGGCTGGGAGAAGGTAAGACCACAACGATTGTGTATAAATATGATTATCCGCAAAAAGAACTGTATATGAGTGTGGTCTTTGCAGGTCATGATGGGGACGATAAAGTGAAAGGATTCTGGCTTGAAAACGCTGCAGAAAAAGAATCAGATGATTTGGTTACTGAGATCACTTCAGATGCAGATGATTTTAATATTCAAGTGGATGAAGCATCGACTGTGACGCCAACAGCATACAGTTAATAGGTGGCAGAAAGCATTAAAATTTGAGACATGATTAGATACAAAGCGTTCGAGTCCATGATGAATAGATTTGAACGCATTTCGCCTGAGATCAGACATGTCTTACAGCACAAAAAGCTTTATCTTTTGGCAAACTTTAAACGCCAGACAGCAAGACATAAAAAAATCAGTCCAATACTTGTGAGGTAAAGCAGTTTTGGGATGACGATTACTGTAGGCACACCCATCTGATTGAGTTGAAGGAACATTTGAATGCCTTGGGTTGACGGCAACACCTGAGCAAGTATTTGCATCCATTCAGGCATAGCTGCATGTGGCCATGCCGTTCCCGAAAGTAGAAATAGCGGAATAGAACTAAAAACGATGACATGTCCTGCACGTTCTGGCAGGTCAAGAAAGGTGGCTAGATAGAGCGTCATCGCAATAATACAACTGAGGAAGATGGGTACAGCAATGAACATACCCCAAAAATTTCCACCTCGAGGATAATCATTCAGCCAAAAAGTAAAACCAAATAAATAGAAGCATCCCAACGTTCCAATGGTCAAAATACACAAGAAGATGCCAGCCAATTGTGTATAGCTCGGACCCCAAGTGGTGTTTTGTCGATAGGTTGCAATCAGCATGCACAGACCCAATAAAATCGTCTGATGAATAATTAAGGGTGCAACCGCTGGGAAAATATAGCTGCCATAGCCTGAAAGTGGATTAAATAATGGAATCTTATGAATCGACAAAGCGGGGCTAAAATCGGATATGTTCTGGAATTTTTCTGCATATTCGACGAGGGCATTTTCTATAGAGCTGGCTAAACCTAAGCCAATTTTTTGAGTCTTTAGAAAATTTGCAGCACTGAGATATAAACCAATTCCACCGGTTTCACCACGACGAATGCTATTTGAAAGATTACTCGGCAGCAGTAAAATCCCGTCAGCTTGCTGACTTCTGAGCATATTTTCAGCTTCAGCAAAATTACCAGTCACAGCTCGAATTTCTACATTGGGACTATTGGCTACAGCACCAATAATCGTATTAGTGAGTATGCTTTGTTCCTCATCCACCACAATTATAGGGAGCGATTCTGCGTGTTCCGCTTGATAGGCAATGGGATAAAAAAAACTGTAAAGAAAAACAGAAAGCACTAAAGTGGTAAAAATCGAACTGTGCTTCACAATATCTTTAAAGGTTTGAATATAGTGTCTGAGCAAATTTGATAGAAATGACGCGATTACATTCATATGACTTGCTCCTTTAGTACTTTACGTAGAAAGAAGCTGGCAAGAACAAAATAGAACAGACAGTAAATGATCAGGGTGACAAGCGGTGTGATTGAAATGGAGATTGGGCTACCAATGACCCATTGTTCTGTTTGTAACTTGGCATAAGGCGTATAGGGAATAATATTGGCCCAGAACTTTGTAAACATTGGCGCGTTATTCAGCGGCAATGTCACCCCTGCAAAACTCAGTGATGAGCCCCCATATACAGCAATAAAACCAAAGGACTTGGTGAGATCACGTGTCGCCAAAACTACAGTAGAGCTGATAAAGGCATAGGCTGTATAAAAAAACAATTGCCCGAGCAAAATTAGCAATAATGAACCCTGAACAAACCATCCTCGAAACTGGATTAGCCACAACATCCACACCCAAGTCCAAGCGGTAAAAATGAAAACATAACTGAGATTTTTAGCGATTAAAGCTTGAAAGACAGAACTTGGATTCACCCATTGATTTACAGTGCCATATTTGATTTCTTGACCAACCGAAAATGCGACACAGCAACACAGTAATAAATGCAGAATCGCAGGAATCATATAAGGCTCTAAATAGAACTCATAATTTAAACCCGGATTATATAAGGGTGAAATTTTAACATTGGGCGTCGGTGCATCGAGGTAGGGGATGCTATTTTCTAAATACTGATGACCACTAAAATCGGCCATGGCTTGAAATGTGCTTAGCAACATGGCTGATGAAATACTATTGCCGACACTAAAATAGCTTTGGTTATAGGCAATGCTGACTTCTGCATCTTTTGCTTGAACCAGTCGTTGCTCTGCGCCAGCAGGAATATGAATATAGCCCCAAATGTGGGTTTGATTTATCAGCTTTTCAGCATCGTCCATACTAGGTGTAATGGTGGCTACTTTTAACGTATGGTTGAGCTGCGCAAAATGGGTAATGTTGCGACTTAAACTACTTTGATCTTGGTCTATGATCGCGATGGGTAAATGATCTGGTTTGCCTTGAGCAAACATATTGGTAAAGAGCAAAATCACAAGGGCGGGGGCAAGTGTGACCAT
Organism: Acinetobacter sp. YH12023; assembly: GCF_013420135.1. Taxonomy (NCBI): domain Bacteria; kingdom Pseudomonadati; phylum Pseudomonadota; class Gammaproteobacteria; order Moraxellales; family Moraxellaceae; genus Acinetobacter; species Acinetobacter sp. YH12023. The sequence goes on from NZ_VOYU01000002.1 coordinate 59,484, forward strand.
ACACAAGTCCCATTTGTGCTGCATTAAATAGCGAAACTCACGCAGAATGCCCCTAAACATTATTTACGCTCTTCAATTTTAAACAACACGCTCATACCCACTTTTAAGTCAGCAATCGGTTGAGCGGGTTTTAGTTGGACTTTAAAACTACGAATGTCATAGCCGCCCGTTTGCCGCGTGGTTTTAATCGTTGCAAATTCACCTTCGGCTTCGATGTGATCAATTTTAAAATCGGCAGATTTGTTCAGTGCGGGTATAAATCCATGCATGGTCTTGAGTTGATACACTTGAGCATACTGGTCTTCACGGACATTTAAGCTAATCCATAAGCTATCATCTTGAATCAGGCTTACAACGGGCACACCCATCGCAACTAATTCTGAAACTTTGCCATAGGTTTTTGAAATGGTGCCATTAGAGGGTGCAAATAACTTTGTTTCAGCCTCAAGTGCATTGGCTTCAGCCAATGCGGCTTGCGCAATCTTGACTTGGGCATCTGCCGAGCTTTGTTGTTGCGGTGTACTGCCACGTTTTGCACGCGCATATTGTTGATAAGACGCTTCTGTCATTTGTGCAGCAGACACTGCGGCAGCTTGCATTTCATCACGGCGTTGTCGTGAAATCACACCTTCTTTATAGAGGTTTTGACCACGTTGGTAGGTGGTTTGCGCCAATTGTTGCTGTGCTTTTAGACTTTGCCAATTGGCATACAAACTATCAATATTTTCTTGTTGAGAGCCGCGTTCAGCTGTGGATTGCAGTGCTTGCGCAGATTGGAGTGCAGCTAAAGCCTGTTGTTTTTTTGCATCGACTTCAGGGCTGGTTAAACGAACCAGTGCTTGACCTGCTTGTACTTTTTCACCGTCATGCACATATATTTCTTCGATACGACTGGGTACTTTGGTACTAATGTGGATGGTTTCAGCCTCAACTCGACCTTGTAATTCAACCTGCTTGGGCTGATAACTTTTCCATAAGCCAAATGCAATCAATGCTAAAAGTAGTATCAATATAATGCCAACTGCAATTTTTATCAGTATAGATTTCTTATGTTGGTCTTTTGTTGGGGAGAAAGAGTGGTCTTGCTCTAGAGACGTTGAATTAACAGATTCTGTCGGCTTTTTATCCATCGCGATTTCGTCTTGCGTACTACTGTTTTCCATAACAGGCTTTGGTACAACCGTATCATTTGTTGATGTAACAGATGATTTATCCTCAGTTGAGGTGTCTTTTGGTTGATCAGTTGAATCCTGATTCATGTGCATTTCCCCAGTCTAAGTTTAACGGATGTAATCGGTGTGTGATTGATTGATATAGCTTTGGAACTGGTCAATGCTCCCGTGACTTTGTAGCAGTGTTGCGAGTGACATCACGTATTTATAAGCATTGAGCGCCATTTCACTTTGTAGCCCGCTCAGTGCATTTTGTGCATCAATCACTTGTGTGGCTGTTCCCATATCTTCTTTAAATGAAAGCTGTTGAATTCTTAAATTTTCTTGAGCAGCTTTTAGGTTTTGCTGCAACAACAGGTGACTTTGTTGAGCGCTGGTGACTTCATTAAATGAGCTATAAATCAGGCTTTCAATTTCTTGTTTGGTACGCTCAGTCATTAACTCAGATGCATAGCGTTGAAGTTCAGCAGCTTGTACGGATTTGTTTTTATCAATACCTGAAAATAAGTTGTAGCGAGCGGCAACACCAACGATCCAGTTTTGTTTATCGTCGAGACTATATTCGCCAAATGCAAAGACGTTGGGTTTTTTTGCTGCGCTTTGGGCTTTCACATTGGCACCGGCCAATTGACTGTCCAATTGCATTTTACGCACCAAACTAGACTGATCCTGATAACTTTTTAGTAAGGCGGTTATATTTTGATTGTGTTGCTGATTGATAAATAATGGCGTTGAAAGATCAGTAATTTGGCTGCTTTGCATTAAGTTGTTTAACTTAAATAAGCTAGAGCGGAGATTCGCTTCAGTATTTTGAAAAGTTCTGAGCGCATTATTCTTCGCCACTTCAAATTGCATACGCTGGCCTTTGCTAATGAAACCCTGTTGTTCCATTTTGAGTGCATTGGCATAGTGTTGTTGCATCGCATTTAAATTGAAGCGGCTGCTTTCGACTAATTTTTTTTGTAATTGAGCATTGAAGTAGGCTTGGATTAATTCAAAACGTTGCACATCTTGTTGTTGTTCACTGCTTATCGCGCTGCGTTTGGCTTGGATATTGGCAATTTCCTTGGCGCTAGACGTTAACCCACCGGTATACAGCGGCATCATTACGGAAACGGTAGGGCGGATCACTTGATCATCTAAGACCACTTGGGAAGAATCTGGAATTAATCCGACACCATCACGGATTGGCTGTTGCAGACTGTCTTTTAATGGGTCTGCCAAATCACTCGGTAAGCTTTCATCAATTTTATTATTAATGCCATTACTCAGCGTTTGTTCTAAGTTGTTTTTTAAGGCGCCGAGAGGAATATCGAGTTCATTATGAAAGGCATAGGCACGGACGTTTAAATCCACACGAGGTAAACCAAGGCCTTTAATGGCCTGAGCTTGAAGTTCGGCAGATTGTTGTAGCGCTTGGTTGGCCTGAGTACTATACGAACTAGTGAGTAGACTTTGTTCTGCTTGGCTATAACTGATACTTTGCGCAAGTACCGTGGGGCTAAAAAAGCCACTGAAACAACCAAGGCCAAGCAGTAAACCTGAACGAAATGTATGTTTAATTTTTATAGAATAATCTGTTCGAGGTAAAGGCATAAAAACACACTCACAGCTAGGATGGGTTCATTATAGTCATTGTGATGAAGTTGGGTAAATTCACTAAGTTGTTGTATTGTTTCATATACATATGTAAATGAATTTTATCTTCGCAGCGCACGTCATTTTTCTCACATCAAGACCTTAAATTAGCATCAATTCAAGGGATAAAAAATATCAGTAAATCTAATAATTTGAATTAAGAAGAATTAATTTTGATCTTTATTGAAAATTTGACTTCAAATGTCAGACAGCATTGGAATATTTTCAGCTTTAACTACTGCAAGCACGCGTCAGATATGGTTAAATGCCATCATTTTATTGTGTTTCACTTTGAAAGGAAAACTCATGCGCGCGTACAACTTCTGTGCTGGTCCTGCTGCATTACCCACTGCCGTTTTAGAAAAAGCTCAAGCTGAAATGCTTGACTGGCAAGGCAAAGGCCTTTCGATCATGGAAATGAGCCACCGTAGTAAAGACTATGTTGCTGTGGCAGAGAAAGCAGAAGCTGATCTTCGTAAGCTGATGAATATTCCAGACAACTATAAAGTGTTATTCCTTCAAGGTGGCGCATCACTTCAATTCTCTGCGATCCCATTAAACCTATTGGGTAAAAACAGCAAAGCAGACTATATCCACACTGGTATTTGGTCTGAAAAAGCGTTGAAAGAAGCACAGCGTTATGGCGACATTAATGTCGTTGAAGCGGGTACCACCATTGACGGTAAACTTGCGATTACTGATCAAAGTACTTGGAACTTATCTGATGATGCGGCTTATGTGCATTATGCAGATAATGAAACCATTGGAGGTCTTCAGTTTGCCAACATTCCTGAAACAGACAAGCCATTGGTTGCCGATTTTTCATCAAGCATTTTATCTGCACCATTAGACGTCTCTAAGTTCGGTTTAATCTATGCAGGCGCTCAGAAAAATATCGGTCCGGCTGGTTTAACTTTAGTGATTATTCGTGATGATTTATTGGATCAAGCGAAAGCAGATATTCCAAGTATCTTGAAATATTCAGCTCAAGCGAAAAATGGTTCAATGGTGAATACACCATCAACTTATGCATGGTACTTATCTGGCCTCGTTTTTGAATGGTTACTTGAGCAGGGCGGTGTAGACGCAATATATAAAGCGAATATGGCAAAAGCTGAATTGCTTTATGGTTATATCGATTCAAGCGATTTTTATGCAAATCCAATTGCAAAAGAATTCCGTTCAATAATGAACGTACCATTCACTTTGGCGAATCCAGATTTGGAAAAACAATTCTTGAAAGAAGCTGAAGAAAACCACTTGCTTAATTTAGCCGGTCACCGTTCAGTGGGTGGTATGCGTGCAAGTATTTATAATGCTGTTCCGCTAGAAGGTGTTCAAGCACTGGTTAACTTTATGGATGACTTTGCAAAACGCAACGCATAATTGTAAAGGCATAAAAAAACCGGCAAATGCCGGTTTTTTTTATTGAATAGATTAAAAAATAAAAGTATGTAAAACGTATGCACAAATCAGCATACCTAACATAAAAAATAAGCAGGACATTGGCTCGATTTGATATCGAGATTCCATGTGATGGTCAACTTGCGATAAGTTTTCTTCTTGCACGACTTTCATAGATATTCTTTCCGATCTATTTATCGTTAATTACTATTTCTTAAACGCATTTTTAACATAATTATTTGATTAAATAAAGTACTATCTGCCGTAAACTTACTAAACTATTTAGTTTATTTAAAAATAAGCAACTGAATTGATAAATTTAGTTTCATAAATTTCCTATCTTATTTATTTATATTAGATTTTTATATTTTATCCTTTGTAGATGGATTTATTTAGCAGCATTATTTTGAATTTAATATTGTGGATAAGTTATTTTAATTTGAATTTAAAAATAGAATATATTGACTGGTTTATGGATAAGAAATATTCAATCATTTAAATATTCAGCGCATACACATGATTAGCGAGAAATAAAAAAACCGCACTGAGGCGGCTTTTTTTATTTGAAATAGGGTTTTTGAATTCAAATTAGGCAGATTTCGCGTAAATATTGGCTTGTATCCACAGGTTGCCACGAATATATTGCCCAACATTGAAATCTTTATGCGCCGGATTTCTTGTTGCAACACGAACAATCACCGCTTCTTGGTTTTCTTCGTGGATTAAGGTCACATCATACAGCGTATAGTCTTGCTCTTTAAATTGCATGGCAGTTTTGCCAACAATATGCCCTTGGAACCATGCTTCGTCTTCTTGTCCGAGGTTTTCACCATATAGGTATGCAACCATTTTAGAAAAATCGACGGTGACTGGTGCTTTGTCATCTTCAGACTTTGGTTGCCACGCTTTAATTTGTTCGTGTAAGTCTGCAGGGGCAATACCATTATTTGCTGCCAATATATCGTTTAAAGCACGATGATGTTTAATCGATGCAGGATCATCAACAACAAGCTGTTCATGTTCTGCGACAGCTTCGAGTTCATAGGCCCAAGCATTGAGTTGCACACTGTAGGTTACATCTTTTTCATATTGGTCGTGATTGACGCTATATAAACTATCAAAAGCATACACACTGGTATTTGCGCCTAAGTCGAGGCAAAGCACAGCTTGCGTATTGGATTTACAGGTAATAATACGTTCAATGGTGGCTTTGGTTTTATATGGGCTATCAAAACTTGGAAATGCAGTTTTAACGGCTTTAGGTTTATTATTTTCTACAGCAATCACTTGGCAAAGTTGAATAGACGCTTGAGATGGACCTTGAATCAGCCATGTACTTTGATCCATATCAGATTCTTGTGCACATAAGCCCATCGGCATAATGGGTGCATCCAATGCCTGACCCAGCCAAACTGGTACATCCGTTGTCGGGTTGCCTGTAAGCAAATTCCAATGTTCAACATGACTACCAAAAGTTTGATCTTCAATAGTGATAATTTCAGGGCTATTTTGTTTTTTCATATGCACAATTGATATTGGGTTGGTTTCATAATTAATAAATCGAGGGTTATTTGAAATTTTCAAGTCACCGACGTCATATTTATCATGAAATCATGCATAAAAAATATTTTCAGTAGGATTTAAATGTTAAAGCATTGGAAAATAGGCTCAACTTTGGCTCATTTTGCAGCTTTTCGATTCTCATGATTAGAGAAATGTAGATCCATTCAGCGGATGCAGATCCCCAAATTGTCATGTAGATTTGTTACTATGAGTTATGTTTAAAAGTGAATGGAAAATCAGTGCTACCATTTAAATTATGGGTGGATGCAGATGCGTTACCACGCATTTTACGTGATGTAATTATTCGTGCTTCTGATCGTTACCAGTTAGAAGTCACTTTTGTCGCCAATCAAAATGTTGGGATAACGCCTTCGGTCCGAATTAACTCGATTCAAGTCATGAGTGGGGCAGATGCAGCGGATAAAGAAATTATTCAGCGCATGAAAGAGCACGACATCGTGATGACACAGGATATTCCACTTGCTGCTGAAGTGATTGAGCGGGGCGGTATAGCGATACATCCTCGGGGTGAGATTTATACCACAGCAAATGTCAAAGCACGTCTACACTTACGCGACTTTATTGATACTTTACGGGGCGCAGGTGTGCAAACCGGTGGTCCAGCCCCGATTTCAGAACGTGATAAGCGCGAATTTTCTAGTAGCTTAGATCAAACCATTCAAAAGCAAAAACGTAAAACGGCGCAGAAGTAAAAACCATGCCATCTAAAACAAATCTAGCGACGACCTATGCGTTGTTGGTGTTCATTTGGTCGACCACGCCACTTGCCATCGTTTGGAGTGTCAGTGATATCAATGCGTTTTGGGCACTGACATTACGCTTTTTTATCGCATTACCCTTGGCTTTCGCATTATTGTTTATTTTTAAACATAAACTGCCGATGGATAAAACCTCCCTGCACAGTTATTTGGCAGGGGCGTTTAGTTTTATTGGTTCTCAAATTTTTACCTATATGGCAACGGCCTATCTCAGCTCAGGCATTATTGCCCTGATGTTTGGTTTAGCGCCAATTATGACGGGTCTGATTGGTCGTTTCTTCTTTCATACCTATCTGCATCGCTTGCAATGGATTGGGATGTTGATTGCCGTCTGTGGTTTAGCCATTATTTGCTTAGGCGGCAGTGATCAGCACGTACAGCCTGTTGGCATCGTCTTAATGTTAATGAGCGTATTCGTCTACTGTATGTCGATTTTTTGGGTGAAAAAAGTCAATGCGCCATTGCAGCCCATGTCTCAAGCCACAGGTTCGATTCTTATCTCAGCCCTATTTTCTGCTGCAATGCTACCTTTTATTTGGCAGTATGCACCTACACAGATGCCTTCAACTAAAGCGCTCATCGGCTTATTTTATGCAGTGATTATGGCTTCATTGATTGCCATGTTTTGTTATTTCAAACTGGTACAAAACATCAAGGCGACAACTTTGTCTTTAACAACGGTACTCACACCCATGCTTGCTATGCTCTTTGGTGCTTTACTGAATGATGAAAAATTATCATTGATGGTTTTACTTGGTGCTGTGATTCTATTATCAGGCTTGTTTGTTTATTTTTATAAAGATTTTCGGGCGAACAGAGAGCTCGCCCACAAATTAAAACATTGATTAAAAATCACTCTTTGTTTTGGGTCAGTGCGATACACTCTGCAAGTTTGACGCGGTCTTGAGGGAGCAGTGTGATAAAATAGGCACCCGTACGGTATAAGTTGCTTTCTTCTTCACGGCTATAAACCACTTGCGCAGTTGCCGCAATATGGAAGAAATTTTCAGGGTGGCTTAAGGTCACATGGATATAAGTACCTTCTTTAATCGCGCGTTCGCTAAAAAAGCTCAAACCAGTCTCGGAAAAATTCACATGCTCAGGCACTGGTAACATGCTTTGTACAATTGCGTCGTATAAAGAACCCGTAATAAGGTTTAACTTTTGGTTAAATAAGGATAAGATTCGAGCAATTTGTTGATCTTTCTCAGCTAATTGTTCTAATTCGTAGTTGAGTGCATGATCAAATTGATCTAATTCAGCAAGTAGTAGAAAATAGCGCGGCAATACAAAATTAGGATCGTAAGGATCATTCAGTGCAACATCATCAGAGATAATCTGATAGTTGATGCGCAAAGCAGCATCGATACGCGACATTACACGGCGTTCAGTTTGAACGCTTTGATGCTGTAAGTTTTCCATAATATATATTACCTCGGACTAGATGGTTATGTTTAAACCAATCTCGCTGTATATAGGGTTGAGATACACTCGCGCTCGGCGCAGTAACCACTTTATTTCTTTTATTGCTTTGGTATCCATGATCGGCCTCACGCTTGGTGTGGCAGTCCTTATTACAGTTTTATCTGTGATGAATGGTTTCGATCGTGAGTTGAAAACTCGTGTCTTAGGAATGATACCTCAAGCCACTGTTTCTTCAACACAAATTTTAACAAATTGGCCTGAACTTGCAAAAAAAATTGAGCAGCATGAGCATGTTCAAGGGGTCGCACCATTCACCCAATTACAGGGAATGTTGACGGCACAAGGTCAAGTGTCTGGCATTATGGTCAGTGGGATTGAACCGCAGTATGAAAAAAAGGTATCAATTATCCAAGACCATATGGTGGAAGGCAGTATCGATAACCTGAAAAAAGGTGAGTTTGGTATTGTCCTTGGCAAGCAAATGACAGATGCCTTGGGCTTAGGTTTAAATGACAGTGTGACCTTGGTGCTTCCCGAAGCAACACCTTCTCCGGCTGGCGTTGTTCCGCGTTTTAAACGATTTAAAATTGTGGGTATTTTCAGTATTGGTGCAGAAGTTGATTCGATGATGGGCTATGTAGCCCTGAACGATGCGTCGACTTTATTAAGACTGCCAGATGGTGCACAAGGCATCCGTATGAAGTTGGATGATATTTTTGCAGCGCCACAAGTGTCTCAAGAAATTGTGCGTGATTTACCTGCAAACTTTTATGCTTCAGATTGGACTTATACGCACGGTAATCTGTTCAGTGCGATTCAAATGGAAAAGGCAATGGTAAGTTTATTGCTGTTCCTGATTGTATTGGTTGCAGCATTTAATATCGTGTCTTCATTGGTGATGGTGGTCACTGATAAAAAATCCGATATTGCCATTTTGCGTACTCTAGGTGCTTCACCGGCTACAATCACGCGGATCTTTATGGTGCAAGGTACAGTGATTGGGGTGATTGGTACGGTGTCTGGGGCAATTTTAGGGATTATTGCTGCATCTAGTATTAGTAATTTAGTCGGTTGGTTGAATACAACATTGGGCTTAAATATGTTTGATGCTTACTTCATCAACTATTTACCGTCTTATTTAAGATGGCAAGATGTTGTGGTGATTGTGTCCTTATCATTGGGTCTTAGCTTTATCGCGACTATTTATCCGGCTTTACGTGCAGCTAAAGTTCAACCTGCAGAGGCTCTACGCTATGAGTAATTTAGTTTTAGATGCCCAAAACATTACCAAATCTTTTACTGATGGGAAGTCTACAGTCGATGTGATTCGTGGACTTTCATTACAAGTCAAAGCAGGTGAGTTTGTTTCGATTGTGGGGTCAAGTGGTTCTGGTAAAAGTACGTTGTTGCATGTATTGGGTGGCTTAGATCGTCCAACATCGGGTCAAGTGATGATTAATGGTCAACGCTTTGACACTTTAGGTGAAGCAGAGCGTGGTTATATCCGTAATGAGCATTTAGGTTTTGTATACCAATTCCATCACTTGCTGCCTGAATTTACCGCCTTTGAAAATGTGGCAATGCCATTGATGTTACGTAAGTCGAGTAACTTCAAAGAAGTGAAGCAGCAAGCTGAATATCTTTTGGAACGCGTTGGACTTTCCCACCGCATGACGCACAAACCGGGTGAGCTTTCAGGCGGTGAACGTCAACGTGTGGCTTTGGCTCGTGCATTGGTAGCAAGACCTAAGTTGATGATGGCTGATGAGCCAACAGGGAACTTAGACCGCAAAACCGCGGTGAGGATTTTTGAGTTGTTGTCTGAATTACGTAAAGAATTTAACATGGCAATGCTAATTGTGACCCATGATGAATATTTAGCTCAATCTGCTGATGCGATTTTGCATATGCAAGATGGTTTATGGGTAGATGACTAAGCGCTAATTTGATTTTGTAAAAAATTAGTGGATTAAGATTGTTTGATTGAAGCTCACCGCGGTGGGCTTTATTATTGCCAGCACATAATAAAAATAATGACGACTCATGTTACAAAGTTTTTGTATTGGCTGGATTTTAGGTATTTCTTTTATGGGGTTCATGTTTTGGAATCCACAACTCTCGACAGCTCAGTTGCTTTTTATTGTCCTGATTTGGCTAGTGCTACAGCTCTACATTTCACCAAAACTAAAAAGTATCTTTTCGAAAATCTTACAGCTCAGTACAAATCTTTGCATAGGTTCAATTCTCGGTTTTAGTTTCGCCAATACTCAACTCGATCAGCGTTTGGCATTGGTTGAACATCAGAGCAGACAAGGCGAGTTTATTGCGTATATTCCACAGATCAGCCAACTCAAAGACCAAGCAATTCAGCAAAAAATTGAAGTGCTCAATCTGAATCAGCAGATTCAATATTTTATGGCGTATTTACCCAAGTCAATTTTGCAAAGTCATGAGCAGACGATCCAGTTGGTCCCTGGACAATATTATCGAATGTATGGTGAGTTACGGCCTACGCAGAGTTATGTGACCGAAGGTGCATTTGATCAAGAACGGTGGAGCATACAGCAAAATATACATGCCAGTTTAAAGGTGAAGTCGGTGGAATTAATACCACCTCAACATGTGATTGCGATGGGCTATGGGCAGCAGTATCAACGACATCAAGGTGTGTTGCATCAGTTCAAAATAAAAGTCGAACAACAACGTTTATATTTAAGAGCGTTTATATATCAACAACCACTACGAAATCATGGCTTGCTGCTAGCACTGCTTACAGGCGATAAAAGTTTACTCACTGAAGGCACCAGTGAATTATTTCAACGCTTTGGGATGAGTCATTTATTGGCGATATCTGGTCCACATGTACTTGTTTTTGCCAGCATGCTTTGTTGGGTGATGCAGTTAGCTATTCGAAAATATTGTCCCAAAATTTATCTCAAATGGCCCAAACAGTATGTTTTGGTCGTGCCCTTTATCTTTTGTGTCCTTCTATATTGTGCATTTACCGGTTTTGAAATACCGGCACTGAGAACGCTGACGATCTGCCTAGTCGCCAGTAGCATACTTTTGTTACGGCAAACCATTCAGCCTTTTCAACTGCTGGTTTTTAGTGCCGCAATTTTATTGCTTGTGGATCCCTTTAGTATTTTATCCGCGGCATTTTGGTTGTCTTATGGCGCATGCTTTATTTTACTGCGGATTTATCAAACCTTAAGGAAGCATTTACTGGCTCAAGCGGAAGCCAGTTTTTGGCAAAAGTTAAAACATTCAATGTGGTTGATGGTGGAATCACAATGGAAAATCTTTATCGCCTTATTTCCATTGATGGTGATTTTTTTCAAGCAAGTCACGTGGATTAGCCCATTAAGTAATTTATTTGCCATCCCGTGGTTAGGGGCAGTGGTGGTTCCTTTAGATATCATCGGAGGGGCACTTTCTTATATTTCTACACCTTTAGCGCATTTGGTTTTTTTATTCAATGATCTGTGTTTAGAAGTGTTACATGTATTTCTCTATGGCTTAGATCGACTCTTTGCACCAAAAATGCAAGATGTCGCATTGACGTCAACTCAAATCATACTGTTGCTACTCGTTATAGTAATCTTATTTTTACCTGAAGGTATCTTGCCAAAATATTGGGCGGTCATTGCCTTTTTTGCTCTGTTTATCCCATGGAGAAATTCAGCAAACTTTCAACTTTCAATTTTAGATGTGGGGCAAGGGCAGGCGATCTATATCCGTTCTGTAGATCATCACATGATGGTGGACTTCGGTGGAAACTATGACGAAAGTCAATTTAGTGTCGGGCAGAATATCATCCGGCCATTTTTGAGTGTGAATGGTGTCCATCGACTAGATCGGGTGTTATTGACTCATTTAGATCAAGACCATAGTGGTGGCTTTTTCTCATTGGAGCAACAGCTTGATATTGGGCAGCTTTCAAGTAATGAACGGGTACAAACCCCGAACCAAGCTCCACAGCGTTTATGTCAACGTGGTCAGCAGTGGAATTGGGATCAGCAAGTCTATTTTGAAATACTCTCGCCAAAGCCTGAAGATCTGACAGATGCTCATTGGAATGCCAATGAACGCTCTTGTGTACTGTATGTGACGGTCAAAGGCGTCAATGGGCCACGACGTTTTCTATTGATGGGGGATGCGGGTTGGGAGACGGAATATCAAATATTACGAGATTATCCAGACCTAAAAGTCGATGTCTTGGTACTTGGACACCATGGTAGTCGGCACAGTTCATCCTATGCATTTTTAAACCATTTTAAGCCCAAGTTGGCGATTGCTTCTGCCGGTCGGTTTAATCGTTATGGGCATCCAGCAAAGATGACCCAAACACGACTCAAACAATTAGATATTCCACTCTTGCAAACTGCACAAAGTGGAAGTATTCATTTCAAGCAAAATAAAAAGCAAATCGAGTTGATCGAAGAGCGAACAAAGTATAAATGGCTCGATCTATATCGCAGGCTATCAAAAGAAGCCGAATAAAGAAACTCGCTCAAGGGCAAGGCGTGAAGATGTTATTCAGCCACTGTCATTGTTTGCTGCTGTTGATATTCCTCACGAATATCACGAATGCGTTGAGCGGCTTCTTCATCACTAATATTGTATAGATTTCTCAATTTTGGATTGGCTTTAAAGCGTTTATAGCTCCAGTGATAATGCTCTGGATAACGATGAATTAAATCTTCCACTGCTTTAAAGATAACTATAGAGCCATCATCTGCATTGCCTTGATAGATATTCTCATCCATAGGTTCGATATGCATATCAAAACCATGATTATCGTTACGAATGGCATACAGTAAGAGCGCACGTGCTTTGGTTTTTTGAATTAATTTTGCACTTAAGTTGCTGGTTTTTAGTGGAATACCAAAGTATGGAATCATTTCGCCGCCGGCATTGGGGGTATGATCTGGCAAGATCACAGTCGTCCCACCTTGTTTTAAGGCTTTGAAAATCTGACGTACACCTGATTCATCCGTAGGAACCAATATTGCTTGCTCACGGCTTCGAGCAGCACGGACAAAATTGTTGGCAGATTCGCTTTTTACCGGCTTGTACATGATGGTCATTTGAGTGTATTGCGCAACCCATGCATTCATGATTTCCCAAGTACCAAAATGTGGTACTACGAGTACAACGCCTTTTTTTAGGGCGAGCGCTTCATGTAAATATTCAGCGCCATGTACGTGATGAATCCGTTGAATATTTTTTTCTGTACTTGCACCCCAAATGTTAAAAAATTCAAAATAAGAACAAAGTTCGTTTCGAATCGCTTGTTTAGTGAGTTGAATGCGAGCTGACTCTGATAATTCAGGCAATGCAATTTTGAGATTGCGTTGAATCGTAGAGTAGGTTTTAGAGATTTTTAAAACATTGACTAACCCAGCCAAACCTTTTGCAATTAATCTTGAAATTTGAATAGGTTGACGGCTGATAAATTTTAACAGGTGATATGTGGTGTCCTGTGAATTTTGGTCGGTCATCTTATTTAAGTCTGAAAGAAATGAAAGAAAATTTAAAATAATTATAGGGGAAAATGAATTGATTAGACAGTTATAGCGATTAGCGTGTATATAATGACTACAAATTAACGATCAAATGGGTTTTTTTATGTCCGAATGGCCACCAAAACCTGAAGAAAAACAGCAAAGTTCTTCAAACAATATTCAGCAGCCAACTGGAAATGAATGGAAAATATTAGAAAAAGCCGTGCTTTCTTCCGTTGAAGAACAACGTAGAGCACGTAGATGGGGTATATTTTTTAAATTTTTAACCTTTGCTTATTTGTTATTTATTATCATTGCGATGGCAAAAAGTTGCAGCATGTCGTCATCTGATCCTGCAGCAACAGCGGGTTCACATATTGCCGTGGTTGATATCATTGGGACCATTGCAGCGGACAAGCAAAGTGTAAACAGCGCAAATACCATCAAAGCTTTGAAAAAAGCCTATGAAAACAAACAAAGCAAAGCGATTGTTTTAAATATTAATTCACCAGGTGGTTCACCTGTTCAGTCTGATGAAATTTGGCAAGAAATTCAGTACTTGAAAAAAGCCCATACCGATAAAAAACTGTATGCCATTATTGGTGATACAGGCGCTTCAGGTGCGTACTATATTGCGTCTGCGGCAGATGAAATTATTGTCAATCCTTCAAGTTTAGTGGGTTCGATTGGCGTGATCATGCCAAATTATGGTGTTAGTGGTTTGATGCAAAAATTCGGTGTAGAAGATCGCACCATGACTTCGGGTGAGAACAAAGCCATTTTATCCATGACTCAACCTGTAGATGCAGCACAAAAAGCACATGTTCAAGGTGTACTTGATAATGTTCATGCGCATTTCATTAATGCAGTGAAGGAAGGTCGCGGTAAGAAATTAAAATCAAATGATCCAGCTATTTTCTCAGGTTTATTTTGGACGGGTGATCAGGCTGTGAAGCTAGGTATTGCTGACCGTACAGGTAGTTTAAATAGCCTGAAACGTGAATTGAAAACTGAAAAAGCCGTGAACTACACCATTGAAAATAGTCCGTTTGATTCTGTACTAGGTCGTATGGGAAGTTCGTTTGGTCAAGGTTTGGCAAGCGCATTGTCACAACAGGTTCAATCTGAAAACAGCACGAAGTTACAATGAAACCGTTAATTCATTTTGCGCACGCCAATGGCGTGCCATCACGGGTTTATCAAAAATTATTTGATTTATTGAGTGATGAATATGATGTGATCTATGTACCTTTACTTGGGCCAGATAAGCGTTACCCAATCGATAACCATTGGAAGAGCTTAACACAGCAAGTCATTGACAGTATTGTACGTCAGGCCAATGGTCGTAAGGTGATTGGATTAGGTCACTCATTAGGTTCGGTTTTAACATTTCAGGCTGCTTTACAACGCCCAGAATTGTTTGAACAAGTGTTAATGATTGATCCACCTATGATCATGGGGAAAGAGTCTTTTGCTTTGCACATCGCAAAACTCCTCAAACTCAAGGTCGTCGATAAAATGTCCCCAGCAGGATTGTCGAAGCGTCGTCGTGATCATTGGGACAGCCGTGAACAAGCAGCAGAGCTTTTAAGGCCGAAAGGTTTTTACAAAGATTTCGATCCAGACTGTTATCAAGCTTATATTGATCATGCCTTGATGGACGATAAACTGCGTGGTGGGGTGGAATTGACGATTTCACGTGATGATGAGGTTCATATTTTTCGAACCAATCCTTCACTGTGGTGGTTATCTCATGCTCAACCGCAAGTACCTGTACAGCAGTTAATTGCAGAGCAGGGACCATTTTTAGCTCGGCACTTTCCACAAAAGGTTGAGAAAAAATTTGGGATTCCATTTAAAGTTGCTGCGGGGAGTCATATGTTCCCATTGGAACATCCTGTGGAAACTGTTGAATTGATCAAAGATTTACTTAAATTGCCTAAGCGTCATCATTGAACCTTAAAAAAGACAACACATAAAAAAAGCACTCTATAGAGTGCTTTTATTATGAATGAAACATTCTACTTTTGAGATTTATTTCGCATTTTCAAATTGTAAAACAACTTTGTTGTTGGCATCTAAAAATTTCAAATGATTTTTAGAGGCATCATAATGAGTAACTTGGCTCAATGCCTGCGAAAAATGTTGAGGAATATTTGTCGCAGTCAAACACGCTCTTTGTGTTGTAGCAAGGTTTGAAAATTGGATTTTTGTGTTTTGCACAGCGTAACCGCCCATGAATCGATTACAACCATCAGAACCACTTACACGAGTATCGTCGAAAGTGATGGTGGGTACGTTCGAATTGTTAGGGTCAGCTTCAAGCTTAACGCCTTGAATTTCACTCGCAACCCAATTTTTGTTTTGTAATTTATCTAAATTACGATCAGTAGCCGGATTTGATGTCGTAGCACAACCAATCATACCCAGTGTTATACATGCACAAGTCGCCAGTGTGATGGATTTTAACATGTGATTTTCTCCACTATTGTTTGAAGGATGTAATATTTCTAGATTTATAAGGTTTACTAATTGCAATATAAGCTTATTATTTTAATGATGCTAAAAGCTTTAATTTAACTAAAAACTACATATTGATCATAAAGTTGAACATTCTGCAAAAATGGATTTTAGATTTTAGATTTTAGATTTTAGATTTTAGATTTTAGTAATAAATAGAGTTTTATTTGGCACTGAAAAACAAAACGCACCCTAAGATGCGTTGATTGTTAAATTATACAGTTGCTTAGAACTTACAGAATTGAACAGGTTGTTGCAAAGGCTCGCCACGATATAAAACACCGTTTTCAGTGTGTTGAATGGTGCCATTACAAATCCATTCTGCCACTTGAGGGTAAATCACATGCTCAAGCACGTGAACCCGATCTGCAAGACTTTCAGCATGATCATGCACATTGACTTTAAGTACGCCTTGAGCAAGCGCTTGACCAGCATCCAGCTCTGCAGTCACATAGTGAACTGTACAGCCATGGAAGACATCACCGGTGTTTAAAACACGTTGATGAGTATGCATTCCTTTATAATTTGGCAGCAGAGAAGGGTGGATGTTAATCATTTTCCCTTCCCATGCTTTGACAAATTTTGCGCTTAAAATGCGCATAAAGCCTGCTAAAATGACCAAATCAACATCCCAGTCGAGCAGTTGTTGATGCATCACATCATCAAAAGCTTCACGACTTGGATATTGCTTATGTTCAATGACTGCAGTTGCAATATTTGCTTTTCTTGCACGTTGCAGTGCAAAAGCGTCAGGTCTATTGGAAATCACCCCAACGATTTGACCTGATAGATTGGCATCGATCAGGGCTTGCAGGTTAGATCCGCTGCCTGAAACAAGTACAGCAATTTTAATCATGAACGTTGCTTATGCGAAAACTACACGGATTTTTTCGTCAGCGCCTTCAACAGATTCAGCATTATCTGCAATGTGACCCATTGTGAATGCTTTTTCGCCAAGGCTATTGAGTAATTCAACTGTTTTGTCAGCATCGGCTGCATCAACCACGAGAACCATACCTACGCCACAGTTAAATGTGCGGTACATTTCAAATTGTTCAACACCACCTTCTTTTTGAAGTAGTTTGAATAATTCTGGCCATTCCCAAGATGCTTCATTGACTACCGCTTGAGCACCATTTGGCAGTACGCGAGGTAAGTTACCCGGTAAACCGCCGCCTGTGATGTGCGCCATAGCGTGTACATCCACTTCTTTCAATAACTGAAGAATTGGTTTTACATAAATACGTGTTGGTTCCATTGCTGTATCTGCAAGTGGACGACCATCAACGATTTGAGTAAGGTCGACGTTTTTCACATCTAAAATTTTACGAAGAAGTGAGTAACCGTTTGAGTGTGCGCCAGAAGATGCAACACCAACTAAAACGTCACCCGCTTTAACTTTAGAGCCATCAATAATTTTACTTTGCTCAACTACACCTACGCAGAAACCTGCAAGGTCATAGTCTTCGCCTTCATACATACCTGGCATTTCAGCAGTTTCACCGCCAACCAATGCACAGCCTGCAAGTTCACAACCCGCACCGATACCAGTCACAACATTTGCTGCAACGTCAACGTTGAGGTGGCCAGTTGCATAGTAGTCAAGGAAGAACAGTGGTTCAGCACCACATACAAGAAGATCGTTTACGCACATTGCAACCAAGTCTTGACCAATTGTGTCATGACGGTTCAAATTCAATGCTAAACGCAATTTTGTACCAACACCATCTGTGCCAGATACGAGAACAGGTTCTTCATAACCTTTAGGAATTTTACAAAGAGCGCCGAAGCCGCCTAGGCCGCCCATTACTTCAGGACGTGCAGTACGTTTCGCGACAGATTTGATACGATCGACTAACGCGTCGCCCGCTTCAATGTCGACACCTGCATCTTTGTAGCTTAAACCAGTGTTTGGGGTAGAAGTTGAGTTGCTCATAATGAAGTCTCCGCATTCGCGCGGGGATTATAACCTGAATATGCAAAACTCTTATGCTATTTCGCACTAAAATGTTATCTTTATTAAAATATTTTCCTTTCTATAACGATTACATTGAAAAAAGGTGACTTTATATGGGTGATCGCACCTTGCGCCGAATATTTATTCTTGCTGGGATAGCATTGATCATATGGGTTTTATACTTATTAAAGCCTGTAGTTGTTCCTTTTATCGGCGCATTTCTAATTGCATATTTATTTAGCCCTTTAGTCGATAAATTACATAATATTGGCTTGCCGCGCTGGTTATCTATCAGTTTGGTCTTTATTGGAATTGGTGTCGCTATATTCTTTGCAATGTGGTTCCTCGTACCACTGGTATGGGAACAGTTGATGTATGCGAAAAACAATATTCCAAACAATATTCATTGGGTCAACTATACATTCCTGCCGTGGTTATCAGAGACATTTAATCTTGTACCGATGGAAATTGATACAGAGCAAATGTCAGCAGCGATCATGGAGTATATTCAAACCAACTATAGTGCAGACAGTATCCAAGCCATGTTGTTAAAAGTGGCACAATCGGGTCTGAATTTCATACAGATTGGTGGCACGATTGTCTTAATTCCAATCATAGCTTTCTATTTCTTATTAGATTGGGAGCGTATGTTAGAAAACATGCGTCGACTTATTCCACGTAAATATGAAAAAAGCACGCTCACAATCGTGGGCGAATGTCATGAAGTTTTAGGTGCATTTGTAAAAGGCCAATTCTTGGTAATGTTCTTATTGGGCGTTGTTTATGCGGTTGGACTTCAATTAGTCGGTATTGAGGTTGGCATCATCATTGGGATGATTGCGGGTCTAGCCAGTATTATTCCGTATTTGGGTTTTGCGGTAGGTATTATTTCGGCAATTGTGGCTTGCCTGTTCCAATTCGGTTTGGATTGGGTGCATTTGGCCTTAGTACTGGTGGTATTCATGGTAGGGCAGGCAATAGAAGGTTATATTTTACAGCCTTTCTTATTAGGCGACAAAATTGGTTTGTCTCCTGTGGCAGTGGTATTTGCAGTCCTTGCAGGCGCGCAATTGGCAGGACTCCTCGGAATGCTCATTGCACTACCCGTTGCAGCGATTATTGTGGTCTTATTACGTCATGCACGCGAAAATTACGAGAAAAGTAATTTATACCGAAATGATGTACTTGTCGTAAATGATGCTGCAAGTGGCACTTTAAACGTAGAAACCAATCAAGTTGCTGTCGATATTGAGCTCAAAAATCAGTCTGCAAATTCGCTGCAAGATCCTGAAATTTCGAGTAACATTGAAAGATCAGAACATAAAGATTGATAAGGCCAAAATATAGATATGCGTCAATTGCAGCTAGATATAGAACCACAACTCGATGCCCGAATTAGTGATTTTTCTGGGCCGAGTTGGGGGCATGTAATCGATGGTGTTCGTCAGTTACATGCTGGTTTAATGAATCGTTTCTATATCTATGGTGGAGCTGGCACAGGAAAAAGCCATTTACTGTCTGCAATATGTGACTCCTATTTAGAAATTGGTAAATCAGCAATTCAAGTTTCATTGCTTGAATTGCTCGATGCTCCCACTGAAGCGATTACTTCGCTCGATCGCTATGACTTGGTGGCTTTAGACGATATTGAAGCGATTAGCGGAGTTCCACATTGGCAAAAAGCTGTTTTTCACCTGATTAATTATAATAACGAAGAAGGTGGTCAATTGGTCTTTTCATCTCGGCTGGCGCCCATTGAACTCAAACTTGAACTGCCAGATTTACAGTCTCGATTAACTCAGGCTGTCAGTGTAAAAGTACCAAATGGTAGTTTATATGCAGACCGACAAGCACTCGTAAACTCTGTTTTGGCGCGACGTGGCATCCATATGGATCAACAAATTGTAGATTATTTGTTGGCACATGGCCCGCATCAGGCATCCATTTTACTTAGATCTTTAGAACAACTGATTCAGATGTTAAAAGGTGAAAAAGTCAAATTGAGTCATGCCAATTTAAGACAAATTTTTGCCCTAATTGATGAATATCGGTAAGCAATAAAAATTCTTGAGTAATTACTCAAGCTGTGACAAAGTACATAAAAATATTTTAATGTTGCAAGGATTGTGCAACTTAAGAATAAAAAGATAAAAAATATTTAAGGAGATGGATATGCTCAAACAGAGCATAGGTATTGGCATGCTTCTCATGGCAGGTCATGCATTTAGCGCAGAAATTACCGTTACAACTACTGAAGATGTTGTAAAGGATGACAAGGAATGTTCACTTCGTGAAGCCATAGAATATATCAATAATGGTATGCCAGAAGCCGGATATAATGGTTGCGGGGGTAAAGACGCCTATGCCTCAATTTCTCTGAAGAAAAATGAAGTTTATAAACTCACTAAAAAAATTGATATTAAAGCGGAATTGAACCTGAAAACGGTGTATGACAGTAACGTCAATGAAGATGTCGTACTCGGTCTCAATAATGCCATCATTGAAATGACGGGTAAGGATCAAATTTTTAATATTAATGATGGCGAAAAAGAACTACTTGCGATCAATTTTAAAGAAATTTCATTTAAAGGATGTAAGCAAGATCAGTGCGCCGATAAAGGCGGCATCCTTTTTAATAATGAAAAACTCACACTTGAAAATGTAAAGTTTGAAGATGGCTATGCACGACTTGGTGGTGCAATCTACAATGTTGGATTTTCAGAAGATGGCGCAGCTGTAGCAAGCCGTCTATATATACGAACCACGATTTTTCAAAACAACAAAGCGGTAGATGGTGGTGCAATTTACTCAGAAGCACCTGCTTATGAAATCTATACATCTTTGTTCAAAAATAATGAAAGCACTTCTGGTCGAGCGATTGTTTACAATCAAAATGGGCTCGCGGACATCAGCAAGTTAGTGTTCAGTAACCCTCAAAATATCATTGCCAATAGTACTTTTTTCAAAAACAAAGGTTTTGCTGTCAACTTACGTGATGGTTTAGCACTCAATAATATTACAGTACTGAAGAACAGTGGCGGTATCGAACTAAATAGTACCTCTGAGCATGCTTATTTAGCCAATAGTGTGGTGATTGGTAATGCGCTCAGTGGTACCGCTCAAGATTGTAAAGTCGTGAACTCAGGAACAGACCAATCTGTTTTTTATAACAACTTAGTGGCTGCGAGTTGTCCTGTTGGGCCTGCTGCAAATTTAAATGATGTATGGTCTGGGACGAGTTTAATTGCGGGTGAAGATGAAGGTAGCTGTAAAACCTTAACAGAAGATCGTAATGCACTTTTCTGTCCATTTACCACAGCAAATAACGCATTTATTGGTTATTTACGTCCTCGTATTTTATTAGATTACGAAACGATTTTCTCAAGCCCGATATTAAATAAGGGGAAGACCACAGCAGATGGCAATGAGCATCATGTGTATTGCGAGTCTTCTGATCAGCGTGGAAAAAATCGTAATTTGGATGATGTTTGGTGTGATCGTGGGGCTATAGAAATTGTGGTTCCTGTGAGCATGCCTCGATTAGGTAAAGACATTCGTACAGGTGAAGTGGCCAAGTTTAATATTTTAGATGCATTAGGTGACAGTGATTTAATTCCAAAAGAAGAATGTTCAAAAGTGATGGGTATGGCAAATCCAACGGGTGAGCCATGGCAAGATGGTTGCCCAATAATTGTACAAAGCACCGAATCTAAAGGTAAATTTACACTGAATTTGAATGGTGATTTTGAATACACGCCAAATGGAAATTGGCATGGCGCAGATATTTTTGAATTGCGTGTGGTGACGTCTTCAACCCGTTTTAATACTTCGGCAAAAAATTATTTAGCTGCAGAAGTGCGTATTTTCCAAGAACCAAACAATGAAATGGAAAGTAAAACCGTTAAAACTTCAGGTGGTGCTCTAGGCTGGGCGAGTATTTTTGCGCTGCTTAGCTTAGTTGGATTTCGTCGCTTTAAAAAATAGTCTGGATAGAATTAAGGACAGCACATGAAAAATTATAAAAAAGGATTGCTGGCGGTCATGGTCCTTGCGGCTATGTCATCTATGGCAGCGACAAGTAACATCATCAAAGTTACGACCTTTGATGATGAAAATGGTGAAAATCTCAATCAATGTTCTTTACGTGAAGCGATTGAAACTGCGCGTAAAAACAAATCTTTTGGTGGATGTAATGTCGGTAATCCAAATAATGGGCAGACCGATTATATTCAACTTGAAGCAGGTGAATATCTTCTGACCAAAGGTGAGTTAGTTCCGCTCAATCAGATCGTGATTGAGGGGAAAAGTCGCTTTAACTATAATTCAAAAAATTTACTGACGCAGAAATTTCCTGCCTATGAAGATATTAGAACGACGATTAATGCCCAAGGCAAATCTCGTATTTTTAATACTTCACGTTCAGAAGCCAACTTTATCGTCAATAATGTTCGCCTTACTGGCGGGATGGCAGAAGATCGAGGTGGTGCCTTGTATTTAGGGGGAGCATTTACCTTAAATAATGGTGCAATTGAAAACTCTCAGGCCAAAGTTGCTGGCGGTGCTATCTACTCCGTTGCGCATAATATGTCGAAAAAAACATTATTGGTGAGCAGTTTAGTTCAGGGTAACGTCGCACCTAAAGGTAGTGTTGTCGCTATGGACTGTATCGGGAACTTGGGGGATACCCAGCCTGAAATTGTGTTCCAGCAAAGCAGTATTATTCAAAATGGTTCATCGACGAGCAATAGTGTGATGGACTTCTGTGGAAATGCCAAAGTTGAATTGACAGCAAATACGATTGCAAAAAACCAAGCAAATCCAAGTACGGGTAGTATTATCCGCGCCATTTCTCAGGGAACGGAACGTTTAAGTGCTTTTTCTAGCTTCGTTTTAACCAGTAATACAATAGTCGAGAACAAGGCGGCGAGTACCTATTATTATGATAACAATGGTACAAAGGCTTGGTATTTCAATGTATTGGCCTACAATACTGGTGGAAAATCTTGTCGTTATCTGAATAATGCAGTACCTGATAATGGTCAAAAATTTGTGGCAAGTAATAATGCATTTGAACTGGCAGCCGCACAGTGTGATTTACCAGAAAGTGTGCTGAATAGTACGGAAAGCTTTCTGCAAAACCATGATGTAAGTAGTTATGCTATGGGGACTTTATTAAGCGCCCTACAAACAAAATCTGCTTATAATTTGTATTTACCTTTGTATTACCCGAAAGCAATCGGCAGTGGTTTTGACTTAATCAATCTGGGCTTAGACGGCTGTAGTGATGCGGATCAACGGGGCATTTTGCGGATCACAGATGGTACTTTACAGTTATCACCTACGCAAAGAAACACATGTGATATTGGTTCGGTTGAGTTAATGAATTTAACCGCAGCAGATATGGCAGATATTACCAATGAGTCTTTAACAGCTCTGCAAGATAAGTATCAAAATACAATTGATGCCTTGAAAAAGGATATCGACGATCCAGATTATGCGGAATACAAAGTTGCCAATCAGGATGATTTAACAAAGTACGAAGCGGTATTAAGTGCATTAAAAAATAACCTTAAATATCGTGCAGTTTATTTTGATCCATTCCCTGCATCATTACCTCAAGAAGAGTCTGTGAATGGAAGTGCTGAAACACGACAAATTGCCTTAAATGCTGACAACTACACCGTGACGACTTCACCAATCGGCATTGGTAGTGAAATTACGGTGTCTAGTACAGGCGAAGCAAGTATTGTTGGTAATCCACCACATGACCTACACTGTGATTGGGATGCGGGAATAAAACAAATTGTTATTTATCGCACCAGTGGGGCAACAACAGCGCCTACCGAATACGGTTTTTGTAAATATACGCTAAAACAAAAGACAGGGAGTCAGGCGGAATCCTCTGGTGTAGTACGTGTGGCATTTAAAAATATGACCCCAGTGGCCAAAGCTGCGCAATATACGATTAGTCCGTCAAATAATTTGTCTGTTACCGTCAATAATTTATTAGAAAATGCTAATGATGATGGTGATGGTCCAGTTACATCTATGCCAACGGGTAAATCGGTATGGCATAAAAATGAAGAAGGTCAAATTATCCCAATTCGTTTTACGAAAATCCCAGCAGGTTTAAACTTTGAAGCTGAGTATAGTGGCAGTTGCCCAGCAAGTTATTTAAAGGAAACTTGCTACGGTGGCAAGATTACCTTCTCTGTAAAAAATGGCTTTAGTCAGTTTGACTATCCTGTTGAATATAGCGTTGTCGATAGTGACGCCATTGCATCAAACAATGCAATTTTGACCCTTAAGAATACCGCGAAAAACACCAATTCTTCTTCTAGCGGCGGTGGTTCGATGGGATTATTTGGGCTGTTGACACTGATTGGTTTAGGTATGTATCGTCAGCGTCGGTTGAGCAAGTAATACAATAAAAAAAGCCTCGATAAGAGGCTTTTTTTATAACTTAACTAATGTAATTGATTTGATTATCACAACATACTGTTGTTTTTGATTAGTGAACGACAGCGATAGGCTGTAAATATTTATTGATATACTCATCGCGAATAGCAGGTCGTTCATCAGGACTAGCTTTTTGCATACGTGTCGCGAGTTCTTTACGTTCTAAAGTACTCATTTTTTGCCATGTTTCGCGCATACGCTGCTTTTCACTGTCTGGAAGTTGGGTGAACCAATCCATGCGCTGTTGCAAGCTGACACGTTGATCTGCAGGAATCTCTTTGAGAGCCTGATACTTTTTAATTAAAGCCTGTTGTTCTGCTTCAGATAGCGAATCCCAAGTTTCATTGACTTGAGTATCTGCATCTTTTGAAAATATCCAAAACCGATCAAAGCCAGCAAAACTGGTTTGCAAAAAACTAAAAGCACAGAATGCAATTGCTAATTTTTTAGCTGCCATGTGGAACTTTGTCCTCACCCAGAACCATCAACATTTCAAGATCTTCCACCATTTGAGGGGAGAGCTTAGGGGTTGAAATCACCTGATTTTGTGGTTTGTCATCCAGTACAGTCGCATTCGGTAAAATGACAAAACCTGCAATTGCTGCTGCAAGTGCAAAGCCAGACATTTTCCAGAAACCATAACGTGAAGTTTCGCGCTGATGAATATCTTCAAGCACGTTATTCATGACAGTTGCTTTGTCTTTATGGTGCTGTGCGAGTCCATCAAGTTTGGAAGTTACTTGCTTTAAGAAATCATCTTGTTTCATTCGGATGATCCTCCCATATGTGGATTCAAATGTGCCAAAGCGGTACGTAAACCCTGAATGGCACGGTGGTAATGTGTTTTCACACTGCCTTCGGAACAATTCATAATTTCTGCAGTTGTATGCGTATCAAAGCCTTCCCAAGCTCGCAACATAAATGCTTGTTGCTGGCGGACTGGAAGTTCTGCGATAGCATCTTGTATTTCCTCTGCAGTGACAGCCTGATCCAGAAAGTCGAAAGGGTTTGGTGTAGATTCATCTACCACATCCTGTATCTCGACATCGTCGTCATCTAGGCTGACTTTTCTAAATAAGGAAAACGGCTGCGAACGACGTGCTTCTTTTCGACGCCAGTCTTGCAGCTTGTTATTTAAAATGGTGTAAAACAGGGGATACCATTCCTCTGTGGACTTTTCAGCATAAGCTTTATGTAAGGAAATAAAGGCTTCTTGCACCAAGTCCATGGCAATGCCATGTTGACCGTGCGTTGCACTTTCCATCATTACTAAAGCACGCCCCGTCACTTCATTCATGAAGTTTTTCAGGCGAGACTCAGCCGTGCTTTTTAAAACACTGCTGTCTTGCGTCTCGGACTTTTTGGGTGCTAAATCCATAGAGATGGAAAATCCTGTCATCGGATACCCACCATTATTTCCATATTCATATACAAATAACGATGGAAATAACGGTTAGGTTGACAAAAAGAATTATTATTTTTTCTAGTGTAGTCTATTTTTTTTAGGCTTAAGCGCTAAATACAATAAAATAACGATTTTACTGACGCTGACGTACCATTTCAAAAAAACAGATCGAGCCAGCAATGGCTACGTTTAACGATTCTTGACCACCCGGTTGAGGAATCGCAACGGCTTCCGCATGTTGTAATGCATACTCAGAAACACCTTGACCTTCATTGCCTAAAATCCACACACATTGTTTGCGTAAATTTTTGCTATATAGGTTTTCAGACTGATGTGAGCTTGTTGCATACACTGGAATTTTGAATTTCGTCAAAATATCTTCAAGGGCAATATTTTCAAAGGTATTTAATGAAAAATGTGCGCCCATACCTGCGCGTAATACACGCGGTGACCAGAGCGATGCAGAGCCTTTGGTACAAACAACTTGCTCAATACCCGCCGCGGCAGCAGAACGGAGTAGGGTGCCTACATTACCGGGGTCTTGAATATTGTCTAAAATTAAGGTGTCTTCACTGAAGTTAAGCGCTTCACTTGAACTTGGTAAATCCACAATTGCTAAGCAAGCAATAGATGTTCCAAGTGTACTGATATCTTTATATAAAGATTCACTTAGAATGAACACCGCACCTTGATATTGTTCCGCAATGCGGTCGAAATCGGCATGGTTAATTGCTTGTTCAGTGGTGAAAATCGATTTGATTGGACGTTTTGAGTCTAACCATGACAACACCAAGTGTGTGCCTTCCAAAACAGTTTGACCTTGTTTTTTACGGTAGGCATTTTGTTCGATTAAGCCACGGAGGTGCTTAATTTTCGGGTTGTCTTTTGATTCGAGATAAATCAGAGCCATGAGGGAGATATCCACGAAAGTCAGCAAAAATACTGACTTTCGTTATAAGAAGTTAATTATGGTATGACGTAACTAGGTCAACTTCGTTTTTAGAACCAATAATCACAGGAACACGTTGATGAAGTTCTGTAGGTTGGATGTCTAGAATGCGGACACGGCCTGTTGTAGAAGCACCGCCAGCTTGTTCCATTAACATACTCATTGGGTTTGCTTCGTACATTAAACGTAGACGGCCTGCTTTTTTCGGATCTTTGAAGTCGTATGGGTACATGAAGATACCACTACGGCAAAGAATACGATGAATATCACCCACCATACATGCGACCCAACGCATATTGAAGTCTTTTTCACGCGGGCCAGTTTTACCTGCAAGAAGTTCGTCGATATAGCGTTTTACAGGTTCTTCCCAGTGACGTTGGTTCGATGCATTAATTGCATATTCTTTAGTGTCTGCTGCAACCGCAATCGCATCTTTAGTTAATAAGAATTCTTTGCTTTCTGGATCAAAAGTAAAGAAGACTACGCCAGCGCCGACAGTTAGAGCCATCATTGTTGATGGGCCATACAGTACATAACCTGCAGCCGCTTGGTTAACACCCGCTTGCATGAAATCTTCAGCTTGCGTTACCGCATTTTTTGCAGGAAGAATTGAGAAAATTGTGCCAACACACATGTTGATATCGATGTTGCTTGAACCATCTAATGGGTCGAACAAAACAAGATAATCGCCATTTTCTTGAGCTGGTGTGAATTCATCTAATTCTTCAGATGCCAAACCACCGACATGTGGATGAACTTTTAATGCATCGATGAGGTAATCATTTGAAATGACATCAAGTTTCTTTTGTTCTTCACCTTGAACGTTTTCGTGTTGCGCGCTACCCAATACACCAGCCAAAGCACCTTTTTGTAAAAGAAGGTCGATGTCTTTGCATGTATTACCAATTGTTTCAATAACTTGTGCTAATGCAGGAGTAAGATTACCACTTTGTTGTTGTAGAAATTGGGAAAGGGTGAGATTTGACATAACCGGAAAACTCCAAATATTAATTTATCAAAAATGATAAAAATGTGATTGTGCAACATTTTAGATGAGAACGAAGGAAAAGAAAAATTAAACTAGACTATTTGTCGTGATTTTACCCTTGCAAGTCCTGAATAACATGCTATGTTGAATCTAATGTATAAATCGAAAGACAGGGAGCACAACAATGACCACACAAAAATTTGATGCGACTCCGACTGCAACTGAGGGATTGAATTTAGACGATATTTCTGCGGATACTGTTAAAGCTGCATGGAGCAGTTACGAAGCAAAAGCAGAGTATAAAAAGTTCAATAAACATGATCTCATTGAGTCGATGCAAACAGAAAAAGAAAATGCTGAACATCCAGAAGCAGAAGCGTAATGATTTGGATTGTTAAGCTAATTTTCTAGTTGGTAAAGCTAAGGATCTCGTTTTTAAAGTCGTTCACTTGCATTTTCATTGGATATTTTCTTAAGTTCTAAAGCCGCTAATCGAATTTATCCTGAGTTTAAGGGCTAAATTGAGTTAAAGCAAAGAACGTTGAATAGAACGGTGCAAATGAAACGATATAAATTAAATGATGCAGGTTTAATCAAAAAAGCACTCATTAATGAGTGCTTTTTTAGCTCAGACTTATTCAAGTCTTATTTAAGTAGCGGAGGAACAGCTTCGTAGTTAATTTCTACGCGGCGGTTTTCTTTCCATGCATTTTCATCATGACCCGCATTGATTGGCATTTCTTTACCATAACTAACTGCTTCAAGCTGATTTGGACTTACGCCTGTTGTAATCAGGAAGCTTTCAACAGCTTTGGCACGACGCTCACCAAGCGCCATGTTGTATTCACGAGTACCACGTTCATCGGTATGACCTGTTAAAGCCACGCGTGAGTTTGCATTAGCAACAAGGAACTGTGCATGAGCTTGAAGGGTTTGTAAGTCTTCATTGCTAAGCTCTGTACTGTCGTAGTCAAAGTGTACTACGCGCTTCGCTAAAAATGCTTTATTCGCTTCAGTTACACCTTTAGATGATGCACCCGCTAGGTTTTGTGCATTGAGTGCTGCATCTTCACTTAAACCAGAAGTGTTTACAGTGGTTGAGCTATTTGGGTTTTGTCCTGCTTGTACGTCTGCTGCAGGTTTACGGCTGGCACAACCAGTCATTACTAGTGCTGTAGCTAAAACAGGTAGCGCAATCAGTTTCATTGCTTTCATATTGATCTCCATGACGGTTATTTATGATGTTTCATTAAAAAGTTATTATTGAATAAATCATGCAGTGTTTATTTCGGTGCCCAAGCTGGCTCACGAACTTCACCTTGTTCACTTGGTAAGTTCATGCGGAAACGACCATCTAAAGACATGATCGAGAGCAAACCACGGTTTGCTTCACGTGTTGCATACACCACCATTTGACCATTTGGAGAGAAGCTTGGGGATTCATCTAAACTTGTTGGTGTTAAAATATTGGTTACACCAGAACCAATGTCTTGAACCGCAACTTTATAGTTACTACCGCTAGGACGATGTACCAAAGCTAATTTTTTACCGTCCGCACTTAACGTACCACGCGCGTTGAAAGCGCCACGGAAAGTTAAACGTTTTACACTTTCAGCATTTAAGTTGTAGGTATAAATTTGTGGAGAGCCACCACGGTCAGAGGTAAAAATAAATGATTTACCGTCAGGGGCATAACGTGCTTCTGTATCAATCGCTGTGTCATTGGTCATGCGTTTTAATTGGCGAGTCTGTAAATCCATTTGATAAATTTCAGGGTTGCCATGCATAGATGCAGTGAACAACATGCTTTTACCATCTGGCGAGAAGCTTGGAGCACCATTTAAACCACGGAAACTTGCAACTTTTTCACGGCTACCAGTTGCTAAGTCTTGAATGTAAATTGCAGGGCGTTTGGTTTCAAAAGAAACATAAGCTAGCTTTTTAGCATCAGGTGTCCAAGCAGGGGAAAGGATTGGATCACGTGAAGTCAAAATGGTGCGTGGCTGTTCCCCATCTGTGTCGGCAATTTGTAGGGTATAGCGTTGATCTGGAGTTGCTGCATTACGCAATACATAGGCAATACGTCCGCTGAAGTCACCAGGAATGCCAGTTAAAGCTTGATAGATCGCATCACTGATCATATGCGCTGCTTGACGGTAACGTGAAGCAGGTACAGTGAGTAGTTCATTTAACAGGTATTGTTTTTTTTCAACATCATACAGTTGGTAGTGAATTTCATAAGAGCCATCTGCCGTTGTTTTTGATGTACCTGTCACGACATAGGGTACGCCCGCAGCTTTCCATGCTTCTGCATTAGGTGAATTTATTGTTGCAGTTGCAGGCAAGTTTTTAGAAGCACTGGTAAATTTACCTGAGCGGTTCAAGTCATTTTCAACCACTGGATAAATATTTGAGTCATTACTAAAAGGCACGATCGCAATTTTAGGTGCTTCTTCAGGAGCTTTAGTGATTTCGAGGTGAAGCTGCGCATGCGTTTGAGTCACTAAAACTGGGCTCAAAGCAGTGAATACGGCTAAGCAAAGAAGATGTTTACGCGTCATTTCCATCATTCGCTAACTACTCTAAAAATGTGAGTTATTGTCTGTATTAGGTTGTGTCACATAATGGCATGATTTTGAATTATTAAAAGCACAACATTATGATTAATCTGTTATTCGTCTGTGAATTAGTGAATAAATATTTTTCTAAGATGATGACATTTTATTTAAAAAATACAATCTTTCACTTTACGGATAACCTTATTTAGATAGAAAGGGCATAGAGATAATGCGAGATTCAAGTCGAGCATCTTGATTTTCTGGTAAATCAAAAGGGGCTGAGCTAAGGATGGCTTTTTCAATACTCTTTTTAAATGCACGATTTGGCGCACCAAGAATCACTATCGATTGAATTGAACCAAATGATGTCAGTGTAATTCGAGCATTGGCTTTTTGCCCAGTTGATTCTGCTGGCGCTTGCCAGTTGCTAAGGATAGTTTGCTGTATTATTTTCTTTGTATTAGAGGCAATTTTTTTTGCTTCAGCTTTTTTAGCCGCATCTGCTTCAGCTTGCCGTTTCGCTTCAGCAATTTTATGTTCTAGTTGAAGCTTATCTTGTTCAGAATATGACTTCGTCTTAGCCGCTGTTGCGTTCGAGGAACGCTCTGCTATTTTCTCAGGTTGAATCTTGTCAGCCGTTTGAATGCTGGTAGGGCTGGCTAAGGTTGATGATGAGCCTGCCATTACAGAAAATAGAAACAAAAATTTCAAATGTGCCATAAGTTGTAATTAGTCCAATGATCAATTTAAAAATTTAAATGGGTATCGTTATTTCGCTATAAATTTTGTTATAAAAATGCGCGCTTGTTTACGTGCCTCTGGATCAGATGGCATGGGATAAGGTGCAGCAGCACGAACTGCAGCCTCAATACTGGCTTTCATATCAGGATCACTGGAGCTTACGATGACTGCTTGGACAGCACCTGTTTCAGATAAAATCATGCGAGCAATGGCCGTTTTACCGCTAGAGCCAGGTGGTGTATCCCAAGCACGTTTGATTTTATGTTCAAAATCACGTTTAGCGGTTGAAGCGATTTTCTTGGCTTCCGCTTTTTTCTTTGCATCTTCTTCATTTAGAGCATGTGAAATGGTTTTAAGAGGCGTTTTTACGTCCTGTACTGATTTCTCAGGTTGAGTTGTTTTAGCATGATCCATCAGCAAAGCATTAAATTGTTCAGGTGGAATATGGTCAGGCATGGTCGAAGAAGGGATGTAAATTGAACGATTTTCGGCGAATGATTGAGAGCCTAGGAGTGATAGTGTCGAAAATAATAATGTTTTCATGTTATATAATTCAGTATATAAGTAAATGAAAAATCCCCACAAGGTTTGCAGGGATTTAAAAATTAACGTGATGACTTGAAGGTGGACGTAAAACTTTGAGCTTCACGTTTTGCATCTGGGTCACTCGGCATTGGGTATGGTGCAGCAGCTCGAACAGCAGCCTCAATACTGGCTTTCATATCAGGATCACTAGAGTTCACAATCACTGACCGAACTGAACCACTTTCTGATAATGTCACCCGAGCAGTTGCCGATTTACCCGCAGAGTCAGAAGGTGTGTCCCATGCACGACGGATTTTATTTTCAAAATCTTTCTTTGCAGTAGATGCAATCTTCTTCGCTTCAGCCTTTTTCTGTGCGGCTTCTTCAGCTGCTTTTTTAGCTGATGAAGCTTTGGCTTCTTCGGCTGCGCGTTCGCGTGCTTCGGCATCGGCTTTAGCCTTTGCATCTGCCTTGGCTTTTGCATCGGCATCTGCTTTACGTTTTGCAGCTTCTGCATTGGCCTTGGCTTTCGCATCAGCATCTGCTTTACGTTTTGCAGCTTCCGCATTGGCTTTAGCTTTTGCATCGGCGTCTGCTTTACGTTTTGCAGCTTCTGCATTGGCCTTAGCTTTTGCATCAGCATCTGTTTTACGTTTTGCAGCTTCTGCATTGGCCTTGGCTTTCGCATCAGCATCTGCTTTACGTTTTGCAGCTTCTGCATTGGCCTTGGCTTTGGCATCAGCATCTGCTTTACGTTTTGCAGCTTCCGCATTGGCTTTAGCTTTCGCGTCTGCATCTGCTTTACGTTTTGCAGCATCCGCATTGGCCTTGGCTTTTGCATCTGCCTTGGCTTTTGCCGTTGCTGCAGCTTTGGCTTTGTCAGCTTCTGCTTTTCTTAAAGCATCGGCACGGATTTTTTCAGCCTTGGCTTTGGCATCAGCATCTGCTTTACGTTTTGCTGCTTCAGCATTGGCTTTCGCCGTAGCATCTGCTTTTGCCTTGGCCGCATCCGCTTTGGCTTCTTGTTGTGCTTTTAGTTTTGCAGCTTCAGCCGCTTTAGCTTGTTCTTGAGCACGCTTTGCATTGTCCGCAGCTTTTTGTTCAGCAAGCTGCTGTGCTTTCGCCGCAGCGAGTGCCTGTTGAGCAGCAACCTGTGGATCTGCCTTAGGTGGTTCTGCTGGATTAGGTGGTGCAGCCGTTGGAATCTCGGGTGCTGGTTCAACGCTAGGTTCTGCTGTTTGCGTGATTTGTTCAGCTACATTTTCATGCGCGGTTTCATCAAACTCAGTGACTTCACGTGTTACAGGTTTTAAATCTTCCGGTTTTACCAACACAGTGGTTATTTTTTTAGGGGGCTCAGGTGGTTTACTCATGCCAAGATAAAGTAAGCCAACCACAGCGACGATATGCACACCTAGTGTAAAACCAATCGCAACGGCTTTTTGTTTAAAAGGCGGCTTGTTGAAATCTTTCATAAATTATTTTAATGGCTCAGTCAGTAAACCTACTTGTGTTAAACCTGCATCTTGAAGGGCAGACATGAGTTTCATGACTTCACCATAAGGACGAGATTCACTGCCGTTAATCAGGACACTCATTTGCTTTTTCTGTTCGTTCGCTTCATTTTGCGAAGCCGTTAAAACAGATTTTAGTTCATCGAGTGTGAGTACATCATTCTGATGATCTTTATCTTCGAGTTTGATCGTACCATCCGACTCAAGTGTAACAATCGCAGGGCGATCTTCCGCTTGCATAGGCGTGCCATTCGCCTGTGGTAAGTCGACTTTGACACCTGTGGTGATCATAGGTGCAGTGACCATGAAAATCACCAATAAAACCAACATGACATCAATATAAGGCACGACGTTCATGTCACTTTTTAATGGTTTTTTGATGCGCTCAAAGCGTCCAGAACGTTGAATAGCCATTAGTCATTGTCCTGAGTTGAACCTACAGACTGGCGTTGTAATAACGCAACCATTTCTTCGGCAAAAAGCGCACGATCGTTATAAATGGCTTCACCTTTGGCTGTGAAATGGTTAAATGCAAGTACAGCAGGGATTGCCGCAAAAAGACCAATGGCCGTTGCAATCAATGCTTCTGCAATACCAGGAGCAACCGTTGCAAGGGTGACTTGGTCAACATCTGCCAAACCAATAAAGGCGTTCATAATGCCCCAAACGGTACCGAATAAACCGACATAGGGTGCAACCGAGCCAATACTCGCAAGCGCGCCTAAACCATTTTCTAAATGTCCTTGGTCACGGCTTAAACCCACACGAAGAATACGTTCTGTACCTTCAATTGATTGTTCTGCGCTGGCATTACGTTTTTTAAGTTTGAAAAACTCGCCTAAACCTTGATAGAAGACATCTTCAAGGCCAACACGTTTCGAGTTGAGCTGAGCATTGTTGTATAAAGTGTTGAGTTCGGCACCAGACCAAAAGATTTTTTGGAAATGTTCATCATCGGCCTGCGCTTTTTTATAACTCATGTGTAACTTGGCAATCAGATACCAACTGAATAACGAAGCTAAGAGCAGCAGGAGCATTACCAGTTGTACGACAGGACTTGCTTGTAAGATGAGGTCTGAAACTTTGAGTGTTGATTCTAGTTGAGTTGCCATAGTTACTACATGTGCCAAATAATTTTTTTAATCTTGTTCCAATTCTTTCAGAATCAGTTCACGTATTTCATCAGGAAGGCGACGGGGTTTCATCTCTGCACTGATACATGCCAATTCTACCTCACCTGATGCCAGCATAATATCACCACGATAAATATTTTGTTGCAACACAAATGACGTAGCCTTACACGAAACTACACTTGCTGTAACAGTAATCAGGTCATCCATTAATATAGGGCGTGAATATTTCACATTAATTTTATGAACGACAAAGTTGTAATCTTTTTGATGCCAATAATGGTCTACACCTGAAGCGCGTAGCCATTCTGTGCGGGTACGTTCCATAAAGCGAATATGATTTGCGTGGTAAACAATGCCACCTGCATCTGTATCTTCAATATATACACGAATGTTGAATTCGAATTTATTCGCCATGAGAGTGTTCCGTCTTTATAAAATCTGAAAAAATATTGGTCTGCACTTCAGCAAAGAATTAGTACATTTAAAAATGGCGATAATTCAATGACTCGTCAAGTGCTTCAATGACGGGCAGTTTAGCACCGTGAGTCATCAGTCCAATGGCACAAGGTTTCAACTCACGTAAATCTTTAACTTTCGTAGTTGTCATTATTGTTTAAAAAAAGAGACTACTTTTAATTTGTTTGTTCATCTAATTTAAATTTTGCATCGACAAAATCCTGTAGATGAGCTGCTAAATATCCCGCAATATGAAAGTGAGTTTCTTCCATTTTCTTTTTCTGTTGCTTGGGGAGTAATGCCTTCAAAGATTCATACATATACGTTAAGCAGCAAAAGCCAAGGCCAATAACTAACATAAGTGAAAGTTTATTAGCTAGATCTATCCAGAAAAATACATAAACGAGTATGGCTAAAGCAAAGAATGAGAAGCTGAAATACAAAGTATTAATTTTTGCTGGCTTAAAGTTTTCCTTGACCAAAACTTGTACGTCGTCGTGATAGTACGTCCCAATAAAAATGAGGGCAGAAGTATAGTTGAAGCTCAGGTTTTTTATACGATATGCAGAAGGCGATTGCTTAATAGTTAAGATGTTATCTTCATCTACTTCTATAGTTTCTTTGCTAAGAATGTTTTCACATTCGACAGTGATAAAATAATTGTATTCGGTGTGGAATAAGCTTTCAAAATCACTCATTTGTTTAGGGCTAAATGAACTGATGGGTTGTTCTCTGGGAATGTTTTCAATGGCACTGTCTAATGGAAGGTTTTGAATGTATTCGCTATTAATTTTGTTAATTATTCTATTCTCAAGATTTATCATTTTAGTTTGCTGTTTGTAGTGGATTGAATTTATTTAAAAATTTAAATAAACATTCAGGGAGAATTTAACTCCCTGAAGTCGTTCAGTGAATAATCGTCTATTTATCTTTCGGCTCTGGTGGTGTCATACCAAACTGTAAATAAGCCATATTGGTGGCAATACGTCCACGTGCAGTACGCATGACATAACCTTGCTGAATGAGGTAAGGCTCGATCACATCTTCTAGCGTCCCTGAGTCTTCTGCCATAGCTGCAGCCAAAGCTTCAACACCTGCAGGGCCGCCGTCAAAACGTTCTAATAACATTGAAAGATAACGACGGTCTAAAGTGTCTAAACCATCTTTATCGACATTCAACATATCTAAAGCACGTTGAGCCATTTCTTGGGTCACTTCGCCTGTACCTTTGACTTGGGCATAATCTCGAACACGGCGTAATAAACGGTTGGCAATACGTGGCGTACCACGTGCACGGCGTGCAACTTCTTGAGCACCTTCGGCAGTCATGGGTACATCCATCAAGTTTGCAGATCGAGTCACAATATGCGTTAAGTCTTTGACAGAATAAAACTCTAAACGTTGCACAATCCCGAAACGATCACGCAAAGGTGAGGTGAGTAGTCCCGCACGTGTGGTTGCTGCAACTAATGTAAATGCAGGTAAGTCGAGTTTGATAGAACGGGCAGCTGGTCCTTCACCAATCATGATATCCAACTGATAATCTTCCATGGCTGGATATAAAATTTCTTCAATCACCGGTGAAAGACGATGAATTTCGTCAATAAACAGTACGTCACCTTCTTCAAGGTTGGTCAGCATTGCAGCTAAGTCACCTGCACGTTCAAGAACAGGGCCAGAAGTGGATTTTAGGTTACCACCCATCTCACGGGCAATAATATTGGCCAGTGTGGTTTTACCTAAACCCGGTGGGCCAAAAATTAAGGTGTGATCGAGTGCTTCTTCACGGCCACGTGCAGCACCAATAAAGATTTCCATTTGTTCACGGACGACAGGCTGCCCGATGTAGTCATCGAGGGAAGTTGGGCGAATGGCGCGGTCGAAGTGGTCTTCGGGTTTTTCTGAACCACTGATAAGACGGTCTTGCATAATTATTTAACTAATCTCTATATCGTTGTGGAAGAATCACAGCCTCAAAAAGCGATTGAACTTTAAATGCCATTGTATAGGCGATTCTCACTTTTGACTGGGCAAAAGTGACAAAACCCATTTGTTAAACTGATGCTACGTCCTTGTAGCACAGTTTAACGGCGACATCCTTGTCGCCTGCGTGATTCACATACTGTCTATAACCCTAAAAGGCAAAGGATGCAGTGCTCATTAGAAACTAAAAATTATTTATTCATCGACTTTAATGCAGCACGGATAATGTCGCTGGCTTCAGTAAAGTCACCTTTGGCAGCATTCACTAATTTTTGTGCTTCAATTGGTTTGTAGCCCAGTGATTGCAATGCAGCTTCAGCTTCAGCAACGGCAGAATTACCAGTAAATTGGATTTGCTCCGAAGTTGAATTGCTTGGTACTGTGCCAGATGACATCGCTTTAAAACGGTCACGAAGTTCAATCATCAAGCGTTCTGCGGTTTTTTTACCTACACCCGGAACTTTGACTAAAGTGTTTACATCTTCATGTTCAACCGTGTGAATCAGCATTTCAACGCTTAAGGTCGACAAAATGCCCAGTGCCATTTTTGGGCCAACGCCGTTAACTTTTAATAATGTGCGGAAGATCAGTTTTTCTTGCGCATTGCTAAATCCATACAGCAGTTGTGCATCTTCACGAACAGCCAAATGTGTCCACAGGGTGATTTTTTGACCTTTCTGTAGTTGGCAAAATGTTGAAAGTGGGGTGTCAATTTCATAGCCCACACCATTTACATTGAGTAATACTGTTGGTGCTTCCAATGCCAGCACTTCACCAATTAAACATCCGATCATGTCATTTATTCACTTTATTTAAGTTCAGACTATATTTAAGTTCACTGTGGGCATTCCCCACATGTTCAAGTTTGTTGTGAGATTAGCGTGAAGGATAGTGAATTGCTAGCCTTCGATATTTTTAATGGTTTAAAAGAAACCAACTTTATTCCCTTGTAACTCTTGCGCTAAATTATAGGCTTGATGGTCTGAAAACTTAGAGATGATATCGAGTACTTGCATAATATTGTCATAATGCGACATACCAAAATGTGCTCCTGAACGATGTAAAATAGACATCAATCGTTGCTCTTTAAAGCTCAAAGTTTTATTGGGCGTGGTCAGTGGAATAAAGGCATCCAAAATATTTTGCAAACTTTGGTGTGCAATAATTTCCAAACCTGCCTTATGCGGATGTTCAAAGATTTTATCACGAGCCAGTTCTTTGGCACGGTTAATCCCGATTTCAATATCTTCACTGCAATATTGCAATAAACTGCCTTTAAGTTGGCCAGACAAAATTTCATTATGATGACGTGCAAAAGCTGTAGTTACTTCTTCAACCAAACGCTTCATCACACGGCCACGCAAAGCGGCAATTTTCTGCTGCCATGTGGTATCCGTCATTGCAAGTTCGGCAGGAATACCATAATCACCAATCAGGTCAAGGAAAATTGGCTCAACTTCATTATAACTCAACATATTGAGAATAATGCCATCTTCCAAATCAATCAGGGCATAACAAATATCATCTGCGGCTTCAAGCAAATAGGTCAACGGATGACGACAGTAGTGATATTCGCCCAGTTGAATTAAACCCAATTGTTCTGCAATTTGCTGCAAGATTTCTTTTTCTGCTTGATAACAACCAAACTTTGCTCGTTGGCTTGCAGGTTTATTGCCTTGTGATGCAATGGTTTTTGAAAGCCACGGGTATTTTAAATATGCACCTAAAGTTGCATAGGTTAAACGCATACCACCATCATTCGGGTGATAGTCAATTTTAGTCAGTAAACGTAAGCCTTGTGCATTACCTTCAAACTGACGCACATCGGCTTCTTCTTCAGGGCTTAAGTCCTGTAAAAAGTTGGTATGCGATGCGTCATCAAACCATTCTCGAATGGCATATTCGCCTGCATGGCCAAAAGGTGGATTACCAATATCGTGTGCCAAGCACGCAGCTTGAATAATTGCACCGACATCGGCAGGTGAAATCCACATCGGGAGTTCATCTTTAATTTTTTCCGCAGCCAACATCCCCAATGAACGTCCAATACAAGACACTTCTAAAGAGTGCGTCAGGCGAGTATGAATGCCATCATGTTGGGTTAATGGATGGACTTGGGTCTTGCGATTAAGCTGTCGAAAACTCTGCGAAAATATAATGCGGTCATAGTCTTTGTGGAAGGGGCTACGTGCCTGTTCAGAACTGTGTTTATTGCTACCAATACGAACTGTAGAAAGAAGTTCAAGCCAACGCATTTGAGTCATTTATCATTATTCAATTATTACTTGAATTGAATAATGCCAAACTTAGCAGAAAAGCACTAGTCTGGGGCGACACAACTTGTCTTAAAAGATGTATGAGT
Source organism: Acinetobacter sp. YH12023 (assembly GCF_013420135.1). NCBI lineage: Bacteria > Pseudomonadati > Pseudomonadota > Gammaproteobacteria > Moraxellales > Moraxellaceae > Acinetobacter > Acinetobacter sp. YH12023. Next base: position 98,522 of record NZ_VOYU01000002.1, read on the forward strand.
GATTTGCCTTAATGAAATGCAAAACAAAACAGAAATTTAAAAATGGGCTGTTAGTATAGATGGGCAAATTTTACCTTTTATCCCATTTTTTAATTTTTAATGAGAATAATTTAAATGTATAGAAAACAATTTCTTCCTACGTTGACTGCACTAAGTTTGGGCGTGACATTTTTTTTGTCAGGTTGTACAAGTTTCAACACAGAAAAAAATATAACGAAAGTGCAGCCAAACCAAAATGTTGCTGCATTAGAAAATAGCATGATGCATCATTTACAAACATTTGAAGAAATTGCAGAACAAAATGGTGGCAATCGTGCAGTAGGTACAGCAGGTGGATTGGCTTCTGCACAATATATTCTTGAACAAGCCAAGAAAGCAGGCTTGCACGCGCAAATGTTGCCATTTGAAAATCGAGAAAAGACCGTTGGGCAAAATATTGTGATTGAGATTGAAGGACAATCCAAAGATACCGCTGTGATAGTCGGCGCACACTATGATTCGGTGAAAATGGGGCCTGGGATTAATGATAATGCTTCAGGCGTTGCAGTATTGTTAGCATTATTACAAGACTATGCGAAGCAAAAGGTAAAACCTAAACACACACTATATCTTGCCTTTTGGGATTCGGAAGAGGTTGGTATTGCAGGTTCACAAGTTTTTGTGAAATCACTCAGTGAGAAACAGCTTCAAGGCATTCAAGCCTATATCAATGTTGATATGGTGGGAACAAAGAATCCGAATATCATGATTGCCGATGGAGACCATTCATCAATTGCAGAAATGGCGGCACAGTTTAAAGCCAATGGACTTGCACAAAGTGATTATCAGCCAATCTTAGACAGCATCAGCCAATTACCTAAGCACCCGCAGGATGCTGCATTAGAACAAAGTATGCGTCAATATTTTAAAACCAATAATATTCAGATTAAAGATGATGTAACGACTTTAACAGCAAGCGATACTTTGCCATTTTTAGGGAAAGTTCCCGTTACTTCACTAATTTTATTTAATGAGCAAATGAAAGGTGATGAACTCGAATTTGCACCGTGCTATCACAAGGCTTGCGATACGATTGATGGTGTAGATGTAAACTCACTGAACTTAGCCCTTAATGTAATTCAACATCTATTGTCAGATTTGAATAAATAAAATGTTTCAATTTCAAATGTGAAATGATTTTAGTCTTTTATGAATTTCAGGTTTAAATCTCACACATTTAGACCTGAAATTCATTTTCAAATATGGTTTTAAAGCTTGATTAAAAAGTGAGTTGTTGTTGAAAAATAAAACATTTTTATAGTTTGAATATTATTCTTAGGATGAAATGAAAAAATCAGATAATTTTGTGTTAATCTGTGCGACTAAATTCAATTTTATTATTTAAAAATAAAAGCATTATTGCCTAAACTTCCCGATATAAGCACTACAATTTCACTTTCACATCTAGCTGATTTAACTAATACACAGTAGAATATGCGCTCTCTCAAGTCACATTGTGGCATGGTCTTTTCGATCATCCCGTGGAGCCAAAATCAGCATGTTTATCGTTGCCGGTGCACCTGCACATTCTTCATTTAAGAAAACTCAACTATTATCACGTTTAACGTCAATTAGTTCTGTTCAATCAATTGAAAGTCAATGGGTTTACCTTTTTGACCAAGCGCTCAACGAGCAACAACAGCAATCCGCTTTACAGCTTCTCAACGATGGTCAATCTTTTGAATTGCACCAAGCAGCAAGTGACGAAGTCCAAATTTTAGTGACGCCACGTGTTGGAACCATCTCTCCGTGGTCGTCTAAGGCAACAGACATTTTTGCCAACTGTAATACACCGGTTCATCGCCTTGAACGCGGTGTTTTGTTTACTTTGAAGGGTGTAAATGCTGTTTCTGATGAAGTAAAACTAGCATTACATGATCGCATGACAGAAAGCGTTTTCAATGCTATTGAAGATGCTGCGGCACTTTTCTCTGAAACTGAACCAAAGCCTTTAAACTCAATTGATATTTTGGGTCAAGGTAAAGAAGCGTTGGTGAAAGCTAACTCTGAATTTGGTTTTGCGCTTTCTGATGAAGAAATCGATTATTTAACCGATGCATTCACAAAAATGGGTCGCAACCCGCATGACATCGAATTGATGATGTTTGCTCAAGCGAACTCAGAGCATTGCCGTCACAAAATCTTCGGTTCTGAATGGACAATTGATGGTGAAGTTCAACCATTGTCATTGTTCCAAATGATTAAAAACACCTATAAAGAATCACCTACAGATGTATTGTCGGCTTATAAAGATAACGCTTCTGTAATTGTGGGTTTTGACACACAACGCTTCTATCCAAAGCAAGATGCTGAAACAGGTCACCATGTTTATAAGTATAAGAGCCAAGCTGCTCACATTCTTATGAAAGTGGAAACCCATAACCATCCGACAGCGATTGCACCATTTGCTGGTGCAGCAACAGGTTCGGGCGGTGAAATCCGTGACGAAGGCGCAACAGGTCGTGGTGGTAAGCCAAAAGCTGGTTTAACAGGTTTTACCGTATCTAACTTGAATATTCCAGGCTTTGAACAGCCTTGGGAAGAAAACTACGGCAAACCATCTCGTATGGCATCTCCACTTCAAATTATGATTGAAGGCCCATTGGGCGGTGCAGCCTTTAACAACGAATTTGGTCGTCCTGCGTTAAACGGTTACTTCCGTACATTTGAACAAAATGTAAATGGTGATGTAAAAGGCTTCCATAAGCCAATTATGATTGCCGGTGGTTACGGTAACATCCGTCCTGATCATGTAGAAAAAGATGCGATTCAACCAGGCGATTTACTCATCGTACTGGGTGGTCCTGCAATGCTCATCGGCTTAGGTGGCGGTGCAGCGTCTTCTGTAGACAGCGGTAAGTTGGGTGAAAACCTAGACTTCGCATCTGTACAGCGTGAAAACCCAGAAATGGAACGCCGTTGCCAAGAAGTGATTGATGCGTGCTGGCGCATGGAAGATCATAACCCAATCGTGTCTGTACATGACGTAGGCGCGGGCGGTATCTCAAATGCAATGCCTGAACTTGTGAACGATCACGAGTTAGGGGCGGTACTTGATCTGCGTAAAATTCCATCGCTTGAAAAAGGCATGTCTCCGATGGAGATCTGGTCGAATGAAGCGCAAGAACGTTATGTTTTGGCGATCCGTCCATCATCTTTAGAACTCTTTGAATCACTGTGTGCACGTGAGCGTTGTCCGTTTGCGGTATTGGGTGAAGCGACTGAAGCGCGCCATTTAACCGTTGAAGATCCATTGTTTGAAAACAAAGCTGTGGATATGCCAATGCAAGTGATGCTTGGTGGTACACCACGCATGAGCCGTTCATACGAAACCATTGAACGTAAAGGCGATGACTTCACTGCTGAAACAGTAACAGATTTGAAAGATGCGATTTACCGCGTTCTTAAGAATCCAACTGTTGCATCTAAATCGTTCCTCATCACCATTGGTGACCGTTCGATTACAGGTATGGTTGCACGTGATCAGTTCGTCGGTAAGTGGCAAGTGCCTGTAGCGGATGCTGCAGTAACAACGACTAGCCTTGTTGGTTATACAGGTGAAGCGATGGCAATGGGTGAGCGTCCACCAGTTGCGTTGTTGAATCCTGCTGCTTCTGCACGTTTATCTGTAGCAGAATCAATTTCAAACATCATGTCTGCAAAAATCGACCAGATCAGTGACATTAAATTGTCTGCAAACTGGATGGCTGCAGCAGGTCAACCGGGTGAAGACCAAGCGCTATTTGAAGGCGTTAAAGCCATCGGTATGGAAATGTGTCCTGCTTTAGGTATCGCAATTCCTGTAGGTAAAGACTCATTGTCTATGCGTACAACTTGGAATGATGACGGTGTTGATAAATCTGTAACATCTCCTATGACAGGCGTGATCACAGCATTTGCACCTGTAACAGATGTTCGCAAAACATTAACACCTGAACTTAAAAATATCGAGTCTGTACTTGTACGTATCGATCTTTCTAAAGGTCAATTCCGCCTTGGCGGTTCGATCCTTGCTCAGGTTTATAAAGCAATTGGTTCTGTAACACCTGATGTAGACAGTTTTGATGACTTCAAAGCATTCTTTGCGTTGGTTCAAGATTGGAACAACCGTGGTCTAATCAAGGCTTACCATGACATCGGTGATGGCGGTCTGCTGGCAACTGTTGCAGAAATGATGTTTGCTTCACGCCTAGGTGTAGCACTTGAAGATCAATCTACTGCAAGCTTGTTTGCAGAAGAAATTGGTGCAGTGCTTCAAATCAGCAAAGCGGATTGGGCTGCATTAGAAGCTGAAGTTGCAGCGTCTAGCCTTAAAGATGCAATTGCAGTTGTGGGTACTGTAAACGATACAGATACTTTAACTGTAAATGGTTTGAGCTTAGACCGTGCTGAATTACAGCAAGCATGGACCGAAGTGTCACATCAAATCCAGCGTTTACGTGACAACGTAGAAACTGCGGATCAAGAATATGCGCTGATTGCTGACAAATCACATGCAGGTTTAATTGCAAAACCAACATTTGATTTGAACGAGCCTATCGAAGCACCGTACATCAATGAACGCCGTCCAAACATGGTGATTCTGCGTGAACAGGGTGTAAACGGTCATGTAGAAATGGCTGCTGCATTCGATAAAGTCGGCTTCAACACTGTAGACGTACACATGAGCGACTTGCTTGCTGGCCGTATCAGTCTTGATGACTTTGAAGGTTTAGTTGCATGTGGCGGTTTCTCTTACGGTGACGTATTGGGTGCAGGCGGCGGTTGGGCTAAATCTGTATTGTTTAACCCGAAACTTCGTGACCAATTTGAGAAATTCTTCAACCGTGATGAAACTTTCTCTCTAGGTATTTGTAACGGCTGTCAAATGCTGTCTCAGCTTGCACCATTAATTCCGGGTGCAGAAGCTTGGCCTCGTTTCCACCGCAATACTTCAGAGATGTTTGAAGCTCGTGCTGTAAACGTACGCGTTGAAAAATCTAACTCTGTATTGTTAGAAGGTATGGAAGGTTCGATTCTTCCAATCGCAGTTGCGCATGGTGAAGGCCGTGTTGTGACTTCGGCAGAAAACTTGGCTTCTTTAAATGCAAATGACCAAGTGATTTTGCGTTATGTTGATAGCCAAGGCAACCCAACGCAGCATTATCCAATGAACCCGAACGGTTCACCAGAAGCGATTTCAGGTGTAACGTCTAAAGACGGTCGTGCAACAATTATGATGCCGCACCCTGAACGTAACTTCCGCGCGATTCAGCATTCTTGGAAACCAGAAGATTGGGATCAAGACGGTGCTTGGTTACGTATGTTCCGTAATGCACGTAAATTTATTGGTTAATCTTAGATAGATGAATCATAGAAAAGAGCCGCCTTCGGGTGGCTTTTTTATGGTTAAAATTTACCAAAAGATATATTAATTATTGTGAATGCTTGTTTTTACACATATAATCGCTTTCGATTTTTAACCACCTGCGGGTGGTTTTTTGTTGGTTTTAAATTTTTATTTCTCCCACTGAACTTGGTTTAGATTTTGCTTTTATATTTGTGGAAACATGCTAGTGTGTATTTTATGCACAATAACTATGCAAGATTAAAGACAGCAAGATAAAAGAAAGATGGATAACTAAACGAGTTCAGTATCAACACTCATGATGAGGTGATGACATGATTAAAACAGCGGAATATTCGGCAGTTGATAAGTCTGCGCTGCGTAAAAAGGGCTGGAAGCTTTTTGGTGCAGTCGTGTGTTTGCAGTTGGTGTTTTTAGTTTTGGGTTATGCTTTACAGATGTAATATTTGAACAATTGAAACCGCCGTGAGGCGGTTTTTATAAGCCTTCCGCGTTAGATGGTAACCAAGCACTATATTTTTCTTTCAATTGCTTTTTAAACTTCTCATCCCAAATAATAAAATCAATCCCACCATCATAAGGTGCAACAATAATTTTTTTTTCAAATGAAATGAGAAATGCATGAATTTCTTCATTTGCAATTTTTAATAATAAATCATCATGTTTTTTAGGCTCCCATATTATTTGAGTGTATAAGGGTATAAAACAGATATCATTTTCATCACCATCATCAAAGTATTCAGGATCTATCTGATGTAGATTCATAGAAGGTGATTCTATTAAATTGTAGGAAATGATTTTTCTTCTATCATATTCAGGGTGAAAACGATCTGGATCTGGCTGAGAATAATGTGGCGTAACATAATTACCTGTCACAAGGTAAACCGAGGTATCTAAGCCTAAACAATCTGTGATGATCTGATTTTGACGATCTAATAAAAGTAGCTCTTCTTCTTTTGAATCGGCATAACGTTTAGACTCGGGCAAGCTATGCATACGAAACCAATATTCCGAAAAATAAAATTTTAATACGTATGGAATAGGTACTTTATTTGGAAAATATTTATTCCATAGTTGTTCAAAAGTTTCAGTCATAGTGAATTTTTTGTTTATTTTTAATGGATTTATTATAACTTAGTATGAAAAAAAACCTTTTATTTATTTAAGTTTATACTCAAACAAATTTATTATGTTCCCAGTATCTCACCTTAAATCCACAAAAATTGCCTTTTTGAAGCGGGTTCAGGTGGTAAAGGTAATTCTGAATACTATGTAGGAACAGATTAGACACGATTTCATTTGAACATGTAATAGTAAAACGCCATCTATTGATGGCGTTCATTTTGCAGGATCTAAGTCATCTATATTTTTTAGAATGATGAAACATCTAACTCCACAATTTAATGGGCGACATCTATGTCTCAGGTTCCGTGATCAAATATCCAATTTAAATTAGATGCTCGTCATTTTATGATTCTATTTAAATCACTAACTGAACCTGCTTTAACACAGCCTTCAACGTATTTTCAAAATCAAAAGCAGCATTGGTACTGTCTTGGTATCGCCAAGCCACATAACCATCTGGACGAACTAAGACAGCGCCTGATTCATGAATTTCAGATTTAGCATTCCACGTACCGTACACATCACGGTATTCACGGGAACCAATTTGAATCACATCTAAAAAAGGTAGATTCAACGATTCAGCAGCAGATTTCCAACCTTTGCCTGAAAGACCTGTCAGTAGGGTGAAACGACCATGCCCTGTAATATCTAACGTTGATTGCTTATCGCCTTTGGCATCAATAATCCAAGTATGTGGAACTTTAGCCCCCGGACGCGTGGTTGCTTGCAAGTAAAGCTGTTGATCTTTGGCAAAGATCTCAGGCTCAGATTCAGCAATCATAGCATTAGATATATAACGCTGATTCAGCTCTACACCTTGGGCATTAAACTCAAAGTTTTTAATTTCTAAGGCTTGATATAGCTTTTGGCGAATTTCTGCAGCTTGTTCATCTTCCGCAAAAATTCTTTGCATCATTTGAGCTTGAGTTGTGATGCCTTGGTCAAAACCAAATACCTCTTTGAGATGTTTATAGTCAAAGCGAGATTGATTGGCACGCGCCACGATTTGCTTGCCGACAGGCGCACGCTCTAATGTATAAGAATCAAGTAGAGTAGGAGCAGCCCAACCTTTGATGGCATACGCTAATTTCCAACCGAGGTTAAAAGCATCTTGCATACAGGTATTTGAGCCTAAGCCACTTGAGGGTGGATGACGATGTACCGCATCACCGCCGCAGAATACACGCCCTTTTGAATATTCGGTTGCCCATGTTTGGTTCACATACCAATAAGACAGTTTTTGAATTTCGACATTTTCAACTTCAGCACCCACAAAGGCATTTAAACGCGCACGAACTTGTTCTTCGGTGACTTGTGGTTCGCCTTTAGAAATATCAAAGCCCCAACCCATAATCCATTCATTCCACGGTGTAATGGCACGGAGTAAGCCCATGCCCAAATCACCAAAGCTCGCTTCAGGGTTAACAATCCATTGCAAAATAGCAGGGCGGTGTTGCACGTATTTGGAAAGATCAGCTTTAAAGGTTACATAGACTGTACCTGCACGAGACATCACCCCTTCAAGGGGTAAATCAAGCTGTTCAAGGACTTTAGAACGCGCACCATCCATACCGACCAAATATTTGGCACGTAAGCTGAATTCAGTATTTGTAATACGATTTAAAAAGGTTGCTGTTACACCATGCTCATCTTGCACATGGGACAAATATTCAGTATTAAAATTATATATTGCACCACGTTCAGCCGCATTTTTTACCAACAAAGCTTCCATTTTCGGCTGAATGAGATCGACCAATGGACAAGGACTGCCTTTAATATAATCGCCATGACGTTCATCGCCCGTTCCCCAAGCACTCATACGGGCAATTTCTTCACCGACAAGGCTCGTGGTAATCAGGCTTTCACCCATCTGTTCCCAAGGTGTGGCAATGTCGAGAACTTGTTCTTCGATACCTAAGTCACGTAACACTTCCATCGCACGTTGGTTGGTAATATGGGCACGAGGACTATTGGCTAACCAATTAAATTGGGTAAAAAGCTGAACCTGAATACCGTAATTTGCCAAGGCTAAACCTAAAGTAGAACCTGCAGGCCCTGTGCCAATAATGAGAACATCGGTATCGAATTGCTGTGTCATACAAAACTCCATGTGTATGTGAAGCGCAAACTTGGAATAGTCCGCAGTCTAGGCAAATGATTTTCCGAGTAGAATGGATATTCATATAAACTATAGATCTATTGGTATTTTGACTGCATGACACAGGTGATGTAGTGAGTGTGTGGAGTGAAGCGAATGGAATTACGACATTTACGTTATTTTGTGACGGTGGCGAAAGAACAGAGTTTCACTAAGGCAGCGGAAAAACTATTTACAGCACAACCATCACTCAGTCAGCAAATTAAAGACTTAGAGCAAGAGGTTGGGGTGCAATTATTTGAACGTTCTGCCCGAAAAGTCTTACTGACCGATGAAGGGCAGGCTTTTCTGAAATATGCAGAGCAAGCACTAGAAAATGCCAAACAAGCTATAGCAGCAGCTCGCCACGTGGCGCAAGCCAAAAATAATCAAATACATATTGGCTTTTTAAATGTCGCAGAATTGAAAATTATGCCGAGTATTTTGGCGCAATTACAACAACATATCCCTGATCTAAAAATTCATTTACATAGCTTGACGTGTACAGAGCAGATTCAAAAACTCAAAAATACCGAATTGGATATTAGCTTTACTCGTTATCACTTAAGTCATGACGACTTTACCAATATTCAGGTTTTAAGTGAGCAGATCTATCTAGTCGGTGCAGCGCATCTGCATCCATCAGATCGCATCTTAAAACTTCAAGAGTTAAAAAATCACACCATTATTATGTGTGAACAAAATGCTTCTCCTGTTTTTTACGATACCTTAAATGCCTTGATTCCTTTTGATCAGCATCAACATGATCATATGCTGTGGGTAACAAATGTCATGCAGCATTTAAATTTGATTAATATGGGCATGGGCCTGAGTTTTGTGCCCGAATATTTACTCAAATTTTTAAATGATTCGGTCAAAGTCATTCAAACAGATGTGGAATTACCGAAACTAGGTTTATATGCAACCTATCCGAATGCATCGAATAATGTTGCATTGAAAATGATTTACAGTGCTTTAAATAATGTAACTGCTCAATAGCGTCTGGAATAACCAATGTTAAAACTGATTTATTATGTACCTGAGTCTCACTTAGAGTCGACTAAACTGGCCGTATTTGAAGCAGGAGCAGGCGGTATAGGCAACTATGAACACTGCGCTTGGCAGGTGTTAGGTACAGGGCAATTTAAACCTGTAAAAGGCGCAAATCCTTTTATTGGTGAGTTGGATCAGCTGGAGTCTATCCCTGAATGGCGAGTGGAAACCATCGTGCCTGAAGATAAAGCGAGTGAGGTCGCAAGGGCTTTAAAAGTAAGTCATCCTTATGAAGAGCCGGCATTTGAGTTTATTCAAATGGTGGATATTCAATTTTAATGATGCTTTTAAATTTTTAAGTTATAGAAAAAAGTAGATACACGAAGGGTGACATGGATGTCACCCGTTAGACAGAGATTCAAGGATGAATCTTCTGTCTAACAAGGGATTTTGGTTACTTTGATCCTTCAAAGTAACGTAATACCTACGCGTTATACACTAAAGTCACGTAGCTAATTGAGGTTGTGAGTATTCTATTGAAAGCAAGTTAAACCTTCTGAATAAATAAATCACGGTTAAAACGATACTGCGGGAAGAACACACCATCTTTAGCACGTTCACCTGCACCAATCACCATCACTGGGTATTGCTGTGCATTTAATCCTAAAATCTTCTTCACCAAAGGTTCATCAAAACCTTCCATCATACAACTGTCAAAACCATAGGCACGTAAAGCCAAAACTAAGTTTTCACAAGCCAATGCTGTGGTTTTGCTCGCCCAAAGTTTGGCATCTGCTTCATTAAAAGCTGTTACAGGCAATTGTTTATCCAGTGTACGTGCAACTTTGAAAGCAACTTTCTTAAAGTTACCTAGGGCGTTGAAGTAACCAGTTTTATAGTTATAAGGAATAAACTTGTAATACTTCTGTACCGCTGCAGGTGCTTCAGGAAATGGAAATTCCGAAATATTCCGTTTTGCCATTTCATCTACACGGTCGGTACGCGCGACACAGACAATCAATTCAGCAGCAGTTTTTGCAGCTAGTTGCCCTAAGCAAGCTTTCACCAATTGTTTTTTCTTTGCAGGGTTCTGAACGACATAGAATGTCCACGGTTGTAAATTCGATGAATTGGGTGCAAGCAAGGCGAGGTCTAAGCATTCATCTAAAACGTCGTTTGGAATGGCCTTGTCGGTAAACTTACGTACAGAACGACGACTTTGTACAACTTTTTTAAAATTCTCGATATCGATGCCTTCAGGCGCAGGCTCGTAGTAGCGTTTCTTTTCAGGTTTAGTTTCAGTTTGTGATACTGCAGTCATGTGGAAACATCCAGTTTTTTAATTTAGAAAATAGATTGGGGCTGAGATGAAAAAAACCACCCAAATATGAGTGGTTTTTTAGTTCCATTAAAACATTAATTGAACTGAGAGAAGTCAGGTTTACGTTTTTGCATAAAGGCTGCAACAGCTTCCATCATTTCTGGAGAGCCTACTCGATCCATGAAAATTTCAGCTTCATGGTCAATCCATGCCACGATTTCATCTACATTATGTTTCATTAATGCTTTTGATTGAACCAAAGATGCTAGTGGAAGTGCAGATAACTGTGCTGCTTTTTTCGCAGCTGTCGCATAAGCATCTTCTTCAATGCTATTGACCAAATTTGCTGAAAGCGCTGTCGCACTGTCAAACTTCTGAGCGGTTAACAGTAATTCCGCCGCTTTATGGTAGCCGGCTTGTTGAACCAATAGCTTGCTCGATGCACCTTCAGGCGATAGACCAAGGCTCACAAACGGAATTTGGAATAGGGCAGTATTGTCGCTGTAGACTAGATCGCAATGAAGCAGAATCGTAACACCAATCCCAATGGCAACACCGCGAACCGCAGCAATCAGCGGCTTAGAAAATTGAGCAGCAGATTTTAATAAAATGAACGGTGCGCCTTCAGAAGCTGGAGCTTGCCCTTTTTGAGCAGCAGATTTCATAAAATCTTGCATGTCATTGCCCGCACTGAAGTCTGCATCTTGACCACGGAGTACTACTACACGCACTGAAGAATCCTGATCAGCTTCATCTAATGCTTTTGCAATCCAAAGATATAATTCTGTATACAGCGCGTTCTTCGCCTGAGGTCGGTTAATGGCTAAGGTCAGTACGCCATTGTCCAAATTCGCATTCAAATGTTCATGGGGTTGTTGAATACAGCTCAGTGTCATCGTACTATCCTTGCGTAAAAGTTTCGTTTTGATTTTATGCTCGACATTATGTCGCATATTTCAGCCTGTGGCACAACTGCTCAGTTCATAAAAAGTTTGATTTGATATGAAATATACATTTGATTATTTGGTTTTCATTGGGCGTTTTCAGCCGTTCCATTTAGCGCATTTGCAAACCATTAAAATTGCCTTACAACAAAGTCAATATGTGCTTCTGGCGCTTGGTTCGGCGCAAAATGAACGTAATATCAAAAATCCATTTTTAGCGTCAGAACGTGAGCAGATGATCCTGTCGAATTTTTCAGAGCAAGATCAGAAGCGAATCAAGTTTGTGCATGTGATAGATGTATATAACGATGAAAAATGGCAAAAGTTAGTCAAATCTTTGGTGAATGATGTAATTGAAACGAATGCAAAAGTCGGTTTGATCGGGCATTTTAAAGATGATTCTTCTTATTATTTAAAATTCTTCCCCGAGTGGAAAATGGTTGAGCTGGATAGTCTAGAAGGGGCGATTTCTGCGACACCAGTACGTGAAGCGTATTTTCGTGGTGAAATTGAACGAGATGCCTTTCCTAAAGGTACCATTGATTTTTTGCAAAAATTTCAACAGACAGACATTTATAAACAACTTCAACACAAATTTATGACTCAGGATAAAACAAATCTGCTATAAAAAAACGCTAAATTTCTACCACCACAATGGAGTAAAAAAATAAACATTGCAGTGATTTTAGGCTGTGTTTTATTCAGGAGAAAAACATGAATTTGCGTCACGGAACGTTAGCAAAATATATGGGAGCCTTCGCTTTATGCTGCGTATTTCCCCTACATGCTGCTGAATGGACGCTAACGCCTAATAGTCAGGTCACATTTGGCATTAAATCTGTGGGCTTATCTATTGTTGAAGGACGCTTTAATAAGGTTCAGTCGAATCTTAAGTTTGATCCTGAAATTCCGCATAAAGGTTCAGCGCATTTAGTGTTAGATGTGGATAGCATCAGTTTTAGTAACCCAAGCTTGAAAGGATTAATCTTGGGGAGCGAATATTTTGATGCTGCTGAATTTAAGCACGTGAAGTTTTTCAGTAAACAAATCGAACCCGTGGCTTATGCCAAGTATATGATTCGAGGGGATCTCACCATTCGTGGCATCACTAAACCTGTGATCTTTGATACCACACTTGCCCCAAGCCCGCAAAATCCAAAAGTGTTGGATGTTCAATCTTTAGCAACCATTAAACGTAGTGATTTTGGTATGCGTAAAGCACTTGGTGGTGTAGAGGAGCAAGTATTGATACAACTCAAAGGCCAATGGCGGATTGAATAACCCTATTTTGCTGGCTTCAACACATATGATCTTTGGCGTGTTGTAGCATAACAGCAGTTATTTTCTGTAATTGAATTGATTGTTGGTTCCAATGATGCCAATACAAGGCTAAATCAATACTGAGTTCTGTTGAAAGCTCTATCAATTTTCCCGCTGCTAATAAGTCTTTGCTTTGATAGTCGGGTAACCATCCATAGCCCAAGCCCATCGTAATGGCATCAAAAAATGCAGTTGAAGAGGGAATGAAATGATGCGGATATTGTGAAAGATTGAGCCCGAAATTTTTCTGAATCGATTGCGTATGTAGGTCATCTTTCTCATTAAAAATCAGTGCAGGCGCAGCCTTTAACGCATTTCGCGTCACACCTTGAACGAACCATCTTTGGATAAAATCAGGGGTTGCTACAAAGCGATAATGCATTTCACCCAGATATTCTGCAACGCAACCTTTCATGGCTTCTGATTCTGTTGTAACACAGGCATTGACTAGTCCTGCTTCTAATAAATGATGTGTTTGTGACTGATCATCGACCTGAAAATGAATCACGATTTTTTCTTCAATTAAGAGATCTTTGAGTAGCGGAAGCAGCCATGTCGCAAGTGAGTCAGCATTGGTTGCAATATTGACTTGATAAAACGCATTCGCCGTTTGTCCTGTTAGATTTTGCAGAAAATTATGTTCTAGTAATTTGCTGTGTTGTAGATAATGCAATAAAGATTGGCCCGCAAGCGTTGGGCGGCAGGGTCGTTCACGTACAATGAGCACATGACCTAATTTCTTTTCTAAGGTTTGTAACCTGAGCGTGACCGCAGATGCCGTAATGTTTAAACGCAGTGCTGCTTGTTCAAAGCTTCCTGTTTCAGCAACTGCAAGAAATGCTTCACTATGTTTGCTTTGTAACATGAGTCACCTATGAGCATTAGAAATTCTATAAACTAAGAAAAACTTAGTTATATTGATATTTATTTATAAATACTTATTTTTAGCAATAAGCTTGGATAATAGCAAGATTCATTTAAAGCTTTGAAAGTGTAGTTAAAAATGTTGCACAGTTATATGCAAGGGCTCGCAATTGGATTTAGCCTAATTATCGCGATTGGTGCGCAAAATGCGTTTATTCTCAAGCAGGGGTTAAAAAAGCAGTATGTCTTTTGGCTCTGCGCTATTTGTGCTGCTTCTGATTCGATACTCATCTTATTAGGAGTGCTCGGATTCTCCCAATTGGTTGAAAGTCATCCGGAAATTGTGAGTGGAGCGAAATATTTGGGCGCAACGTTTTTAGCAGTTTATGGAGCACAGCATTTTCTGCAAGCCTTTAAAACTTCGAGCAGTTTAGCGCCCAGTGAGAAGAATGAAACAAAATTATTGAAACTGGTACTGATTTGCTTGGCTTTAACGTGGTTGAATCCACATGTGTATCTCGATACGGTTGTGCTGATTGGTTCTATTTCCACGAAGTTTGAATCGACAGCAGTATATTTTGCGATTGGGGCAATCACAGCCTCATGGGTATTCTTCTTTGTCCTCGGATTTGGCGCGCGCTATTTATTACCGCTCTTCCAAAGTGCAAAGGCATGGAAAGTTTTAGACTTTATTATTGGCGTTGTGATGTGGGGAATTGCAATTTCATTATTGCTCTAGTTAGATGACCTCATTAAATTTGAGCCCAATCCTATAGGAGCGGGCTCAAATCATTAATTTTATGCTGCTTGTAATGCTTTTAAATCTTCTAAGACTTGTTCTGCATGGCCTGCAGCTTTGACTTTACGATATTCTTTTACCAGCTTGCCATGATGGAAAATAAAGGTTGAGCGTTCGATACCCATAACCTTTTTGCCATACATATTTTTTTCTTTAATCACATCGAAATGCTGACATAGCACTTCTTCTTTATCACTGATTAAATTAATGCTTAGATTTTGCTTTTCAGTGAAGTTTTGATGGGCTTTAACCGAGTCACGAGAAATGCCGTAGATAGGTGTATTAAGCGTATCAAACTGATCTTTTAAGCATGAAAACCCTATAGCTTGCGTTGTGCAACCTGGTGTTGAATCTTTAGGGTAGAAGTAAACAATCAGCCAGTCATTGTTAAGTTCCGCAAGGTTAACTTCACCTGAGGTAGTTGGAAAGGTTTGATTTGGTAAGCTAATTTCAGTCATGAAGATTTCCTTTTTCGTGTCTTATCCCTAAAGGGGCTTAAACAAAGTATGTGAAATATGACCATCATACAGAATTTACTTTGAACTTAAAGCAATAAAAAAGCCTGCAAATGCAGGCTTTTTTGAGACGAAAAATTATTTTTTCGCTTGAGCAGATTTCATTGCTTCTTCAGTTAAAGTTTTTAATTTACCTGTTAACTGAGGACCGAAACATGCTTGAAGGTCTTTATTTTGTTTTTGAACAAAAGCGAGTGTTGCAGGGCTTTTCTTCTGGTTGATTGTGCTTTGGATTTCCCATTTTTGAGCATTGGTTAAACGACCATCTGCTTCAACAGCACAAGTACAGTATTTGCTAACTTCAGCGGCAGTTAGTTTTTTACCTTTGCCAGTTTCTTCTTTACAAACATTAATTAACGAAGATTTAACGTTAGTGCTCTTATATGCTTGTTGAAGCTTGTCGTTGTCAGCGTGTGCAACTGAAGCAAACAATGCAGCTGCAGAGAAAGCAGCAGAAAGAATAATGTTTGATTTTAAATTTTTCATAAACCCTACCTTGTTATTTCGGTATGTAACGTGTCGGATCTTCAACACCTGCGTCAACGAAACCTTGTTTACGAAGACGGCAGCTATCGCATTTACCGCAAGCACGACCTTGGTCATCTGCTTGATAGCAAGACACCGTTTGACTGTAGTCTACGCCATGTTCTATACCTAAGCGAATGATATTTGCTTTGGATAAATGTAACAGAGGTGTTTCAAATTTAAGTGGTTTTCCTTCAACGCCAACCTTTGTTGCAAGGCGAGCCATGTTGGCAAATGCTTCGATAAACTCTGGACGACAGTCTGGATAGCCTGAGTAATCAACTGCATTAATACCAATGACAATCGCTTCTGCACCAAAAACTTCCGCCGCAGCTAAAGCATATGACAAGAAAATCGTGTTACGCGCTGGTACATAAGTTACAGGAATACCGGCTTGTTCATGATCAGGAACTTCAATGCTATGGTCAGTTAACGCAGAGCCACCTAAGTTACCTAAATCGATATTAATGACACGATGTTCTACACCAGCCTGCTTAGTTAACTCACGAGCAGCATCCAGTTCTGTTGTAGAACGTTGACCATACATAAAACTTAAGGCGATACATTCATAATGTGCTTGAGCCCAAGCTAAACAAGTGGTTGAGTCTAAGCCGCCAGACAATAAAACTATGGCACGAGGGCGCATATGCATTACTCCAAATAATTCTTTAAAACTTAACGACCAGTTTCATCGTTCCAAAGCAATTTATGTAATTGCAATTGGAAGCGAACAGGGAGATGGTCTTCTAAAATCCATTGTGCTAAATCACGTGCAAGTTGAGGTAAACGAACCGCACCTTTTTCTACTGCGAATGCAGGGGAGAACCAAATGGTGCTAACTTTTTCGTTTAGCTTATAGCGCTCAACTTGCTGTTTTGACCATTCATAGTCTTCACGGTTACAAATCACAAATTTGATTTGGTCGTGTTGAGTTAGATGATCGAAGTTGCTAAGCAAATTTCGTGCAACTTCACCCGAAGTTGGGGTTTTTAAATCCATAACTTTAGAAACACGCGGATCAACTTTAGAGACATCTAAAGCACCGCTGGTTTCTAATGAGACTTCGCAGCCTAAATCGGCCAGACGAGTCATGAGGGGAAGGGCGTTCGGTTGAGCAAGCGGCTCACCACCCGTCACGCAAATATAAGGGGTTTTAAAATCTAAAGTAGTTTGAATAATTTCTTCTAATGATTGGCGTTCACCACCTTCAAACGAATAGGTTGTATCACAATAAGTGCAACGTAACGGACAGCCCGTTAAGCGGATAAAGACCGTAGGCAAACCTGCGGTATTGGCTTCACCTTGCAATGAATAAAAAATCTCCGTAATACGTAAACCCGCAGACGGATCAGAAACAGGAATAGCGGAAGATCGAAGGGTACTCATAACAAAATTAACCAGATATAAAAAAACAAAAAATCTCTACGATTATTGCTAACCGTAGAGACGAGGAGCGATAGAAGCTCCACGGAACACGAATGCTCCGCTGAAATAAAACTTAGTCTTCGCGTAATAATTCGTTCAAGCTTGTTTTCGCACGAGTTTTCGCGTCAACTTTTTTCACGATTACTGCAGCATATAGGCTGTATTTACCGCATTTAGAAGGCAGGCTGCCAGAAACCACAACAGAGCCAGCAGGAACACGACCGTAATGGATTTCGCCAGTTTCACGGTCATAAATCTTAGTCGATTGACCAATGAATACGCCCATAGAAATCACAGAACCTTCTTCTACGATTACGCCTTCAACGATTTCAGAACGTGCACCGATGAAGCAGTTATCTTCAATAATTGTTGGATTCGCTTGAAGTGGTTCAAGAACGCCACCAATACCAACGCCACCAGATAAGTGAACATTTTTACCAATTTGAGCACATGAACCAACGGTTGCCCATGTATCAACCATAGTACCTTCGTCAACATATGCACCAATATTGACATATGAAGGCATCAATACAACATTTTTTGCTTGGAAAGAACCTTTACGTGCTACAGCAGGTGGTACTACACGTACACCAGCAGCTTTAAATTGTTCTTCAGTCCAGTCAGAGAACTTAGTATCAACTTTGTCATAGAAGCGTAAGTCACAAGCTTCCATTGGTTTGTTGTCGTTCAATTTGAATGAAAGCAAAACGGCTTTTTTCACCCATTGATGAACAATCCATTCACCATCAATTTTTTCAGCAACACGTAATGTACCGTTGTCTAGGCCAGCGATCACTTCTTCTACTGCTGCACGTACTTCAGCAGGACAGTCAGCTGCAGTGAAATTAGCACGGTCTTCAAACGCTTGTTCAATGATTGTTGAAAGCTGAGACATGTTCTTCCATCCAGAAAAAAATTTTCCAAGATTTTACACTATATCGAGTTAAAAATAGATGGTAAATCGGCCTAGGATCGGAATTAATTATTAAGCAAGCACTAAAACCAAGAAATTAAGAGTGATGAATTTAGCATTTTCATAAGGTTTGTATAAAAAATACGCAAAATATACAGAATTGTTCTCAAGAATCATTATTATATTTAAAAGAATGAAACAAAAACTCTTTATTAATCAATATTAAAATCTAAATGTATCAAAAGTTAACAAAAAATCAGTAAATTTGCATAAATGTTGAGCTGTGTTTCCTTTTAACATGTGCCATATAACAAGTCTGTAAAATCTGAATAACAGTTTATTTTGAGGAGAAACACATGAAATCATTACGTTTATTAACAGTAGCTGCTCTACTTACTGCTGCAGGTACTGCAATGGCAGATACCTCTGTAGTTCATGATGGCTATGCATTTGATCAAAACCAACTTATCCCAACTGGCGCTCGTCTAGAAGTGGGTACGACTGGTTATGGTGGTGCGTTACTTTGGACTGCGAACCCATACGTCGGCCTTGCTTTAGGTTATAACGGTGGTGATATTTCATGGTCAGATGACTTATCTGTAGATGGCGTAAAATACGACATGGATATGGATAACAAAGTTGGTTACTTAAATGCAGAAGTACGTCCTTGGGGTGCAAGTGCTAATCCATGGGCTCAAGGTCTTTATGTTGCTGCGGGTGTAGGTTATATCGACACTGAATATGGCTTGAAATCTACAGCGAAAAGCGGTGAAATCGAAATTGATGGTAAAGAAACTTCTTTCGAACGTCTAAACGGTAAAGTATCTTACGATAACGATATCGCACCATACCTAGGTCTTGGTTTTGCACCAAAATTGAATAAAAACTGGGGCGTATTCGGTGAAGTAGGTGCTTATTACACTGGTAACCCAACTGCAAAATTAACGGCTGTTGGTGGTACTCCTGCTGACCGCGAATTACTTGCTGACCATGAACGTAGCATCGAACAAGATGACAAATACGAATGGCTTCCAGTAGGTAAAGTAGGTGTGAGCTACCATTGGTAAGTTCTTACTGAAACAAAAAAAACGAGCTTCGGCTCGTTTTTTTTGTTTTTAGAAAGCGTTTAAAATCTGTGACCAAATTTCAGACCATAGATCATGGCATCATTGTCTGAGACACTTGCAAGACCTGAAATATGAGATGTTTCAGTATTCGATGGTTTTGAGAGTTTCATATAATACAGGCCAGTCGCTAGAAAATTGTTCGGGTTAAATTTATGCATCATACCTAAACCTAAACCTCGATAGCCATCACTTGGGTTTAAGGTAGACGCTGCATTTCCTGTCCCGTTGTCCCAAATAAACTCTGCAGCAGCGAGCCAATTCGGATTCAATTGATGTGCAATCCCTAACTTTCCTGACCATTGATCTTTCTGATATTCCACCAATTGGATATCAGCTAAATCACGGTATTGTTGATCGAGTGCTGCGTATTGAAGCACGGCATTAAACTGCGGTGGCTGAATGTTGAAATCTTTCCAATTAATCCACCGAACTGTGCCATAAACAACATTGTGTGGGCTAATGGCTGTTTGAAATTCAAAATTGACGCTTTGTGGCGTTTGAATGGAGGTATGGGTTTCTGGTACTAATTGAAAAGGACCATTTGAATATAAAGTTGATTCAGAGGTCTTATTTTCATGTTTGATTTTTGAACGATAGGTTAGGCTAGTTTTAATAGCATATTCAGGGATTTGATAGCTTAAACCGAGCAGCCAACCAAGCGCTTCATCTTGTTTAAAATAGGCATGGTAGCCATTGAGAGCAGCATATTGTTGCCCAGAAATTTTTAAATCACCTTTAAATGTTTGTAGGCTTAAACCGCTATAAATATTCCAATTATTATTGGGTTGATAGCCTACCAGTCCAGTTAGGTTATGCGTTCTAAAGTTAATATCGGCGCTTTCAATATCGATATTTGAGCTATCTGGTAAGCGAGGACTATATTGATAACTGATATCAGTATGAAAAGGTTGCTCATAAATTACTCCCGCAGAAATACTTTCATGTGGTTGAATTTTGAGTGCTAATTTCCCAGAAAATTGTTGATGGGCAAGATTCCCTGTAGAAAAATCAGTTACGCCTAGTTGACTAATTGAAGCTTGGTTCTGTACTTTCCCGTCAATTTGAGCATCAACATAAGCGAAACTGGCTTCAGTATAATTTCCGGGTTCAAAAAAGGCCGAGATCGATTGATCTGAGTTTTCTATCCCTGCTGCATACATGATTTGTATGGGGCAGACGATACCGACTGCCACTGCGACGAATTGATTTTTCATAAAGTTCTGGCTTATGGGTCGGAAGTAATGAAGTTTTAATTTTTATTATGTTGAACGTATTTTAATCACAATTAAAAATAAAACCAAGAAAACTTAGATAAAATATGAATTTACCAATAAAAAAGAGGACAGCATGTGTCCTCTTTAATTCGTCAATTGGGGTATCAGTCTTCTGGGTAAGCGACTTTTTTCAACGCTTTGATGTCAGCATCTGGTGAACATAAAGAAATAAACTCATAGCCATAACCGCGTAGTAAATGTCCTTTGCGAACAGCAATCCAAGTGGTATTAACACCAAAAATATCGGTAGGAATTTGTTTTAAACGGTAATCACGTTCTGGGTCATATGCCACATCGTTGACAATACCCACCCCCATATTGAGTTCAACATAGGTTTTAATAACGTCTGCATCAAGTGCGGACATCACGATATCAACATCAAAGCCTGAATCTTCAAAGGCTTTATCAATTTTTGAACGACCTGTAAAACCACCGTGATAGGTAATAATTGGATAGTTCGATAAATCTTCAATGGTGATATTTGATTTTTGGGTCAGTGGGTGCTCTTTAGGCGTAATGATGCTGTGTTGCCAGTTGTAGTAAGGCACGCTTGCCAGGTTATCTTCATTGGTTAATGATTCGGTTGCGATCCCGATATCCGCTTCACCTTGAAGAAGCATTTCTGTAATTTCTACAGGACTTGCTTGTTGCAAAATTAGATGAACTTTTGGAAATTCTTTTTTAAATTGGTTCACAATCGGCGGCAAGACATAACGTGCTTGCGTATGTGTGGTCGCAATCGTCAATGTCCCTTCATCTACTTTGTTGAAGTCATCTGCCAGACGTTTAATATTATCTGCATCTACGAGCATACGTTCAACGATACCCAATAATGACTGGCCTGGTTCGGTTAAACCGAGTAGACGTTTACCTTTACGGATAAACAGCTGTACACCAAGTTCATCTTCTAGATCTTTGATGTGTTTACTCACGCCAGACTGCGAGGTGTAAAGTGCAGCAGACGCTTCTGTTAAATTAAAATTCTGACGTACTGTTTCTCGAATAATTCTTAATTGTTGGAAATTCATAATTTTATTTTACCTTAAAAGCAAGTGGGGCTTGTGAAGGCCCCAACTTATTGTTTTATGCAACTTGGTTTTCAAATAAATGCAAGTTAGTTGCACTTAACCATACCGTTTGATTTGGGCGGAATTGATGCGCTTTCGCTTCATCAGCCGTTAATGAAATTTCGATCAGATTGCCTTGGCGGTCATGCAGTTCAGCAATGACTTTACCTGCAATCCAAAGCTCACGTACAAAAATCGCTTGGATGGCATTTTCTTGCGGCTGTGCATGAATACGCAGTTCATCCGGACGAGCAAAGGCAATGACATTGCCTTGCGGTGCATTGGCATTTTGTGGCAACAAAATTCGGTCTTCACCAATTTGAAAAAGGCCATTGCTATTTTGACCTTCAAAACGGTTGGCTTGACCTAAAAAGTCAAATACAAACGGTGTTGCAGGTTTTTCATAAACTTCACGTGGCGAGCCTATCTGTTCTACGTTGCCTTTATTCATCACAATGATTTGATCGGCCACTTCAAGCGCTTCTTCTTGGTCATGGGTCACGAAAATAGAGGTGATGTGGAGTTCGTCATGCAAGGTACGTAACCAGCGGCGTAATTCTTTACGAACTTTGGCATCCAATGCACCAAAAGGTTCATCCAGTAATAACACACGCGGTTCAACCGCTAAAGCACGCGCTAAGGCAATACGTTGACGTTGACCACCTGAAAGCTGAGCTGGGTAACGGTCAGCCAAGAAACCAAGCTGAACAAGATCAAGCAAACGAGTAACCCGTTTTTTGATTTCAGCTTCAGATGGGCGTATTGCACGTGGGCGTACGCGTAAACCAAAAGCAATGTTGTCAAATACGGTCATATGGCGGAACAGTGCATAATGCTGGAATACAAAACCAACTTCACGTTCACGGACGTGAACTTTAGTGGCATCTTCACCTTCTAAAATCACTTGACCGCCATCGGCAGATTCAAGACCTGCAATGATACGTAGCAGAGTAGTTTTACCACAGCCTGATGGGCCAAGCAGCGCAACGAGCTGACCATCAGGAAAATCTAAAGAGATATTTTTAAGTGCATGGAATGCACCAAAGTGTTTTTCAATATTTTTTACTTGAATACTCATGAGGTCATTCCTTAAGAAACTTGTGAATCTTCTTTACGCTTGTCTTGTCGTTCCTGACGTAGTTCAACCCATGTTTTTAAAATCAGGGTCACAATCGCCAAGAGCGCTAATAGTGAAGACACAGCAAAAGCAGCACTAAAGGTATATTCGTTATAAAGGATTTCTACGTGTAGCGGTAAGGTGTTGGTTTCGCCGCGAATGTGACCTGAAACCACTGAAACTGCACCAAACTCACCCATTGCACGTGCATTACAGAGAATCACGCCGTAGATTAAGCCCCATTTGATATTTGGAAGTGTCACTTTCCAGAATGTCTGCCAGCCTGAAGCACCCAAGACGATTGCCGCTTCTTCTTCCTCAGTCCCTTGAGCTTCCATTAATGGAATCAACTCACGTGCCACAAAAGGAACGGTAATAAACACAGTAGCAAGGACAATGGCTGGAACGGCATATAAAATTTTGATGTCGTTATCCATCAGCCAGCCGCCTAACCAACCTTGAGTACCAAAAATCAGTACCAACATTAAGCCTGCAATGACTGGAGAGACTGAAAATGGCATATCAATAATCGTGGTTAAAATAGATTTACCACGGAAATTAAACTTGGCAACAGACCATGCCGCAGCTACACCAAAAACGACGTTTAACGGTACGGCAATCACAGCTGTCAGTAACGTAAGTTTTACTGCTGATAATGTATCTGGATGTACCAGTGCTTGGAAGTAAACGCCAACACCTTGTTTAAAGGCTTCAACGAAAACCAAAACCAATGGCAGAATCAGGCAGCTTAAGAAGAAAATTAAAGCAATGATGATCAGGGTATAACGAACCCATGTCGGTTCACGCGTTGCATCACGCGACTGTAATTTTTCCGCAAGCGCATTACTGTTCGTATTCATCGTGCAGTTCTCCCTGTACGGCGACTTGCCCATGCTTGAACCAAGTTAATTAAGAATAAAATGGCAAAAGAAATCACCAGCATCACAACAGCAATCGTGGTCGCACCTGCATAATCATATTCTTCAAGGCGAGAGATAATCATCAATGGGGCAATTTCAGTCTTGAAGGGTTGGTTACCTGCGATAAAAATCACCGATCCATATTCACCCACACCACGAGCAAAGGCCAAAGCAAAACCTGTTAACAGCGCAGGAAATAGAATAGGTAAGATCACTTTGGTCACAATCTGAAAGCGATTTGCACCCAGTGCAGAAGCTGCTTCTTCAAGTTCAGTTTCTAGGTCGCTCAGTACAGGCTGTACAGTACGAACCACAAAAGGAATACCAATAAAGATGAGAGCCAAGGTAATACCGATCGGGGTATATGCGACTTTAATGCCAATGGGTTCAAGGTACTGACCGATCCAACCAGTCGGTGCATATAACGAAGTCAGTGCAATACCAGCAACGGCAGTTGGCAATGCAAAAGGTAAATCAACCAATGCATCGATAATACGTTTACCCGGGAAGGTATAACGAACCAAACACCATGCTAAGAGCAAACCAAAAACCACATTGACTAACGCAGCAATAATGGCGGCACTAAAACTCAGTTGTAACGATTTTAAAATACGTTCTGAGCTTAAAATTTCCCATAGTCCATCCCAACCGATACCTAAAGATTTAATAAATACGGCCGAAAGGGGAATGAGCACAATTAAGGATAAATACGCTAGGGTAAAGCCTAGAGAAAGACCAAATCCTGGCAGCACTCGGGATCGCTGCGACATGATGACTCCTCAAAATGAGAAAAGCTGACTTAAAAGGTCAGCAAAATTGAATAAATGATTTTGCGACAAGCTTAATGCTCAGTACTTAAAAAGCAAATTGAAATAAATACTTGTTTTCATCAGTAAAGCTGATATGTTTCATGTGGTTTTCTGAAATTAAGTAATTGAAAATTTCAGGAAACGGCCCAAAACCTGATGCAACATTAATGTGTCCTACAGCGCCCATATTCACAGGGTAGAGCTTCCAAGCACCTGCAAGTTGTTTTGCATCTTCAAAGCCAAGCCAAGGATCATTTTCACTAATCAACATCGTTGTCGGCACACGAATACTCAGCTGATGAAAAAATGCTTTGTAATCCGTTGTACTGTCGCGTGCAAAGCCTTTTTCTCCAAAGCGTGCTGGATTGGCTGGCGCAACCAAAACTAAATTTTTGATTTTTTTATTGAGTTCTGGATACAAGGCCAATGCTGCCACCGTGGTTAAACAACCAAAGCTATGCGCCACAATTTGAATTTCACCCTGTAAAGGTCGTACGGTTTTAACGAATTGTTTAATCCAGTCCTTGAGTACAGGATGATTCCAGTCTTTTTGCTGAACACGAGAGCTAGACATGAGCTGACGTTGTAACCAAGATTGCCAATGTGCGTGTTCACTACCGCCTACACCCGGGACAATTACTGTATGTGTCATGTCAAGTTCTCCTGATTCAGTCAATGAATGGTCTTATTTTCCATTGTTGGCTTTGACGATTTGGTCAAACACGCCGCCATTTTCAAAGTGTGCTTTTTGGACTTTATCCCAACCACCAAATTCTTTATCAATGGTTACGAGTTTAAGTGGCTTAAAGACTGATGCGTATTGTGCAAGCGTTGTAGCGTTACGTGGACGGTAAAAGTTCTGAGCTGCGATTTGCTGACCACGTGGTGAATAAAGGAAGTTTAAATAACCTTTGGCTAAATAAAGATTGCCTTTTTTCTCTGCATTTTTTTCTAAAACAGCAACAGGTGGCTCAGCTAAAATTGAAAGTGAAGGGGTCACAATTTCAAATTTACCCGGTTGTTCACGAATCGCTAAATGTGCTTCATTTTCCCAAGCCAGTAATACATCACCAATGCCACGTTCAGCAAAGGTCGTAGTCGAACCACGTGCGCCTGAATCGAGTACTTTGGTGTTTTTATAAATCTTACGGACAAATTCTTGAGCTGTTGTATCATTACCACCCGCTTGATGTTTTGCCCAAGCCCACGCAGCTAAATAGTTCCAACGTGCACCGCCTGAGGTTTTCGGGTTTGGGGTGATAATACCCACGCCTGGTTTAACTAGATCGCCCCAATCTTTAACTGCTTTGGGGTTGCCTTTACGGACTAAGAATACAATCGTTGAGGTATATGGCGTTGAGTTTTGCGGAAGTTTCTTTTGCCAATCTGCAGGTAAAAGTTTGGCTTTTTCTGCAATCACATCAATATCTGCTGCGAGAGCTAAAGTCACCACATCGGCATCTAAGCCATCAATGACGGCACGCGCTTGTTTGCCTGAACCACCATGAGATTGTTTAAAATTAATTTTTTGACCTGTACGGCTTTCCCAATATTTGCTGAAGTCTTTATTCACACTTTCATAGAGTTCACGCGTTGGGTCGTAAGATACGTTTAAGAAGTCTTTTGCAGCTGCGCCAAAAGAAACCGTCGAAATGACTGCAGCAAGAACACCCAATTTTAATTTTGCGGAAATACTCATGTGAACCTCAATAATTTTTACTTTATCTGTAACATGGGTGAAGAATAGCGCCAATCTTTATGCATAAAAAATAATTAAAAACGAATTTTATATGAATAAAAAAGATAACAGACGTAGCTACGAAAAAAAAGCATCGACCTTATGCGAAAGGACGATGCTTTTCGGTATTTAAAGCATTATTTGGAATTATTGGTCTTCACGATTTGGTCAAAGACGCCACCATTTTCAAAATGCTTTTTCTGCACTTTGCTCCAACCGCCAAACTCTTTATCAATAGTCACTAATTTTAAAGGTTTAAAGACGGATTTATATTTTGCTAGTACCGCAGCATTACGTGGACGATAAAAGTTCTGTGCAGCAATGGTTTGACCTGCAGGTGAGTACAGATAATTTAAATACGCTTTGGCTAAATTTTCATTGCCATCTTTCTTGGCATTTTTTTCTACAATCGCAACAGGCGGCTCGGCCAAGATAGAAAGTGAAGGGGTCACAATCTCAAACTTACCTGGCTGTTCACGAACTGCCAAATGTGCTTCATTTTCCCAAGCCAGCAATACATCACCAATACCACGTTCAGCGAATGTAGTTGTTGCACCACGTGCGCCTGAGTCGAGAACTTTGGTTTGCTTATAAATTTGACGGACAAATTCTTGGGCTTTTGTATCATTACCACCTGCTTGATGTTTGGCCCAAGCCCACGCTGCTAGATAGTTCCAACGCGCACCGCCCGATGTTTTTGGGTTCGGGGTAATAATGTCGACACCCGGTTTAATTAAATCGCCCCAGTCTTTGATGCCTTTCGGGTTGCCTTTATGTACTAAGAACACAGTGGTTGACGTATACGGCGTTGAATTTTGTGGGAATTTCTTTTGCCAGTCTTTTGCAACTAAACCACGTGCAGCAATTTCATCAATATCTGCAGCCAAGGCCAAAGTGACGACATCGGCATCTAGACCATCAATAACAGCACGAGCCTGTTTACCTGATCCACTATGAGATTGTTTAAAGTTAATGTCTTGGCCTGTGGTTTTTTTCCAGTAAACACTAAAGTCTTTATTGAAGTTGTCATACAATTCACGGGTTGGATCATATGACACATTTAAGAAATCTTTGGCAGATGCACTGAATGCTGTGGCAGAAATGAATGCAGCCAAAACCCCAAGTTTTAATTTCGATAGATTCATGTTGTCCTCAATTTTTATACATGTTTTGTTGGATGAGGCAAGAATATCTGTAGTTTTAATGCAGAAAAAATAATTAAAAAAGAATTTAATATGAACAAAAAAGAAATATATGCTGAGCGATTATTTTTTAAAATAAAGTGATGTAATTGGGATGACGACGTATGCAGTGTTTTAAAAATGCGCAGCAAATAGAACAAGTTAATTTACTGGATCGCGCCTTTCACTATGGCGATGGCTGTTTTAGCACGGCACGTATTCGCCAAGGACAAATAGAACTTTTAGCTTTGCATATTGCACGATTAAAACTGAGCAATGAGCGATTAAAGCTAAATGCAGATTTAAACCTTATTGAAGACACTTTAAAATTGTTACGTAAACAAGAGGTCGTCAATGGCACTTTAAAAATTGTGTTGAGTCGTGGTATTGGTCAGCGTGGCTATAGTTTACCTGAGCACCCAGCAGATGTTTGGGTGTTTTATTACCCCAAAACCGTTGCAGATTTTGAGTACGAAACTGTCGAAAGTGGTGTATTACATCAAGCTATTGGGTTAACCATGCCAAGTTTGGTGGGCTTAAAGTCCTTAAATCGATTAGAACAAGTCATGCTCAAAGCAGAGTTGGATCAAACCCCATGGGGCGAAGCTTTAGTGACGGATGTGCAAGGTACAGTTGTCGAAGGTGTGAGCAGTAATTGTTTTATTCGCACAAATGAAGGATGGATTACGCCCGAACTTCGTTATAATGGCGTACATGGTGTCATGCGTGCAGAAATTTTAAAACGGATGCAGCAGCTTCAGATTCCATGTACTCAACGTCACGTCAATATGGATGAAATTACGCATTTTCAGAGTGTTTTTTTCTGTAATGCCTTAAGTCCCATGAAAATTGCATCAACTCTGAATGGAGTTGAGTTAGATGTTCAAGCTTGTATTGAACTTTTCCGAACACTTCAATTAAGTCAGATTCGTTAATATGTCCACCGTGTCTAAAAAAACAAATAAGAAAAAATCTGCCAAAGCAGGTTTTCCATTTAAAGCATGTTTGGTTGTGCTACTTGGTATCGTTGTACTTGTGGCGATCTTACTGTGGTCGAGTTTGTTTAAAGCCTATCCTGTGGAAGGCAAAAAGCAAATGTTGGCGATTGGTGCAGGGGATACCTATTCAGGATTTATTGACAGACTAGCCAAAGAGAAACAAGTTAATTTTCCTATTATTTTGAAGTTGTACCAAAAGTTCATGATCAATGACACCTTAAAAGCAGGTGTGTATGAAATCCATGAAGGCATGAGTGTGCGAGAAGTTATGGAGTTGATTTCTAATTCTGAAAATGCGCAAATGAATCGAATTCTAGTGATCGAAGGGACGACATTTAAGCAACTCATTGATACTTTAAAAAATGACCCATTGGTAACGCATGACATCAGTCATTTACCGTATGCAGAAATCTTAAAAGAGCTCGGCATTCCGTATTCACACCCTGAAGGATTATTTGCACCGAATACGTATTTCTTTGCAAAAGGCGAGTCTGATCGAAAAATTTTGAAGGATTTATATAACCGACAAATCAAAGCCTTAGATCAGGCTTGGACTAATCGAGCTCAAAATTTACCGTACAAAGATAAATATGAAGCCTTAATTATGGCGTCGATTATTGAAAAAGAAACCAGTATTGATAGTGAGCTTGAACAAGTGTCTGGTGTATTTGTGCGTCGTCTCAAACAAGGGATGCGTTTGCAAACAGATCCAACTGTGATTTATGGCATGGGCGATAAATACCAAGGCAATATCACTCGCCAAGATTTACGTACACCTACAGCATATAATACTTATACGATCAATGGCTTACCGCCTACACCGATTGCTTTGCCGAGTCAAAAAGCAATTGAAGCCGCGATGCATCCTGATTCATCTAACAATGTATATTTTGTTGCAACAGGAAATGGCGGCCATAAATTTAGTAGTAATTTGCAAGACCATAACCGCGCGGTACAAGAATATTTATCTGTAATTCGTGCGAAAAACTAAGGAGTGAGCATGTTTATTAGCTTTGAAGGTACGGAAGGTGTGGGTAAAACTACACTCATTCGTAAATTACATGATCATTTCCAAAATTTGGGTAAAAATGTTGTACTTACACGTGAGCCGGGTGGTACACCTATGGCTGAACAAATTCGTGCATTACTTTTGGCCGTCAATTATGATGAAGCAATGAGTGATGATACAGAGTTGTTACTTATGTATGCTGCACGCGCACAGCATTTGGCGCGCGTGATTTTACCTGCATTGGCAGAAGGTAAAATCGTTTTATGTGATCGTTTTGCTGATTCGAGTTTTGCTTATCAATGTGCAGGACGTGGTTTAGATCGTGACAAGCTCAATGTCTTAAATGCAAGTTTTGTTGCGCGTATACCGGATATTACTTTTTGGCTTGATGCACCGATTGAAACAGGAATGTTAAGAGCAAGAGAGCGTGGTGCTTTAGACCGTTTTGAACAAGAGAAAGCAACGTTCTTTGAGAAAGTGCGTTCAGGTTTTGCTGAAATCCATGAAAATGAGCCTGCACGCATGAAGCGCCTTGATGCGACGCAAACACCTGAACAGGTTTTTCAACAGGCATTATTGCATTTGCAGCAGATCTAAAATGCCATAGTAATCTTTAGGTATTTGATTTAAAAATCATTCATAGCATAAGTTATGGATGATTTTTTTATGCCGCATCGAAAGCAGGCGATTATTGATTTTTTACAACGTGAATTTGCCCCAAGTTTAAAAAACTGCACGATTAAAGAAGTTGGACAGCAAACCGCGACCTTAATTTGGCATGTCACAGAACAAGATCTAAGACCGGGCAATACGATTTCTGGCCCAACCATGATGACTTTGGCGGACTTTGCATTGTATGTGGCAATACTTGCAGAGATTGGAATTGTCGGACTTGCAGTCACCACAAGTATGAATATTAACTTTTTAAGGAAGCCTGAGGCGAATAAAGATTTGCGGGGAGAATGTCGATTACTTAAAGTCGGTAAAAGCATCATTTATGGTGAGGTATTGGTTTATTCAGAGGGTGTTGAAGAGCCTGTGGCTCATATTACCGGTAGCTATTCGATTCCTCCGCAGCGATATTGAACTGAAAATATGCAGTTGATCAATTAGATTGGATTAAAATGCAGCAGTCTGTCTAAATAAATTGTGCATTGGTTGGTGAATTTTCTGCGTAGTGTATTTTTATTTGCATAATTTCAATAGCTTAGTAAAAATCAATTAACTCATAAGTGTTATTTTAAATCTATAATTGAATCACAGATTTGATTGGTTAAATACATGACTGCTACTGCACATGAAGTTGTTCGGCTCTTTCAGGAGCATGCATATCCTTTGTCAGAAAAATTGACAGAAATGCTGAATGAGCATTACTCACATCAAACAGAACGACGTGGCTGTGGATATACTCAAGCCACACGTGTATTAGCTGAATATATTAATTTGCCGCGTGCATCACATGAATTTCAAGATCTCAAACTCTTTGATCAATATGACACGCATGGTTTACGCAAAATTTTAGATCAAAGTCGTGCTTATCATTTAGATTTGTCTAGTTGGCGTCATCTAGATTTAAATCAAAATTTAAATCAAAATATTCAGCAATTGAAACAATCCCCAGACTTTTACGAGGTTTTACAGAAAGAATTGCATTTTCAAAAAAGTTTGCGTCAAATCCAGCAACATGCAAATTTGGAAGAAAGTCAGCTTATTTGTTCCTTGATTGAAGATGTGATTTTGCCAAAATCCTCGATTGAAAACCAAATTGTTGAAGTGCAAGCACTGGTTGATAAGCCAAAAGTTGGCTCATGTCCAATGGCTGAAAATTTCTTTTTGAAAATTGCACATCGACGTGTATTACGTAGCGGTGAAATTAATATTTTTGTAGATGAATAC
Source organism: Acinetobacter sp. YH12023 (assembly GCF_013420135.1). Lineage (NCBI taxonomy): Bacteria > Pseudomonadati > Pseudomonadota > Gammaproteobacteria > Moraxellales > Moraxellaceae > Acinetobacter > Acinetobacter sp. YH12023. The sequence goes on from NZ_VOYU01000002.1 coordinate 129,925, forward strand.
GGTCAGCCCTTATTTATGGAAAAGTTAAATATGGGGGATAACCATTCTTGTATCAGCTTGAAACCTGTACTCATGAATGGTGTTCGTATTCCAGCGGGTTCACTTTTTTCCGTGAGTTATGATGCTGAACAATTAGTTGAAAAACGACAAAATCGTGAGTTTAAAGGTTTTGTGATTCCTTATCAGGCCATTTCTGGTTGGTGGTTTTTACGCTTAACGACTTTGGCTGTGTCGCCACAAAATCGAAAACGTGCATTCAGTACGCATTTTCAGCAGCAAGTGGATAATGGTCTGTATAGTCCAGGTACGACTGAGCTTCAGCAATTAATAGATGTGGCAATAGCGCAACTTTGAGTGTTTCCATCATGTTAGATGTATGCTTTTCGCCAAAATATTTTGCTCATACCCATACCAATAGTATGGAAAAATTATTAGCAGTTGGAACAGCTTTAGAACAATGGCAGAACATCCGAATACACGAACCTGAGTGTATTGACGCTGAAATTTTAAGCCAAGTGCATGATCCTGCTTATGTGGACGCATTTATGACAGGGCAGCCCACTAAGCTTGCGACCTTTTCAGGTTTTAAGCCTTGGAATACTCAGCTTCGAGATGCAGTGCTGAGAATAAATGCAGGACAGTTGATGGCAGCAGAAATGGCTTTGCAAAAAGGCATTGCAGCAAATGTTGCACAGGGTTTTCATCATGCAGTGTATGAATATGGCGGATCATTTTGCACATTCAATGGTTTGGCTTTGGTGGCACAGCAGAATCCGAATAAAAAAATCTTTGTACTCGATTGCGATCAACATGGGGGGAATGGTACAGCTGAGTTTACTAGACGCTTAGAGAACCTTTTTAACTTTAGTATTTATGGGCTACGTTTTGGTTGTCCTACTTATGAACGTTCTTTAACTCGGCATGTGCATAAAGATCGTGGAAATTTTGCACAATATACCTTGGCTATACATGAGGGAATACAGCATGCCAAAGCATGGGGTGCAGATTTAATCATTTATCAAGCAGGAATGGATTGTCATCAAGCTGACCCATTTGGCTCATCATGGTTTAGTACCGCTTTGATACAGAAACGCGAAGAAATGGTCTTTAAATTGGCTAAACGTGCAGATATTCCGCTGATGTTTGTATTGGCTGGGGGCTATCAAAACATGAATGATCTTGTAAATCTGCACTTAGAAACTTTCAAAGCTGCGCTACGTATTTATGGATAGTAAAATCGAAAAAAGCCGACTTCATGTGCGGCTTTTTTTGATTTAAAAGTTTTAAGAGACTAACTCAGTATTAACTACAGGGCAATCAACCGTGAAATCGGGTGGACTTAACACCGTTTTACGTAGTTCGTCTGCTTGTTCAGGATAGTCTAAAGTGAAATGCAGACCACGAGACTCTTTACGTTCCATTGCACAGCGCACAATCATTTCTGATACCAATACTAAGTTACGGAGTTCAATCAGATTTTTACTGACTTGGTAATCTTGGTAATACTCGGTGATTTCACGCTTAAGCATTTCAATGCGGTGTAGGGCACGTTGGAGGCGCTTGGTCGTTCTGACAATGCCCACGTAGTTCCACATGGTTTGGCGAAGCTCGTCCCAATTTTGCAAAATCACTACATCTTCATCAGGGTTAGTCACTTGCGAGTCATCCCATTCTGGGACATGAGGTGCCTGATAAGTCCCTTGATGCTGTGCTGTGATATGTGCTGAAGCACTCATGCCATAAACGAAACATTCCAGTAAGGAGTTACTCGCCATACGGTTTGCACCATGTAGGCCGGTATAAGAGGTTTCCCCAATGGCATATAGGCCTGGAATATCGGTCTGACTGTTTTCATCGACCACAACGCCACCACAGGTGTAGTGTGCTGCCGGAACCACCGGAATCATTTCTTTGGTAATATCAATACCGAGTTCCATTAAGCGTGCATACAATGTTGGAAAATGTTCTTTGACAAATTCTGCAGGTTTATGGGTGATATCAAGCCAAACATGACGGATTCCTAGACGTTTGATTTCATAATCAATAGCGCGCGCTACGATATCGCGTGGTGCTAATTCGGCACGCTCATCAAAGCGCAGCATAAAGCGTTCACCATCTGGAAGACGTAAATAGGCACCTTCGCCACGCATCGCTTCGGTAATTAAGAAAGAGCGAGCTTGAGGATGATATAAACAGGTTGGATGGAATTGGTTAAACTCCATATTGGCAACACGGCAGCCTGCACGATACGCCATGGCAATACCATCACCCGTCGCAATGTCGGGATTTGATGTATATAAATATGCCTTCATGGCACCACCACAGGCAAGGGCAGTGAAGGGTGCTAAAAAGGTATGTACTTTTTCGGTTTTTTCATCTAAAGCATACAGACCGAGAGCACGGTTTTCAGTTTCAGGATTTAATTTTTGTGCGGTGATTAAATCGATTGCAATAAAATTTTCAAAAATATGAATATTGGCTTTTTCTTGCGCACGTTCAACCAATGTTGTGGAAATAGCACGACCTGTGGCATCTGCTGCATGGATAATCCGCCGGTGAGAGTGACCACCTTCACGTGTCAGATGTAACTGTTCTTGTTCGTCTAAAGTAAATTGCACACCCTGATTCAGTAGAAAATCGACAGAAGATTTACCACCTTCAACGGTTTGTTTTACCGCCGCCATTTCACATAAATGCGCACCGGCAATCATGGTGTCATTGATATGCTGTTCAATAGAATCTGTTTTATCGAGGACGGCAGCAACACCACCTTGGGCATAATATGTACTGGCATCCGTCAGCGTCGATTTAGCTAAAACAGCAATATTAAAATGATCTGGTAGCGATAGGGCTAAACTTAGGCCTGCACCGCCACTTCCCACAATAATTACATCAAATTGATGTATCGTGTTTAAATTAGACATGTCCATCAGCTAATTTTAAAAAATGTCCGATCATCACAACTGTTTTTTCTTATAAACGCAATGACTATAAATTAACTAAATAATGAAAAATATTCATAGATCTGTAATATTTAAGGAATGTTTAAGATTGTTTATCATAAATAATCATCAAACATTTTATTACGAAGCTTAGACTTGCATTGTGATAAAAACTAACGTATTTCAAATGATAAGCACAATTGAGTGAATGCTAACAATGAATAAATCGTATTTACAAAAGGGACTCTATGCGGCTGTGTTTACGGTTGCTAGCGTGCAGACTCAGGCAGCGGGTCCTGTTGATTTTTCCAATTTGGTTGAACAAGTCAGCCCAGCTGTCGTAAGCGTGAATGTGGTTAAAAAGCTTAGTCAAGAAGAGCTTTTGCAGCAACAAGTCCCAGAAATATTACGACGCTTTTTCGGTAATCAGGTGGTTATTCCGCAGCAAAAAATGCCGCAAGAAAAGACCGGTTATGGAAGCGCATTCTTTATTAGTAAAGATGGTTATTTATTGACAAATCACCATGTGGTAGAAGATGCCTCGAAAGTCACCATCGTACTGAATGACCGCCGTGAAATTGATGCCACAGTTGTGGGTAGTGATGAGCGGACTGACGTGGCTTTGTTAAAGGTCAAAGGTTCAAATTTTCCTGAGCTACGCACAGGCAATGTTGACCGTTTACGTGTAGGTGAGCCAGTGTTGGCCATTGGTTCACCATTTGGCTTCGACTATTCAGCTTCGGCAGGAATCGTTAGTGCTAAAATGCGTAATATGATGGGAGAAACCTCGGTTCCATTCATTCAAACTGACGTGGCATTGAACCCGGGTAATTCTGGTGGTCCATTATTTAATCAGTCTGGTGAAGTGGTCGGGGTAAATTCTCGTATCTTTAGTGGTACAGGCGGTTATATGGGGTTATCGTTCTCGATTCCCATTGATGTTGCAATGGATGTTGCAGACCAATTAAAGAAAAACGGCAAGGTAACACGTGCTTATTTAGGCGTCATGCTACAAGATATCGATCGTAATCTTGCAGAGTCTTATAACCTTTCAAAACCAGAAGGCTCTTTGATTACTCAAGTTGCACCAAATTCACCAGCTGCAAAAGCTGGCTTTAAAGTGGGTGATGTCATTTTGAAATTTAATGGCACACCAATTTCACGTACAGGCGAACTGCTGAATTATCTTAATCGTACAGGTCCAAATCAAAGTATTCAGCTTGAAGTGCTGCGTGATGATAAACGCCAAAATATTTCAGCAACCTTGATCACAGCACCAGATGATACGCCTGCAAAAGCTGAAACGACATCTGTGAAAAAAGGTCCTGTGATTGGGGTGTCAATTCGCAACTTAAACGCAGATGAATTAAAACAACTGAGTCTAAAAGGCGGTGTCTTAATTCAAGATGTACGAGCTGGTGGTATTGCTTCACAAGCGAGAATTCAGCCGGGGGATGTTGTCACCCAAGTTAATAATAAAGTCGTAAACAATGCTGAAGATTTTGTGAAAGTTATTTCTGAGTTGAAAAATGGTAGCATTGCACGTGTTTCTTTGATTCGTCAGGGACAGCGTGCGATTGTGGGCATGCGTATTCAGTAATGATTTACTAAATGAAAACCACTCCAAGCGAGTGGTTTTTTAACTTTAGCGTTTTTGCAATTCACCCTTAGATAAAAATGGGTAGACTGTGGGCCACAATTTAAAATTTGCAGGACGCTATGAGCGATATCTTTGATTTAAAAATTACAGTTCAAGCTGAACATATCGACACATTAAATCATGTGAATAACGTGGTGTACGTCAGTTGGATGCAAGATGTCGCGACAGCACATATTGAAGCTTTGGGTTTAGGCTTAAAAGAATATATTGAATTGAAGCATGCCATGGTCGCTGTTGAGCATCATGTGCAATATCGTAAAGCAGCGCTCGAAGGTGAGGAGATTATTTTACGAACTTGGCTAAATGATATCAATGCATTGTATTCGTTTCGGCAGTACGTATTTTATCGCCCTAAAGACAAAGCGATATTATTTACAGGCAATACACAGTGGGCATGCATTGAAATTGCTACAGGCCGTCCAAAGCGCATGTCGCCAACATTTACCCAAGCTTATCAACCCATCGCAGATAGCATAAATCCGCTTGATTTTAGTACTTATGATTTCTGATTTTTAATTGAATCCTCATATTAAAGCGAAGACTAGTTAAGTTCTACACGCAGGATAAGTGCTTAGCATAAAAGCAATGCATTATTTTCGATACTTTGAAAAATCCATCTGCTATAATCCTCGGCAATTTCTATTCGGCTTTTGCTATGCATAAAGAATTGCATGTATAGCGCTTTTATTTTTCCAAGGTAGCCCATGGCGCAAGCTAAAAAATCTGTTGATATAAAAAACATTCGTAACTTCTCGATCATTGCGCATATCGACCATGGTAAGTCGACGCTTGCCGACCGATTTATTCAAACTTGTGGTGGCCTGCAAGATCGTGAAATGCAGGCACAGGTTCTAGATTCTATGGAATTAGAACGTGAGCGTGGTATTACGATTAAAGCTACGTCTGTGACTTTGTATTACACTCATCCTAACGGTGAAGAATACCAACTCAACTTCATTGACACACCTGGGCACGTTGACTTTTCTTATGAAGTTTCACGTTCATTGGCTGCGTGTGAAGGTGCACTGTTGGTTGTCGATGCTGCACAAGGTGTCGAAGCACAGTCTGTTGCTAACTGCTATACAGCAATTGAACAAGGTTTAGAAGTCCTACCTGTTTTAAATAAAATTGATTTGCCGCAAGCAGAGCCAGAGCGTGTTATTCAAGAAATTGAAGACATTATTGGCATCGAAGCGACTGAAGCACCGACGTGTTCAGCTAAAACCGGTCTAGGCATTGAAGGGGTGCTTGAAACACTAGTCAATGTCATTCCTGCACCCGAAGGCGATCGTAATGCACCATTACAAGCCTTAATAGTTGACTCTTGGTTCGACAACTATTTGGGCGTGGTTTCTTTAGTTCGTATTAAAGAAGGTCGTGTGCGTAAAGGCGATAAAATGTTGATGAAATCAACTGGTCAAACGCACATCATCACCTCAGTAGGTATTTTTAATCCGAAACATACAGAAACTGACATGCTCGAAGCAGGTGAAGTTGGTTTCGTGATCGCGGGTATTAAAGATATTTTTGGTGCTCCAGTTGGTGATACGATTACCTTGGCAACTACACCAGAAGTTGAAAGCTTACCGGGTTTCAAAAAAGTCAAACCACAGGTCTATGCAGGTTTATTCCCAATCGATTCAAGTGAATTTGAACCGTTCCGTGAGGCGCTGCACAAACTGCAAATTAATGACTCCGCATTATTCTTTGAACCTGAAAGTTCAGATGCACTTGGTTTTGGCTTCCGTTGTGGCTTCTTGGGTATGCTGCACATGGAAATTGTACAAGAACGTTTAGAACGTGAGTATGATCTGGACCTGATTTCTTCAGCACCAACCGTAATTTATGAAGCGGTGATGAAAAATGGTCAAACCATTTATATCGACAGTCCTTCTAAAATGCCGGATGGTTCAACAGTTGAAGACTTACGTGAGCCAATTGCTGAATGTCACATTTTAGTACCGCAAGAATACTTGGGTAATGTGATGACTTTATGTGTTGAACGTCGCGGCGTTCAAAAGAATATGAAGTTTATGGCGAACCAAGTGGCCATTACGTTTGAAATCCCAATGGCTGAAGTAGTGATGGATTTCTTTGATAAATTGAAATCATGTTCACGCGGTTTTGCATCGTTAGATTATAACTTTGTGCGTTTTGAGAGTTCATCTCTAGTTAAGGTGGATGTGTTAATCAACGGTGAAAAAGTTGATGCCTTGGCCATGATTTGCCACCGACAAGATGCTCGCCATCGTGGTATTGCACTTGTGGAAAAAATGAAAGATTTAATTCCACGTCAAATGTTCGATGTGGCTATTCAAGCAGCGATTGGTGCACAAATCATTGCACGTTCAACTGTAAAAGCGATGCGTAAAAACGTTTTGGCTAAATGTTATGGTGGTGACGTATCGCGTAAGAAGAAACTTCTTGCGAAACAAAAAGAAGGTAAGAAACGTATGAAACAAGTGGGCAGCGTCGAAATCCCACAAGAAGCGTTCCTTGCTGTATTGAAAGTAGAAAGATAATAAATAGAGGTTTATGAGCTCATGGATTTTGACTTTAATTTGATCCTTGTTCCTGCCACAGTCATTTTTTTCTTAATTTGGTTGTTGGATAAGTTTGTCTGGAAGCAACGGCAGACCAAAGGTAAGGGGAATGAAAATGTCGTTATCGCATGGGCTTATGATTTCTGGCCGATTCTAGCGATAGTTTTGGTGATGCGTTCATTCTTATATGAGCCATTTAATATTCCATCAGACTCTATGGTTCCAACTTTAGAGACAGGTGATTTTATTGTGGTGAATAAATATCAGTATGGCGTACGTTTACCTATCGTCAATAAAAAAATTCTTGATGTCGGTGAACCTGAGCGTGGTGATGTCATTGTATTCCGTTATCCACCACAACCAACCATCAGCTATATTAAACGAGTGGTCGGTTTACCAGGTGATCATATTATTTACGATCATGGTCAACTGAGTGTGAATGGTCAAAAGGTGGCAAAATTTCCTGTAGAATTTAGCCGTGAAAAAGATCAACTTGATACACCTACATCGATTTATCATAAAGAAACCATGGGTAAGCATACGTTTACCATGCGTGAGCTTGAAGGCGTCAATGTTGCGCGCCAAGCACCATTTATCAACTATGTTGAAAATGGTAAATATTCAACAGAAAATGGTTTATATTGGGAAGTTAAGGTTCCTGAAGGTCACTATTTCGCGATGGGGGATAATCGCGATCAAAGTGCGGACAGTCGTTTTTGGGGCTTTGTGCCTGAAGAAAACCTCACTGGACGGGCTTTTTACAAGTGGATGCATAAGGAACCTGGTTTAAAACTGCCTTCATTTAGTCGTAATGGCAGTATTGATTAGTCTGTAAAAATAGGAATATAAAATGAGACATCAACGGGGAACGTCTTATTTAGCTATAATGTTAGCTGTAGTTGGTTTTGCATTTATGGCGAAGGTTGCAATTGCAGTATGGGGGCCATATTTTGAGGATCGGATGATTAATAGTCAGATCCGTGAGCAACTTGTTAGTGCTCCTAAGAATATTAGTCCAGCTGGATTTGTAAAGGAAATGGATAAACGATTTAATATGAATATGATTGATATTAAATTTTCAGATATTGCACAAGTAAACAATGATAATGGTTTACGAGTGGAAAAAAATTATGAAATAAGAAAACCTTTCTTATTGAATATTGATATTGTGTTGAAGTTCGAGAAAAGTTTTGATCAAAGCTCAGTCCAAGCTAAATGAAGCTCGTTTAGCAAGTCGTATCGGTTATCAGTTTAAACAACCTGAATTGTTGCAACTGGCCTTGACCCACCGATCGGTGAGCCATAAATACAATTATGAGCGCCTAGAATATCTGGGCGATTCATTGTTGGGTATGATAATTGCTAATTATCTATACCATGCCTACCCGCATGAAAATGAAGGGCGTTTAACGCGTATGCGTGCGACACTGGTTCGTCAGGAAGCGCTAGGAAAAATTGCCAATGACTTAAAACTCAGTCAAGAATTAATCTTGAGTACAGGTGAGTTGAAATCTGGCGGTCATCATCGTGAGTCTATACTTGCGGATACCGTTGAATCGATCATTGGTGCAATCTATGTCGATTGTCAGGATTTAAAAATTCTGGAACCGATTGTTCTTAAATGGTATGTGCCATATTTAGATCATATTGAACCAACTGATCAACTGAAAGATCCTAAATCACGTTTGCAAGAGTATTTACAAGCACGTAAAAAACCTCTCCCGGTTTACGAGGTTGTAGATATTCAGGGTGATGCTCCGAACCAACATTTTAAAGTTGAATGTACAGTTGAAGGGCTCCCTGTTAAATACGGTGAAGGTTCAAGTCGTCGCTTTGCTGAACAGGCAGTAGCGGCAGAAATCTTAGAAATTTTGGAGAAAAAGTCTTAATGACTACTCATTCCGATCACGTAGATGCTGATCACGAGTCGCAAGGCGACAGTAACGATTTAATTAGTCAGTTCTTTAGTGCACAAGGCACTGAAATTCCAGCCGATTTTAAAAGTGGGTTTGTGGCGATTGTTGGTCGTCCAAACGTGGGTAAATCAACGTTGATGAACCATATTTTGGGTCAAAAACTTTCCATTACCTCTCGTAAACCACAGACCACACGTCATAAAATTGTGGGTATTGACTCACGCGAAAAATCTCAAGCGGTATTTGTAGATACCCCGGGGATGCACAAAAAAGAAGTCCGTGCCATTAATAAAATGATGAACCGTGCGGCACATTCTGCACTTCGTGATGTGAACTTAGTTTTGTTTGTGATTGATGCAGACAAATGGACACAGAATGATGATTTAGTGTTAGAAAAGCTAAAAAATGCCGATATGCCAGTGATTCTTGTGATCAATAAAATTGATACACTAGAGAATAAAAACCATGCATTACCATTGATACAAGAGCGTGCAAAATTAATGAATTTTGCAGAAATTGTTCCTGTATCAGCATTACGTGGTGCAAATTTAGATCATTTGCGCAGCACGATTGAGAAATATTTACCATTCCAACCACCACTGTATTCACTTGAGCAATTAACGGATCGTTCAGAGCGCTTCCTTGCCTCTGAAATTATTCGTGAAAAAATCATGCGTCAATTGGGTGAAGAGCTTCCTTATGATTTAACGGTTCAAATTGAGTCGTTTAAAACAGAAGAAGCAACAGTTAATCCAAAAACTGGTCGTCCTAAAGCGGCGTGTACCTATATTGATGCGACGATTTTTGTCGATCGCTCTGGCCAAAAAGCCATTGTTATTGGTGAGAAGGGTGCCAAACTGAAGAAAATCGGTATGGATGCACGTGTAGATATGGAAAAAATGTTCGAGCAAAAGATCATGTTGACGCTTTGGGTGAAAGTCAAAGGCGGTTGGTCTGATGATGAGCGTGCATTGAAAAGCTTAGGTTATAGCGATATCTAATCGTTAAATAACAAACTTTGAGGGAAGAGTAATGATGAAAGTATTGGCCGTAGTTGCATGTGTTTTGTTTCTACAAGGGTGTATTCATAAAATCGTTACTGTTCCTGTCAAAGTGGCTTATAAAACCACAAAAGGCGTGGTTAAAGGTACTGCTGCAGTTGTGGGTGCAGTCATTCCAGATGGGGATGAAGATGAAGACGACAAGAAAAAGAAAGACAAGGATTAATATTTCAAATCATGCGTAATGAGATACTGCATGGTTATTTAATTCACCATCGTAAATATCGTGAAAAAAGTCATATTGTGCACTTGTTTACTCAGGAGCATGGTCGAATTGATGGTATTCTCAGGCAAACGCCACCTCCCCAGTATCAACCAATTTGCTTGCAAGCATCTGGTAAGTCCGAACTTAAAAACTTTAGTAAACTCGAAATTGTCAATCAACCGATTTTCTTTTTTGGTGATGCTTTTTTTTCAGGATTTTATCTAAATGAAGTTTTATTGAGGCTATGTCCGTTAGAGGTTGAGATGCCTGAGACATTTGCTCAATATGCACACACCTTGGAAAAACTTCAATGCATGTCTGTCCAGGCCCACCCAGATCTATTCTTACGGCAAATCCTTAGACAATTTGAGCATGTGCTGCTTGAAGAGTTGGGTTTTGCGTTGGATTTTTCAACTGATGCAAATCAACAGCAAATTCAGCCTCATGAAAATTATCAATTTCATTTAAACGAAGGTTTTCAACCTGTCATTAAAGCCTCACGCGCAACATTGTCAGGTCAACATATTTTAAGTATGTGTGATTATGAAAAAGGTGGGGAATTTAATCCTGAACAGTTACAATTACTGTCTAAGTTGTACCGACAAATGATTACTTCCTTGCTTGGCGATCGTCCATTAAAAAGTCGTCAATTGTGGATACAGAATTCTCAAACTCAACGTCATTAGGAAAGAATTATGGCAGCTTTGCTTGGTGTAAATATTGACCATGTGGCAACACTACGAAATGCACGTGGGACAACTTATCCAGATCCTGTGAATGCCGCAATTATTTGTGAGCAAGCGGGGGCGGAAGGGATTACGCTGCATTTACGTGAAGATCGTCGCCATATTAAAGATGATGATGTACGTCGTATGCGTTCTGTATTAAAAACCCATATGAACCTTGAAATGGCAGTGACCAATGAAATGGTTGAATTTGCCAAAGAGATTCAGCCGCATCATGTATGCTTTGTTCCTGAAAAGCGTGAAGAAGTCACGACTGAAGGTGGTCTAGATGTGGTTGGGCATTTTGAAGATGTAAAAAACGCGACTCAAGCACTCGCGGCGATTGGTTGCGAAGTTTCATTATTTATTGATGCTGACTTTGCTCAAATTGATGCAGCGATTGCCTGTGGTGCGCCTACGATTGAGTTGCATACAGGTGCATATGCAGATGCTGAAACACCTGAAGCGCAGAAAGCAGAGCTGGAACGTATTATTCGAGGTGCTGAATATGCGGCATCTAAAGGATTGATTGTGAATGCTGGTCATGGCTTAAATATTGACAATGTCACTCCGATTGCGCGCATTGCTCAAATTCATGAACTAAATATTGGTCACTCGGTTATTGCTGATGCAGTGTTTATTGGATTGGCACAGTCTGTGAAACAAATGAAAGCTGCGATTAAAGCCGCACGTTAATTTTTTAAGTAAAGTATATGTCAAATATTGATTATGATGACCTAATGAAGCCAGTCATTGGCTTCTTGGGGTGTGAAACACCAAAAGCATGGCTAGATGAAGCTTTAAATAATTTGGATATCCTGATGCAGGATCATGCCAATTGTGAAAAGAAAGCTGCAAGTACAGCAATGAATTTGATGTTTCGTTATAGTTTTTTCTCTGATTTACAAATCAAACTAGCACAGCTAGTTCGTGAAGAAATGCTGCACTATGAGCAAGTGCTGGAACTGATGGCAAAACGTGGTCAGGAATGGACTGCAATCAGTGCTGGTCGGTATGCAGGTGGTCTACGCAAAGAAGTACGGACTTATGAGCCAGAAGCGTTAATCGATATCTTGGTGATCGGCGCATTTGTTGAAGCACGGTCATGTGAGCGTTTCTATGCGCTTGCACCACATGTGGATGAAGAGTTGGGGCGTTACTACCGCTATTTGCTAAAGTCTGAATCACGCCATTATGAGGACTATTTAGCATTGGCCATGGATGTGGCGACGACCAATAAGCTAAAGAACCCGAAAGAAGATATTCAGATGCGTATTGAGCATATTCGTGAAATTGAAAAAAATCTGATTAGCAGCCCAGATGATTTATTCCGCTTTCATAGTGGTGTGCCAGTCAAAGCAGCTTGATAAAATAATCCTCCAGAATGGGGGATTTTTTATGCACTTAAAATAAATGATAATAAGAATTATTTACAATTGTCTTGGGTGAATCTAAAATGAAACGATCTCTATGAATCAAACAATTTAAGCTCACTTATTTAATATGAAATTACAATTCACTTTACTCTGTTTAGCTTTGTGTACGGTTGGCCAGGCTCAAGCGCATTATCCTTATGTTGCGCCTCTAAACTATCAAACTTTTAATAATCACAGTGCCATTCTTTCTGGTTTTTATGACAATCCGTTTGTTTCTGAAATAGCCATTAAAAACTTTAATTTCCATGTACATACACCATCAGGTGATAAGCTGCATTTAACAGATGCCGATTGGGCAAAAACTCAAACAGTCAGCAGTTATAGTTTAGAAAATAAGCAGGATGGCACGTATCGTATTCGTGGTGAAAAACAGGGAAGTACAGCGCGTTTTGCTTATGATCAAAAGCAGTGGAAAGCGTTAATCAATGGTGCGCGTGATCTTCAAAAAACTGTGAATGCAAATGTTATTTACACAGCGGAGTTGTCTAAAAAGTCGCAAATCAAAAGTATTCAAACCCAAGAAATCATTGAAACTTTTGTATCGCGCCGTGTAACGTCTACACAAGTGGTGAATCATTTGCATGATGGTTTTGATGTGCAATTTAAAACTCATCCGAATGCTATTATGCAAAATGAGCCAGTACAACTGAAAGTGCTAGATCAGAAAAAAGCGGTTCCGGGTTTACAGGTTGAAATTTTGCAGCAAACGACGGATTACAGCCGTGAAGGAAAGGTTTATAAAACGCTTAAAACTGATCAAGATGGAAACTTAAATTTTAATCTAGCAGATCGTGGTCAGTATTTACTGAAAATTGACTATCAGCAGCCTTTTGAGATGAAGGGAGACGCATTAAAACGATATAAATATACTTTGAGTTTTAATGTGATCTAAAGCGAAGGGTAGTTAAATGAGAAAAAGCTCTGCGATTTGCAGAGCTTTTTTATGAAAATGATTTAGCTATCTTTAGGTTCAAGATAAAACATCGATAAACCTATCAATAAAATTAAACTGGTTTGAGCGAAAAAGTGTTTATTAAAACCGCCATAATATTGCTGCGAATAGCCTGCAATTAGTAAATAACCCGTTAAATAAAGCAATCGATAATATCGGCTCTCAAAACAATAACAGACACTTGCAAAACATAAAATCACACAACCAATCACCATATAGTGGATATCCCAAATGATGGTGTTGATTACAAATAAAAGTGCTGAAAGTGCGCCGATAGATAAATTACGAAGGCTTTCAAACCCTTGAAAAATGTGCATCAAAGCGAATATGAAGAGTGGCAATAGAGCAAGTGCATATTTTATTTTCATACTGTTTTGCGTCATGAGCATATAATTCTGCTGTTTCTCAACAATGGGGCTAGTACTGATGCTTAGGCGAAGCCATTGCAGGGTTAAGTGTTCAGGGATGTTGGCTTTAACTAAAAATTTGAGTGTGGCTTGCGGTGGAATAATATAATTTTCTTGGAAATCATGGCCATAAAACATCCAAGACTTATTGGTTTCCAATGTGTAATATTTCGTATTTTTTTGAGTTGAGATGTTAAAAAGTTGTCCAGTTGCATTTAACCCAGCTTTCATGCATGGCGTTTCTTTTTCTTGAACAATGCATAACGGGAGTACCGAAATTTCAAGATCTTTTCGTGTTTGTTGCTGACCTGCAAAATCAATATGAACATACAGTTGATCAGATTGGTTTTGCAGTGTAATCGGTGTGCTCGACCAATATTGTCCTTCTGTCATCTCGTTCAATACAGATTCAGATTTTTCCGGAATAGTATTGTGATTTTGAATCTGCTGAGGTGGAATCAACCATTGTAGGCTGCTGTCAAGAAGGGTGTTGGTTTCACTATTATATAAATTGGGTGGCGTTTTGAAATGTTGCTCAATTTCACTTTCGGGTGTGCAGCTCACCAAATAAATTGCAAATGGGCTGATAAAAATTAAAAGAAAAATGAATGCAGTGAGATAGTGTTTTAAGGCAGTTTTATTTGATTCAGCATCAACTTGAATTAACATTTTTTTATTTTAATGACAATGACTTATAGATTATATGTAAATCATAGTCATTAAAAAAGCCCATTTAAATAAATGGGCTTTAGAATTTGGCTCTCCAACCTGGGCTCGAACCAGGGACCTGCGGATTAACAGTCCGTCGCTCTACCGACTGAGCTATTGGAGAATCTGAATGCGATTATAAGCAGATTTTGAAGAGGGTCAAGCTAAAAATACCAATATGAGGAGAAATGCGTGATAGATGTTTTTTATTTGAACAAAAAGAAGGATTTTTTAGAAAAAATGAATCTTAGGCTTGCAAAGAAAAAATTCAATTGATAGTCTGAATGCAACAACAGAGCGTTTAAACATATGTTTAAACAGTGTGGATTTAAACCCAACTTGCCAGCACTAAAATGGCTAAACAGGAGAAAGCGAATGAATACGCTGACTATTTCTCAGATTTTTTCAAATTTTTCTTTTTATCAAGAAAAATATCTTTCCATTATTAGTAATCAAGAGCAATATCAAACACCTGTGGAAGGTGCGTACGTTGACGTTTGGCCTTTGGGTCGACGTGACTTGGCATTGGGTGATTTATTACAACTGTGGTTTAGTGAAAAATGGTTGATCAACACGCCATGTCATTTACGTTTTGAACATCAAGATGATGGCCGTCGTGTGCCTTTGCAACGCAAGCAAGATTTGTATTTATACCAATTGGCCGGTAATGCGTTATCAGGCTCAAATCGTTCTAAAGTATGGTCTATTTCAGAACAACAAGAACTTCGGGTTGAGTTAGATAGTGCTTTAAAATATTACTGCTTTCAAAAGGGCAGTAATCGCATTGATCTAAGCGAAGGCCAATTAATTCGCGCATTACATTCAGCAATTTAAGTTTGAATCATCATCTGCTCGCATTGAATTGCGAGCAGAAAAATAAAAATATTAAGGACGTATAATCATGCATGTCGCTGTTGCATGAGCATATATCTTTCCATTGTTATCCATAATTCTGCCTTCTGAAATTGCTAAATTTTTGCTGATATTAATTAAATGGCCTATTGCGGTTAAATCTTGATTTTTAGGGATAGGTCTACACATTTTTATATTGAGATCAATGGTGCCATAGCCTATACCAGCTTCTAATGCTGAGTGTACGACACACCCTGTAACTGTATCTAAGACTGTTGCTGCAAAGCCACCATGCACACCACCAAGTGGATTTAAATGGCGCTGATCGGCTTTTACAACAAACTCTACATTACCTTGTTCAATCTTTTTGGGTTGCATTGGAATAATTTCACTAATGCTTGCAGGTGGAATTTGGCCTTGCATCATTGCCTTTAAAATTTCGAGTCCAGTCATTTCTTTGATGTTCATTGGTAGATCTCTGGATAGGTTAGTTTTGTGGTTATTTTGGGTTCTAAAATGGAACTTATTTAAATAACATAGCTGAAAACGTAAAAAGAATGCAAACCAAAGATTTGAATATGAAGGTTAGTTTTAGGTTTTATCGTTTGGTTTTTTAATATTTAAGTCGATTTGAAGGAAGTCAAATGGGCTGGATGAGCTTTGTTATTTAGTTTGAACCGCGAAAAAAATTGATCAAAAGCGTGTTGAAGTGAAGAGTATTTATTTATTCTTTTGATGAGTATAAAAAACCCGCGATATGCGCGGGTTTTTTAAATCTAGCTTTTTAAAAGCAGATTATTTTTCAGCAGCAATTGAAGCAATCGCAGCATCTACGCCTTCGATTGAATCAGCAGCTTTTTTGATACGTGCAAGCGCATCTACAAGTACTTCGTCTGCAGTTGCATAAGAAATACGCATGTAACCGCCAAGACCGAATGCATCTCCAGGAACTACTGCAACACCAGTTTCTTCCAATAACCATGCAGAGAATTCTGTGCAAGATTTTAAACCTTTTGCACGAATCAATGGACGGATGTTTGCGTATGCATAGAATGCACCATCAGCAGGAAGGCAAGTAATACCGTTGATGTCGTTCAAGCCTTTCACAACTAGGTCGTGACGGCGTTTGAATGCTTCAATCATTGGCTCAAGAACGTCTTGAGGGCCATTCAATGCAGCTTCAGCAGCAACTTGTGAAATAGAAGTTGGGTTTGAAGTTGATTGAGATTGGATTTTTTTCATCGCACCAATAAGTTTAGCAGGGCCCGCTGCGTAGCCAATACGCCAGCCAGTCATTGCATAAGCTTTAGATACACCGTTAAGAACGATTACGCGATCGTAAAGGTCTGGTGCAACTGTTGCGATGTTGTAGAATTCGTCGTCCCAACGGATTGGTTCGTACATGTCATCAGAAGCAACTAAAACTTCTGGGTATTTACGTAGTACGTCAGCTAAAGCAAGCAATTCTTCTTTAGTGTAGATCATACCTGTTGGGTTAGAAGGGCTGTTTAGAACCACTAAACGAGTTTTGTCAGTGATTGCAGCTTCTAATTGAGCAGGCGTAATTTTGAAACGTTGGTCTTCACCACATTTCACGATTACAGGAGTACCTTCAGCAATGATCACCATGTCTGGGTAGCTTACCCAGTAAGGAGCAGGGATAATTACTTCGTCACCTTTGTTTAACAAAGCAAGTGCCAAGTTAAAGAAAGATTGTTTACCACCACAAGAAACCAAAATTTGGTTTGCAGCGTAATCAAGGTTATTGTCGCGTTTTAATTTAGCAATAATTGCTTTTTTAAGACCTGGAGTACCGTCAACAGCTGTATATTTAGTGAAGCCATTGTTGATAGCAGCAATTGCAGCATCTTTGATGTGTTGTGGGGTATCGAAATCCGGTTCACCTGCGCCTAAACCAATTACGTTTTTACCAGCAGCTTTCAATTCAGCAGCTTTGTTAGTAACAGCAAGTGTAGGGGACGGTTTGATGCTATTTACACGATCAGACAGACGTACGTCCACGGCAGTATTCCTTCTTATAGGGATTAAAAAATAAAAAGCACACTATCTTAGCTTAAATGCACAGTAATGGGGAGTGGCAAAATCAACAATGTGCAAAAAAGTGTGATATTCCATCCTAACCCTATAATTAAGAAAATTTACATTGAGTTACTTAAATTTTTAATCAAATTTTATGGAAAAATCTTAAAGTCACGGATAAAAAAGGGCATAAAAAAGGCCACAACCTGTGTGACCATTTTTAATAAAATTTTATACTTCAAATACTTTGCTTATTGAACAAAACGCGATAAATCTTCTTCAGGGCGAGCAGTTAGCACTTCTACACCATTTTTTGTTACAAGTAGCGTGTGTTCGTACTGTGCAGACAAGCTATGATCTTTAGTCACGACAGTCCATTTATCGCCAAGAAGTTTGGTTTTCCAGTCGCCACCATTCACCATTGGTTCGATGGTAAAGGTCATGCCTTCTTCTAAGATCATGCCTGTATTGGGTTGACCGTAGTGTAAAACTTGTGGTTCGTCGTGGAAAACAGTACCAATACCATGACCACAATATTCACGTACAACGCCAAAACGTTCTGATTCAACATATTGTTGAATAGCATTACCAATATCGCCCATGGTTGCGCCCGGTTTTACTACCGCCATACCACGGTACATGGCTTCTTGAGCAACTTTACATAAACGGTTCGCTAAAATAGATGTTTCACCACCCACGATGTACATCATGTTGGTATCACCGTGGTAACCATCTTTAATCACAGTGACATCGATGTTTAAAATGTCACCTTTTTTTAACTTTTTGCTTTCAGATGGAATACCGTGACACACCACATGGTTCACTGAAGTACAGATCACGTGCTGGAATGCTGGACGACCCGGCGCAGCGCCATAACCTAAACATGCAGGAATAGCTTCTTGTTTATTGACAATATAGTCATGACAAATCGTATCAAGTTCTAGGGTAGTCACACCTGGAACAATATGCGGTTTGATCATATCCAAAACTTCTGCCGCCAGTCGACCCGCGACGCGCATTTTTTCAATTTCGTCAGGCGTTTTAATTAATCGACGTGGAGCTTCGTAAGTACTGTTCATGATCTCTAAAAACTTTTGGAAATTTGTATGTGACTATGGTATAAATAGCCGCCCATTTTATCAAATGCTTTTTCGTGAATATCTTTCACGAGCTTTGTGCGATGGGGCAATAAAATCCGCACATATATCGACACATTTCTCTGGGTGCCTTTTTAGGTGGAGAATGCGGGTATATGGAGGCCTAACCCAAACTTTAAGGTAAAGAAAATGGCAGATTACAACGTAAGCATGCGCGACCTTCTTCAAGCAGGCGCACACTTCGGTCACCAAACACGTTTTTGGAATCCAAAAATGCGCGAATACATCTTCGGCGCGCGCAACAAAATTCACATCATCAACCTTGAGCACACTGTTCCTGCGTTAAATGATGCTTTGAACTTTGCTAACAACTTGGCTAGCAAAAAGAACAAAGTTTTGTTCGTTGGTACAAAACGTGCAGCTTCTGCAATCATTCGTGAACAAGCTCAACGTGCAGGTCAACCATATGTTGATCACCGCTGGTTGGGTGGTATGTTGACTAACTGGAAAACTCTTCGCCAGTCAATCAACCGTCTAAAAGACCTTCAAACTCAATCTACTGACGGTACTTTCGCTAAACTTACTAAACGTGAAGCTTTAGAACGTACTCGTGAGATGGAAAAACTTGAACGCGCTCTTGGCGGCGTTAAAAACATGGGTGGTTTACCTGACGCATTATTCGTAATCGATGTTGATCACGAAGCAATTGCAATTAAAGAAGCTAAAAACCTTGGTATTCCTGTTATCGGTATCGTTGATACAAACTCTAACCCAGACAACGTAGACTACGTTATTCCTGGTAACGACGATGCGATCCGTGCAGTTACTCTTTACGCTTCTGCTATGGCTGATGCGATTCTTGCTGGTAAAGAATATGCTCAATCACAAGCAAATGCACAAGCTAAAGGCGAAGAAGCTCCTGCTTCTGAGGCTTAATGCGTTTGACGTAAGCTTGTCATTTTTGCGACACGTGATGGTGGCAAAGTAAGCGTCATGTATGCAGACGGCCCAAGAGACAGCTCTGGGCCGTTTCTGTTCTAAAAAAGAATTCATTTTCTACCGTATTTAGGAGATTAACATGACTGCAGTTACAGCAAGCATGGTTAAAGAATTGCGCGATCGTACTGGTCTTGCAATGATGGAATGTAAAAAAGCATTAACAGAAGCGGGCGGTGACATCGAATTAGCGATCGACAACCTTCGTAAATCTGGTCAAGCTAAAGCTGCTAAAAAAGCAGGTAACATTGCTGCTGACGGCGCGATCACTATCGCTCAAGAAGGCAACAAAGCAATCCTTTTAGAAGTGAACTGTCAAACTGACTTCGTTGCTAAAGACGAAAACTTTGCTGGCTTCTCTGCTAAAGTTGCTGCTGCTGCGCTTGCTGCTGGTGTAACTGACGTTGCTCAAATTGCTGAATTGAAACTTGAAGATGGTGCTACTGTTGAAGAAGCTCGTATCGCGCTTGTTCAAAAAATCGGTGAAAACATCCAAGTACGTCGTGCTCAAATCGTTGAAGGCGACAACCTTGCAGTTTACAAACATGGTTTAAAAATCGGTGTTGTAGTTGCATACGCTGGTGATGCTGAAACTGGTAAAGGTTTGGCTATGCACATCGCTGCATTCAACCCAGTTGCTGTAAACGAAGCTGGCGTTTCTGCTGAACTTATCGCTAAAGAAAAAGAAATTGCTGAAGCGAAAGCAATTGAATCTGGTAAACCAGCAAACATCGTTGAAAAAATGGTAACTGGTTCAGTTCAGAAATACTTGAACGAAGTTGTTCTTGAGAACCAAATGTACGTTATCGACAACGATAAGAAAGTTGCAGAAGTTCTTAAAGCAACTGGTACTACTGTTGCTAACTTCGTACGTTTCGAAGTTGGTGAAGGTATTGAGAAAAAAGCTGAACTTTCTTTCGCTGAAGAAGTTGCTGCTGCTCAAGCTGCTGCAAAATAATCTCTGATTATTTGTAGAAAAAAGCCCTCGTTTTAGAGGGCTTTTTTTATGGCTGTAGCTTTACTGATTTCAAAGCTATTCTGACTTTAAATTGTGTGCATTGTTGTTCACAGATCCTATTTTTATCCATATTAATGACTATAATGAGTTGAAAATTTAGATTTAAACTATCTTATGGCAAACAAAATAAACTTAACCATCGGCGGAATTATTGTTGCGCTTGCAGCAGCTTATTTCGGAATTGATTTACAACAACAAAAAACTGCACAAGTTCAGACGACAGCTGAACAAAACGCACAGCCACAAATAGAATCAGTACAACCTGCAGATGCTCAACAAAAAGGGCAGAGTGCTGAAGATGTTATTGTGCATGCATTTAAAAATAAACTCAGTAATGTTCAGGTTGAGGGTGCAGGTCAAGTCAAAGCGGTACTACGAGATGATAATGAAGGTAGTCGCCATCAAAAGTTCATTTTGACCTTAAATAATGGTCAAACGCTTTTGGTCGCGCATAATATCGATCTTGCTCCACGAATTGATGATTTGCAAAAAGGCGATACAGTTCAATTTTACGGTGAATACGAATATTCAGATCAGGGGGGTGTGATGCATTGGACACATCACGATCCGAATGGACGTCATCAAGATGGTTGGTTAAAGCATCAAGGTAAAACCTATCAATAAAAATCACGTAGTCATTTTTAACTTTAGTCATTTAAATGATCATGATTCAGATGAAGCTATCAACATAAAATTGGATTAATCATATTGAGTAAAAGCCAGTGTTTAAACACTGGCTTTTTGGTCGTATAAATAGAAAAAATGATTGGAAATACCAGAGATAAATACACCTATAAACAATAAGGTTTTAAGCATCGAATATGAAGAAAACCGATGTGGAATAAGTGAAAAAGAGATCTATGAAATTAATCGTGCTCTAAATGCTCTTTATTTGCGATTTATAGCGTGTTTTCCAATTACCAAGTACTTTTCCTGCAAATGTATCTAAACACCAAATAGGGCCAATGAGGAGGAATTGGAGATCTTTGAAAAAAGAGGGCTTTTTACCTTCAATTTTATGGCCATAAAATTGACCAATCCATGCGAATATAAAGAGCGCGATATAAAAGCCATATCCAACTGGTAACACCCAAATTAGCCATGCCATGATTAACGTTAACGCGGCCATTGCAACAGCAAGCACAATGTCTAAACGTGCGTAAAAGATAAATGCTAAGGCAAGTAAGACAGCAGTAAGTAACGCGCTAAAATGCGCCAATATGCCAACGATTGAAAAATAAATCGTGGGTACGCAAATCCAGTGAATCATTTTATTGGTTTTATTTTGATGACTTTCGCTGTATTCATCAAACCATTCGTTGATTGTTTTCATGATAGTCCTTAATCATGGAGATGGACTCAAATATAAACAAGAATGGGGTATAGGTCAAAAGCAGCTTTACTGAAGATTTGAAAGACCGATGGGCTACAAATAAAAAAACCACGCTAAGCGTGGTCTGTTAAATGCAGTCACTTCATTGGAGAATTAAGAATTTGGACCGTCTACGCGTTCAATACTCACGTTTGCAGTACCCGCACTGGTAATACCCAATTGCTTAGCAGCACCATAAGATAAATCGAGAACACGATTGCCATGGAATGGACCACGGTCATTTACTTTTACCACGACACTTTTACCATTATTGCGATTCGTAACACGAATAAAGCAATTAAGTGGCAGGCTACGATGTGCTGCTGTAAGTGCGTTCATGTCAAACGTTTCACCGCTTGCTGTTTTACGACCGTGGAATTGACGACCGTACCAAGAAGCAGTACCTGTTTGAGTGAACTTACGAACAGTATTCGATGCAACAGTATTTAACTTTTCAATCACTGAAGGCTCATCTTCAGGAATTTCGATTTTAGCAGCGATTGTTTGACGACGAATTTTGTCGCCAGAACGCTCAGTGATTGAAAGGCTACTTAAATTCGTAAAGTTTGAATTGAAGCTTTGAGCTTCTTTATTCAATACACGAGCTGCAAGACGAGAGTTGTCATTATCATGATTGAATGATGATGACTGAACCATCTCAGCTTGTGACTGACTTAGCGCAACTGCCGTGGCAACCGCTAAGGCATATTTAATAATTGATGACTGCATTGTTTATCTCCCAATGGCATATTTACTGGTTCAACTAAGTCGCTGATATCCATGTAAACACGTCTGATATTTCACTTTTGCAACTATATTTAACGAGATGGATAATATTCATGCCATCAATAGGCTGTCTAGTGTTTAATTAAAATACTTTGAAAATGTCTAAAAAATTAACAATATTTGGTTAAAAAATAATCAATAATGTAACAAGGTGTGTAAAATGTCGAATAAATGCTCATTTTTGTGAAAATATTTGTTGACTTTTTTGCTCTATAAGAAAAAACCAGTCTTATCGACTGGTAACTTCAGTGCCTAAAAGCCATAGTGCAGTCGCATACATACGGCTTTTGTTATAGGTTGTAATGACCTGAAAATTTGGATAAGTGATGTAATAAATTGGTCCATAACTATCTTGCAATTGGATGACATTGACTAAATCGAGATCATCGATTTTTACCAATGGATTCATAGGGGTTACACCTTGAGCCTTGAGTACACCATAGGGTGTTGGCTGGTTTAAATCCTTTGCAATAATAGCATCTGGGTTGTTTCCGCTATAGCGAGCAGCAAAAGCAATCGGTTGATTACGCTGCCAACCATAATTTGCTAAATAATTTGCAATTGAACCAATGGCATCGACAGCTGAATTACGCAGGTCAACATGACCATTGCCATCGTAGTCCACACCAAATTTTGGAATGTTACTTGGCATAAATTGAGGATAACCCACAGCACCTGCATATGAACCGACGACAGAGTTGGTTGGAACACCATCTTTATATGACCAAGCAATCAGTGCAGCAAGTTCATCTTGGAAATATTGCGCACGGCGTTCATAGCCAAAACCAAGGGTCGCTAAAGCATCACGGGTGATAAAATTACCTTTATTGCTGCCATAACCTGTTTCAACACCCAAAATGCCTAAAATCACGGATTGAGGCACACCAAATTGTTGTTCTGCGCGATTTAAAGTGTCGGCATACTGATTTTTGAAGCGAACACCGCGTTGAATTGTGCTTTCAGCTAAAAAATTGGTTTTGTATTGGTACCAAGGCTTTGATTCGCCAGGTCTATTCATAATGCTAATGATGTTGGGTAGGTTTTTACTACCTTGCATTGCCCAATCAATTTGATTTTCACTCAGACCATAGGTTTGCATTGCATTTTGTTTAAAGCTCGCATATGCCGGATGAGATTGGAAGTCGTTGGCTTGACAGAAACTAGTCAGTGAAATTGAACCGGCCATAATGGCAATATGTGATAGTTTTTTATAAAAATTTCGATTTAGCATAAATAAAAAATTTCCAGTTGCTTTAGCGATGAGTATGAACAAAATTTCGAGGGGAAAAGATCCTGAAAATTGTGATGACCTTCTGGTTTCATAGCTCATTAAAGGTAAACGTTACCAATAGCAACTAAGATACCACTGACAGCGCATGCTTTCATAAATAGATATACAAAAAAAGACAAAGCAAAGGGTTTTTTCGCAGTTAACATATTGAAAAGTGACATATTCATTTACATAACTTGCAAATATTCACAAATCATTTGAAATAAAGATGACTCTAAAACTCATGCGTCATAAAAACGCAGAACGAGTAAACTTTATCGCGTTGCGAAATACTGTTTAGAAGCTACAAAAGTTGCAATGTTATAGGACAGGATTAAAAAGGTACCGGTCTAAAACACCCATATGCAAGCAGTGGTTTATTCATTACATAGTTTTTGTTCGCCAGCGCTTCAATGCTGTTGAAAACGTCGCTATATATAGTAGAAATATAGACTGAATGATAAAAAAGAAAGAGATTGAATATTAAAATGGACGCATTGAAATTTAAGCCAAAATGACGGCTCACATTAAAATATGATCTATATTCAGGTTCTTCCTGTTCTTTGTAGATTTTTAAAAATTGTGGATATCAATGTACTGTCTTTCTTTTAATAAAAATCTGTTCAATTCTAGAACTGTGTTTGCATGACTATGTAGTCATTGTATCGGGATTCGATTTTATGCGTTTAGCCATAAAAAAACCTAGCCAAAGCTAGGTTTTGACGAACAGCGAGATTTATTTGTTAAACATCGCATCATGTGCTTCTGCAAGGGCACTTAGCTCTTCTTTGGTTAAATTTG
Organism: Acinetobacter sp. YH12023; assembly: GCF_013420135.1. Lineage (NCBI taxonomy): Bacteria > Pseudomonadati > Pseudomonadota > Gammaproteobacteria > Moraxellales > Moraxellaceae > Acinetobacter > Acinetobacter sp. YH12023. The sequence continues at coordinate 154,712 of NZ_VOYU01000002.1, forward strand.
GGAAAATCTTATCAATCGCGATATGAATAGCTTTAATCACAGCAGAAGAACCGATATCGGCTGCTTTACGTTTAATCATGCCTAAATCGAGAGTTTTATTAAAGTCATTCATAAAATGACGCACTGCAGCTTCAGCAAACTGTTTATACAGTTCACCAAAAGCAGCTTTATTGATATCTGCGCCCGATTTAATTTCCGCATAACTATTTTTAAGGTTAGTGACTAGTCCTGCATCTAAACTTAGACCTACACGATAAGTGCCAGTCGCGTCTTGAAATAAACTTCGTTCTGAAAATTCAATGGATTGTTTCACCACATCATTCGGAGATTTACTTAGTAGTTGCTTTAACAATACAGCGACTGTTGATTTGACATAGCCAGCCAGTTTTTCTGCTGTGTCGCGCTTATCGCTTGCAGGAAACAGATGAACAGGAGCTAATATAGTTGCACCAATGATTTCTTCATTAATCAGCAAAGCTGTTTTATCACGTAAAGGATAAAGGGGTTCACTCGAATTTTTTTTCGCGTGACCAGTTTGAATACTGCTTAGAAGTTCCTCAGAAGGAATAAAACCAAAAAATGGCATCACTAACCTCAATTTTTTTATTGTCGCGCCAATCGAATGGGGCGAGGCATCCATGTTAAATCCGATACACGACAAGGGTTGATATCCAATCCACCACGGCGTGTATAGGCAGCATATACCATCAGCTGACTTGGTTTTAAATGTTGCCAAATATCGGCAAACATTTGCTCCACACATTGTTCGTGGAAACCATTATGCTGACGGTAAGAAATAATATAAGCCAGAATACTACGATAACAAGGCTTAGTACCTTTATACCTTATAAATACCGTTCCCCAATCAGGTTGACCCGTGACTGGGCAGTTACTTCTTAATAAATGTGAATAAAGTTGAATTTCAACTTCTTCTTGCGCTGCATCTTCATCTAAAGCGAGTAAAGCTGCATTTGGATGATTTTCTAACTGGGTGGGTTCTAAGTCATCAATACAGATGCCTTGCGGTTTTGAAATTTCAACTTCATCAACATGAAATAGATCAATAGTCACAGCGGCATTGGCTGCAGCAGATAAGTCTTTTTCAACGGTTGCTTTAAACGCTGCCTGAGAATCAAATTTGGTAAAGTTCATACTATTAAAGTAGAGCTTTAAAGATTTCGATTCGATGAGGTTGTCTGAACTTGCAGGCAAAGTTAAACGGCCAATAGCGACTTGAGGCACACCTGAAGCATTTAACCAAGAAATTTCAAAAACATGCCACCAGTCTGTACCTTGGCGGATGCCTTCCACATGGGCATATTGTTCACGTGCAGTGGCACGTGCAATCGGAAACAGAATATCAGGTTGATATTCTGTTGGGTAGTTGGTGTCTTTACCTAAAAGGGATTGTTCTACACTCATTATTCACGCATTCCTGAACCACGAGAAAGTAAATGATACGCCACGCCATAAAGTACAACGCAACATGCAGTAATTACTGTCAGTGAAATGCCGACATTCACATCGCTATGGCCCAAAATACCGTAGCGGAATGCATTTACCATATACACGACAGGGTTGATTAAAGAGAGATTTTGCCAAAAAGGACTCAATGATGAGATGGCATAGAAAACACCGCCTAAATAAGTCAGCGGAGTCAGGACGAAAGTCGGGATAATCGAAATGTCGTCAAAAGATTTTGCATAAACAGCATTAATAAATCCGCCAAGAGAAAACAGCAGCGAAGTAATGAGAACTGTATATATAGTTATAAATATATTAGTCAGGTGTAATTCAGTAAAAAATAGGCTCATTGCAGTGACAATAAAGCCGACTAAAACACCACGGCAAACACCACCGATCACATAACCCCAAAGCACCATGTGTAACGGCACTGGACTCATGATTAATTCTTCGATGCTTTTTTGAAATTTTGCACTAAAGAAACTGGATGACACATTGGCATAGCTGTTGGTAATGACCGCCATCATAATTAAGCCGGGCACGATGAACTGCATATAGCTAAAACCACCCATTTGCCCAATGCGTGAACCGACTAAATTACCGAAAATCACAAAGTACAAACTCATAGTGATCGCCGGTGGGAGAAGAGTTTGCGGCCAAATACGCATGAAACGGCGAATTTCTTTATACACTAAGGTGTAGAGGGCGATACACAGTTGGTTAAAATTCATTGTGCTGCACCTTCAAGATTTTTTTCGACCATACGGACAAACAGTTCTTCTAGTCGGTTAGATTTATTACGCATACTTCGAACCTGAATACCTTGTGATTCCATGAGTTGGAATAAATCATTTAAGGTATGGGCTTTATCCATAGTGACTTCTAAGGTGATAGGATCTACTAAGTTGAAACGGACACCAATAATTTCTATATGGATCGGTTCAATGGGTTCGGCTAAATCGAAAATAAATGTTTCTTCATTCAACTGACTGAGGAAACCTTTCATGCTGGTGTCTTCTTTAATCACACCACGATCAATAATTGCGATTCGACGGCACAACATTTCAGCTTCTTCTAAATAGTGTGTCGTTAAAATAATAGACGTACCTTTTTCGTTCATTTCTGTGAGGAAATCCCACATCGAACGGCGTAGCTCAATGTCAACACCAGCAGTCGGCTCATCTAAAATCAGTAGTTTAGGTTCATGCATCATGGCACGAGCGATCATTAAACGGCGTTTCATACCGCCCGATAGCATGCGTGCTTGGGTGCTACGTTTTTCCCAAAGGCCAAGCTTTTCTAAATATTCCTCTGCACGTTTCTCTGCTATCTTTTTAGAAATACCGTAATAACCAGCTTGAGTCACCAAAATATCAAATGTTTTTTCAAATTGACCAAAGTTAAATTCTTGAGGTACAACGCCCAAACACTGCTTTGCATGCGAGGGATGGGTATCTAAATTGTGCCCAAAAATTTCGACAGTACCTGACGTTTTACGGGTTAGTGAACTGATAATACTAATCGTGGTAGATTTTCCTGCACCATTGGGACCTAAAAGTGCATAAAATTCACCTTCGGGTACTGTTAAATCAATACCTTTAAGCGCCTGAAACCCATTTTTATAGGTTTTTGACAGCTGCTTTAACGTTAGTGCATCAGTCATAAATAATTCACTCTATAAATAGTGTGAGTATTGTGCGATATCGGGGCAAATAAACCAAGTAAATCGTATGGAATTCTGCATTTTATAAATAGAACGTTGTATAAAGCTTAAGCAGAAAAAAGCCTAACATCTATATAGTTGCTTTACCTTACAGTTTTTTTTGTTATGATGTGCGCAATCCAAAATAAGCGCTCATAGCTCAACTGGATAGAGTACAGGTCTCCGAAGCCTGTGGCGTGGGTTCGAGTCCCGCTGAGCGCACCATTTCCTTGTTTGATCATATCCGAATTAATCCTAATATTATTAAAAATTAATAACTTATATCTACTTATTGTCCGATAATGTCCGAGGGCGTTTTAGGATACCGTAATCTTTTACGGTATTTTTTACGGTACATTCCATTTCTGACAAAAATATACCGTAAAAATGCCTAAATTAGTTATCAGTCTGACTGACTCAAAAATTAAGTCTGCAATATCAATGCAAAAGAAATCATTTGAAAAGAATATTAAGCTTTCAGATGGTGGTGGCCTTTATTTATTGTTAGATAGAAAAGGTGGGGCATATTGGCGTTTTGATTATATTCGCCCAATCTCTAAGAAAAGAGCCACTATAGCTATCGGTATTTATCCAAGTTGTACATTGGCCAGAGCTCGTGCAAAACGAAGTGAGTTTAGAGAACTGCTTGCGCAGAGTATTGACCCAGCAATTCAAAAGCAAGATAAACAGTCCCAATGTCGAAATAATAGTTTTAGATCAGTAGCAGATGAATACCGTAAGACTGAAGAGCTGGAATCAAGTACACAACGTCGGAATCAGTTTATCTGGGATAAGCTTTATGTTGCTATTGGTGAGTTCCCCATTGATTCGATAACAGCCACTCAAATTTTGGAAGTATGCCGTCTTTATGAAAGACAAGGTAAGACTGACTCAGCAAAGCGAATGAGAAGTAAAGCATCTCAGGTGTTTCGGTATGCGATTGCTTTGGGTTTATGTCAATTTAATGTTGCTGACCAAATTAGCGGTATTTTGAAGGTGGGTAAAGCTAAGCATCGAGCGGCTATTACTGATGAGCAAAAGCTAGGACAACTATTAAAGAATATTAATACACATGCAGGTCGTGGGGATATTGCTATTGATTATGCAGTCAAAATCTTACCCCCATGTATTTGTGCGTCCTGGAGAATTACGTGCAGCAAAATGGGCAGATATCGATTTTAAAAATAGAACATGGAGTTATACACCGCCTAAGACCAAAAATCAGACAGCCCTACAACATATTGTTCCTTTGTCTGATCAAGTCTTGAAGCTGTTCCAAGAATTGTATTGCATTACTGGATATACCGAATATTGTTTTGTGTCTATGCGAGATAAAACGAAAACCATCAGTGAATCAACTATTAATAAACGATTGAAACAATATGGTTTTGAAAATGGTGAGACAACAGGGCATGGCTTTAGAGCTACGGCAAGAACTTTATTAGATGAAGTTCTAAAATTTCCTATTGAACGTATAGAACAACAACTTGCACATCAGGTTCGCGATATGCATGGTCGAGCGTACAACCGTACTAAGTATTTGGAGGAGCGTTCAGTGATGATGCAAGCATGGTCTGATTATTTGGATCAATTAACGCATAAAAATGTAGAGTAATTAATTTAATAAATATTAGTAAGTTATAGTTTCAGTTAAGTTGACGCCACCACCAAATACCTAACTGAATATGTTGTAATATCAAGTGAAAAAGCTTAAGTCTAAATGGTTCGCTTTTTTATATATTTCTGGGTAAAATTAAATCTTAGGGGGATGAGGCTAAAGGATATTGTGAGCTTGATGGCGATGATTTATATATTAGGCTAAATGGCAATAATAATAAGTCATGCTAATCCAATTTAAATGGAATAAAATTTAAGATAAAGTTGTTTAAGGTTTTTTATTTTAAGGGGTGAGCTAAAATTTTTCTAAGCAAAAATTGCAAAGCCACTCTCTCTGCGGGATTGAGTGCTTCTAATGTTAAATCGGTAATGGTTTCTGCAATCGGAATTGCTTGTTTTAATTTTTCCTTTCCAAGTTCTGTAATATGAATCAAAACCTTGCGTTTATCTAAAAGATCGGGATCTTGAGAGATAAAATTCTTATCCTTTAAGCGTTGAATAATTCCTCGTATGGTTGCTTGGTCAATCCCAGTTTCATCGACCAGTGCTTTTTGGGAACATTCCTGAAGTTTATTGATTGCATACAACGTCGCAAATTGAACCGACGTGAGTTCTGTTTCATCCAAACGTTGTTGGAAAATAGCCAAGTGATGATAATAGACACGACGTAATAAATAACCTACTTGATTTTCAATAATGTAATCATGAGGAGGATGATTAAGAGAAGAGTTATTCATTTTATTGTAGGCCTGAAAATTGAGAATAAGAAAATATTGATTATAAATGAATAGAATAACGACGAGCGTAAACTCAGTCGTTATTTTATTTAATTTTTAGGCCAATTCAACAGGGACACCTTGTTCAACGACGGTGATATCATCCAATTTGACTGTGCAATTCCGTAGCGGAATATCCATATGGCATGGCGTTTTACGGCTACCACCCACTTCAGTGTTTGGACCTGTTGAAAACAAAAAGTTGCCATTAAATGCACGAGCATCCATACACATCCCATCATTTTTATCATGTAAACCCATTGCAGTCCATTGTGCACGTGGCTGTAAACCCCATCCAATATGAGAGATGCCGTACACTTCAGGATCATTGAAGTATTTCATATAGTCACGTAAATATTCAGCTTCAAAGCCACCGTGAATGTTGGTAATAAAACCTTTTTCAATGTCTAAAGTGACTTTTTCACGTACATACATTTTAAAAGGCAACAAGATATCGCCGACATTTAAAACTAATTTACCTTCTGCAGTATTTTCATTTGGCCATGTAAATAGAAAACCACTTGGCCAATGATCCCAACGACCTGCTTCATCGGCAAATCCATATTCAGTCACAGCAGGATACATTCCAAGCGGTGCATAAAAATCTGTGCCTGCTTTTGATGTGACATGCATACTTTTGGCTTGTTTTAAGTATTTTTCAGCAGTTTGCACACGGACTTTATCTTCTAAGGTCGGCAGGATTCTTGCCAGTACTTCAGGGGGTTCAACTGCAAGCAGGATACGTGTACCTGTTTTTAAAATTTGTTCTTGTTCAGGTGAATGTAACAACATCATAGTGTCGATAATCAGATCGACTGATTCTAATGCGCGCTGAGCTGCAAGATTTCCAGTCAAAGCAGTATCACCACAATATGCTGTCATATCATTCCCCATAGCCATTGGGTGATTGAATGACGGTAGTTCTAAAATAAAAACTTTCGCATTCAATCGGATACAGGCATCCATTGCAGATTGCACAGTTTGTTTATGTGAGTAGTGGCTTTTTAAAATGGCAACAGTTTGAGAAGAATCGACTTTGGATAGTTGTAAAACATGTTCAAACATTTGAGTTAATTCAGAAGAATTGACAGACATCTTGGACACTCCATTGCAGTTGTTTTTTGTTTAAAATACAGAGTATACACTTTAAATATGAATTTATATTTATTTTTATTAAATTTTAAAAAAATTTTAAAAACTAATAAAAACATTAATTTATATCTAATTTTAATTTAATTTTAATATTTTTTATTAAAGTGTGTAGACTTTAGTTTTTGGCTAATGTATATCTATTTAGTAGGAAACATCTGTATGAAGGAATATGTAATGAGCAAGTCGAAAAAGATCGCGGTAATTGGAGCAGGATTAGGTGGAGCATCAATGGGAATCTTGCTACAAAAAGCAGGATTTGATGTTGAAGTTTATGAACAAGCGACAGCATTTTCTCGTTTAGGGGCTGGCATCCATATTGGTCCGAATATTATGAAAATATTCAGAGAAATGGGGCTTGAAAAAGATTTAGAAGAAATGGGTTGTCATCCAGATCAGTGGATCAGTCGAAATGGTAATACTGGTGAAGTTCTCGCAGATGCGAAACTTACAGGCTATGGCGCGGCATATTTAACAATCCATCGTGGTGATATGCATGCACGTCAAATTGAAGCATTACAACAAGATAAATTGCATTTCGGCAAACGTCTTAGCGATGTGCAACAAAATGAAGAAGGTGTAGTACTGAGCTTTGAAGATGGTACAACTGCATATGCAGATATCGTGATTGGTGCAGATGGCATTAATTCTAAAATCCGTGAAACGATTTTAGGCGTTGAGGCACCGATTTATAGTGGTTGGGTTGCGCATCGTGCCATTATTTCAGGTGAAAAATTAGCAAAACTTAAATCGCAATTTAATTTAGATGATTGTGTGAAATGGTGGTATGAAGACCGTCATATTATGGCGTATTGCACTACCAAAGAACGTGATGAGTATTACTTTGTAACGGGTGTGCCACATGAAGCATGGGATTTCCAAGGCAAGAGCTTTATTCCATGTGACAAAGCAGAATTGTTTGAAACGTTTAAAGATTTCCACCCATCAATCACGGCCATGATCGAAGCAAGTGACGATGTAACCAAGTGGCCTTTAAATAATCGTAATCCTTTACCAATTTGGAGTCACGGGCGTTTAGTGTTGTTGGGCGATGCATGTCATCCAATGAAACCGCATATGGCGCAAGGTGCAGGTATGGCGATTGAAGATGCTGCGATGCTGACACGTTGCTTGCTCGAAGAAGGTTTAGAAAATTACGAACACGCTTTTAATTTATATGAGCAAAATCGTAAAGAACGTGCAAGCCAAGTTCAAAAAGTATCGAATGCCAACACATTCTTAAAATCACCAGAAGATCCATCTTGGGTATATGGCTATGACGTATATGCACAACCTCTCCAAGCGGAGGAACTTGCATGAGTCGGATGCTTTATGGCGCCAATGTAGTCGCGAACGCTGTTCGCCTACATTACCTCCGTTATGGTGGAAAAGGCGCTCCTCTGGTTCTCATTCCTGGGATTACCAGTCCTGCAATTACATGGGGATTTGTGTCTGAAAAATTGGCTGAGTATTTCGATGTTTATGTTTTAGATGTCCGTGGTCGAGGTTTGTCTTCCTCAGGTGATCACCTTAAATATGATACTGAAACATGTGCACAAGACATTTTGGCATTTGTTCAGCAGTTAGATTTACAAGATTATTTTCTTGTCGGTCACTCGATGGGAGCGCGTTTTGCGATTCGTTGTGCTGCAACGAAACCGCAAGGTTTGAAAAAAATCGTACTGATTGATCCGCCAGTTTCAGGGCCAAATCGTCGTGCTTACCCAAGTCAATTGCCTTGGTATGTGGACTCTATTAAACAATCTATTGTCGGTATGAATGCTGAAGAGATGAAGCAATATTGCCCTACATGGACTTTAGAACAAAGACAGTTGCGTGCTGAGTGGCTTCACACCTGTTATTTGCCTGCCATTGTAAAGGCATTTAACGATTTTCATGAAGTTGATATCCATCAATATATTCCTGAAGTGTCAGTACCAACATTGTTAATGGTTGCAGGCAAAGGTGGTGTGATTTTGGAGGAAGATATTCAGGAAATTCAAAGTTTAAATCCTCAAATTTTTGTCAGCCGTGTAGCACAAGCAGGTCATATGATTCCTTGGGATGATGAGCAAGGTTTTTATCAAGGTTTTGGAACATTTTTGGGACAGCAAATTGTCTAAGGAAGGACACAGTGGAAAAGATTTATAAAATTGGTCAGATCGTACCAAGTTCAAATACAACGATGGAAACTGAAATTCCAGCGATGTTAAAAGCACGTCAGCTGATTCGTCCTGAAAAATTTACGTTTCATTCTAGCCGTATGCGTATGAAGCATGTGAAAAAAGAAGAGTTGGCGGCAATGGATGCACAGTCTGATCGTTGTGCACTTGAGTTGTCGGATGCTCGTGTTGATGTATTAGGCTACGCCTGTTTAGTGGCGATTATGTCTATGGGTATCGGTTATCACCGTGAGTCTGAAAAGCGTTTACATCAGGTGACCATTGATAATGATGCAAAAGCACCAATTGTCACCAGTGCTGGCGCTTTGGTTGAAGGCTTAAAAGTTATGAAAGCCAAGAAAATTGTGGTGGTGACGCCGTATATGAAACCTCTGACCGAGTTGGTGGTTGATTATATTAAAGCGGAAGGTTTTGAGGTTCTTGATTATGTTGCTTTGGAAATTGCTGACAATATCGCAGTTGCACAACATGACCCAGAGAATTTGCCAGCAATTGTACAAAAACTGAATTATCAAGATGCCGACGTTATCGTGTTATCAGCATGTGTACAAATGCAGTCATTACCAGCTGTTGCAAAAGTTGAAGCATTGACTGGAAAACCTGTAATTTCAGCGGCAATTGCAACGACTTATCAAATGTTGAAAGCACTGGATCTTGAGCCAATTGTACCAGGTGCGGGGGCTTTATTGTCTGGCGCATACGCATAGTTGGAGCTGATCATGACACAAAACTTGCAAGATAATTATCAAGGTGTATGGGGAAATAGAGTTGGTTTTGGTAAAAAACCAGCACTACTTTTAGTGGACTTTATGCAGTCTTATATCACTGAATCACAACCACTTTTTGCACCAGATGTGATTCAGGCAGTGCAACAAACTGAGGCAGTTTTGCAGCTTGCACGTGATCAAGGGGTGTTGGTGATTCATACCAACATTCTATATCACGAAAAAACCCAGTTAGATGGTGGAATGTGGGTGAAAAAATCACCTGTGATGGCAGCAATGGTTGCCTCTAACCCTGCGACTCAGTTTTGCTCTGAAGTTGAACCACTAAGTGATGAATTAGTGATCACAAAACAGTATGCAAGTGCCTTCTTTGGCACAAGTTTAGCATCAGTATTAGTGTCGCAAGGGATTGATACTGTTGTAATTGTTGGTTGTTCTACAAGTGGTTGTGTACGTGCTTCAGCAGTTGATGCAGTGCAACATGGTTTTAGAACAATTGTCATTCGTGAGTGTGTTGGTGACCGTCACCAAGCACCACATGAAGCAAATTTATTCGATATAGATAGTAAATATGGGGATGTTGTGTCTAAAGCAGAGGCGATGAACTATTTTCAAAGTATTCCGCCTTTGAACTAGATATACCGTAATGAATAAAATTTATTTGAGACTGCAAACCAAAGGGCGATGCTAATGCAAAGTTAAAGCCTATGATCAATCAAAATCCAAAGGATGAGGATTTGTTTTGGTAAATAAGTTTGATGGATTGTAAAGCATCAATACAGCATTTGGTTTGTTGTCTAAAGGGAGTTAGATATGTCTACCAATGTAATTGTTTCAAAATCTGCTGATCAGGTGAGTTTTGCTGCGCAGGACGTTCAGGTTTATAAAAAAGTAATTTGGAAAATAATTCCTTTTTTATGCTTTTGTTATATTGCTGCTTATTTGGATCGTATTAATGTCGGTTTAGCAAAGTTGCACATGCTGAGCGATATCCATTTAAGTGATGCTGCGTTTGGTTTGGGTGCAGGTTTATTTTTTGTCGGTTATATCATTTTTGAAGTACCAAGTAATTTAATCATGGAAAAGGTCGGGGCCAAAATTTGGATCGCCCGGATTATGATTACATGGGGAATTTTGTCTGGTTTAACCATGTTTGTAACTACCCCAATGCAATTTTACGTGTTGCGTTTTTTATTGGGTGCGGCTGAGGCAGGTTTTTTACCAGGTGTTTTGTACTATCTCACCACATGGTTCCCGACCTATTACCGTGGGAAAATCATTGCATTATTTATGATTGGTCTCCCTTTGGCGGTCATTATTGGTAGTCCATTATCAGGTTGGATCATGGGAACTTTTGATCAAGTTCACGGATTCGCAGGCTGGCAATGGCTGTTTTTTTTAGAAGCAATTCCGAGTGTTTTGTTAGGGATTTTGACTTTTAAAATGTTGCCAAATCATTTCTCACAAGCAAAATGGTTAAATGACGAAGAAAAAGCAATTATCGATAAAAATTTGAAAAAAGACTTAGAAAGCAACTCGTCTGCAAAAGACAAGAGTAGTTTTAAAGATGGCTTTTTTAATATCAATATTTTGAAATTGGGCATGATTAATTTCTCAATGTTGTTATGTACTTATTCGATGGGCTTCTGGCTACCAACGTTTATTAAAAGTACAGGTGTAACCGATGTTTTGCATATCGGTTTGTTGGTTGCGATTCCAAGTATTATTGGTTTGGTCGCAATGTTGTTGATTGGTCGTAGTTCAGATAAACACAGAGAGCGACGTTGGCATTTGGTATTGCCATTTGTATTTGGCTCTGTTGCTTTATTCCTTACCCAAATGTTTAGTACAGATATTGTCATAACATTGGTTCTTTTCTCTATTGCTGCGATAGCAACGACGGGTACGATTCCTGTTTTCTTTAGCCTTCCTGCAACTTTTTTATCAGGTACAGCAGCTGCAACTGGATTTGCTTTGGCGTGTTCAATCGCAAACTTAGCGGGTTTGGTCAGTAACACATTGGTGGGTTATGCAATTCAACTTACAGGTAAACCTGAAGGTGCATTGATGGTCTTCGCCGTATGCTTGTTATTCAGCTGCTTGATTGTGTTGTCATTACCAAAATCTCTCGTCAATAAATAAATCATTGATTTAAAAGCGCAAATAATAATTGGGATTATTTGCTTAGGGGAAAGTCATGCTTAAAAAAAGTTATCTGGTTGTTATGATGGGTATTTTGACCTCTGTTCAAGCGCTTGCAGCCACGCAAGACACGCCATTTAAGTGGCAAACAGAGGATGGGGCAAAGTCAATCGAAGTGGGTGGATTTATACGCGCCAATTATCGTGATGAGCATTGGGAAAGTGAGAACAATGGAAAAGTCTTATTTGACAATGCTCGACTTAATGTAAGAGGAAAATATGATCAGTTTTATCTTGATACCAGCTATGCATTTCAAGATGATCATAAGCGTTCTATAGAGCATGCATTTGTGGGCTATAAAGTCGATGCACAAAATGATGTACAGGCGGGGATTATCTATAAACCTTTTGCGATTTATCCGTTCCCTGAACATGCTTGGACTTTCCAAATACCTTTCTTTCTTGGTTTTGCTGATAGTGTAGCACCAGGGATCAGTTGGAAAAACTCGAACAAGGATTATGATTTTACACTTGCCTATATGCCTATTATGAGCAATGGCAGTATTCGCTATGCACCTGAAGCAGGTTCTGCTGATGATTTAGATTATGTATTGCCAAGCCAAAAAGCGTATGTCAATGAAAAGCGCAATCAGGTCAATATTCGTGTTGCCAAAAAGTTTGATTATGAATTTGGAAAGCAGGAATTTGGTGTGAGTGGTGCGGTTTCCCAGTTACATAACAAGGCAACAGATGATGATGGGCATTATTTTGCAGTTGGTTTGCATGCTTTAAATAACTATGGCAAATGGGATTTTCAGACTTCCGCGATTCATTATCAATATGATTCAAAAAACCCTGAAGGGGTGGATGATCATAAAATATTAATGCAGTCTAATGGTTTAACCCCAGCATACTTTGTCGCATCGGAAGGCACCATTGGTATTTTTAATGTGGGTTATACGCAACCTGTATCGACAAAGTATTTTCCTAATTTAAAAACTGTTAAATTTTATAATGATTACAGTGTGCTATTTAAAGAAAATTCAGATTGGGATGCTTCGCATATGGACACTTTTGGGGTTCAATTTAATGCGATGCCATTTCTTATTTGGGTGGATGGTAGCGTCGGAAAAAATGTGAACTCATTGGGTGGAGCGAAAAACTCTACAGGTTATACCTCTGCAAATTCTGAATATAGTGGTGATTGGAAGTTCCGCTGGAATATTAATATCGGTTATAACTTCTAAATTTAAAGGATGAAATTGATGGAGCTACAGCTCAAGAATGCGGTTGAAAAGGTTATTTTAGAACGTCATTCGGTGCGTGCGTTTACTGACCGAAGTGTGAGTGAGACATGTATTCGAGATATTTTAGATTTAGCTGCTCGAGCGCCTTCTGGTACCAATACTCAGCCGTGGAAAGTTTATGTTGTTGTTGGAGAAACCAAGCAACGAATCACTGACCAAGTTGTTGCTTCCGTCAATGCAATCTTCCGTGGTGAGCTTAAAAAAGAGCAGTTTAAGCCACCATACCTTTATTATTCAGAACAATGGTTTGACCCATATTTACGTCGTCGCCGTGAAAATGGTTGGGGGCTGTATCGTACGTTAGGGATTGAAAAAGGTAATAAACAGGCCATGCATGAGCAACAATTGAAAAATTATCAATTCTTCAATGCGCCAGTCGGCTTATTTTTTACGACCCACAAAGCACTAGAAGCAGGTGCAAAAATGGCGATCGCCATGCTGATGCAAAATATTATGTTACTCGCCAAAGCACAAGGTTTAGACACCTGTCCGCAAGCATCTTGGAATGATTATCATGAGTTGATCATGCCGATTTTGGGTGCAGGGGAGGATGAGATTCTTATTTGTGGTATGTCATTGGGGTATGCAGACCAATCTCAAAAAATTAATCAATATACTACGTCAAGAGAAAACGTAGATACCTTTGTTAAGTTTCTAAAATAGCAAGACATATTTGGACGGCTTTGTTGCATAAATATTCCAAAGCTGAAAATTTACTGATTCACTCAAATTTAAGATACAACTCGGGTATGAGGTTGGCCTAATTCTGTAAATTTATTTAAGACGGCCACACGTGCATGAATCTCGTTGACTTGACTGTCAAAATTCCTAACACTCAGTTTATCGCCTAATAATTTGATGCAATGCATCTTAGTTTCTACCAAACTTCGCTGATGATAGCCTGACCATTTTTTCCATAAAGTTCTACCTAAATGTTTAACAGTACGAAGTAATTCATTTCGTTCTAGCGAGCTAGTCTTTTTATCTTTCTATGGCTTCGCATTTTTTCTAGGTGGAATCACCGCATGAGCTTGAGATCTGCAATGACTTGACGACATCTTTTGTGTCATAAGCATCATCTGTATAGACAGAATTTCTTCGCTCATCTATTGGGATCTGATCGAGTAAATCACCAAGTACCTGTGAATCACTGACATTGTTTGTCGTGAGCTGAACTGCCCGTATTTGCAAGGTTTCAGCATCAATACCAATGTGGAGTTTACGCCATTGGCGACGATATTTGGGCTGATGCTTTTTACGTTTCCATTCACCTTCACCTAAAAACTTTAAGCCCGTGGAGTCGACAAGTAGATGGAGCCTATCATTACTTTTTTGATAGCTAATTTGAATATCAATATGTTTTTGTCTTCTACATAGCGTAGTGTAATCTGGAGCTGTCCAATCTAATCCGCAAAGTTTAATTAAGCTTTGAACAAAGCCAGTAACCATGCGTAGAGTGGGTCTAAATAGAGATTTGATCATCAAACAGCGATTGAATCGCTATGTCGGAGTAGGTTTGACTTCGACCTTGTTTGCCTTGTGGTTGTGCATACCATTGTGTTTTTGGATCGAACCAAATGGCAATATTCCCACGATTAATGAGAGCTCGGTTATATGCGGGCCAATTGGTTGTGCGGTAGATTTTGTGTGTAGGCCTCTTCATTTGGAAATTATATTGCCGAAGAAGTCCTTAAGAACAGCTTTGTGCAACAAAGCCCAATCGAATTAGACGGCATTCTGCAAATGGCTGGTTAAGCCCTGAAGCTTTTGAACAGAATTATTTTAAGAATTTAGAGGGATCGATTGTCCACGATACTGTCTAGAATCAGAATAAATTTAAATCCCCAATACAACTTGATATGGTTTAAATCCATCAAGCACAGCCTCAGAAACTAATTGGATAAATGCTTCAGTTTTACCATAAGCCATCCATTGATCTAAAGCTTCATAGTAAGCCAAACGATTTTCTACTGTAATCACACAAGGCGGATATCCAGCTTTAAGTAATTCGAGATTCATCAATAAGCGTGATGTACGACCATTCCCATCAATAAATGGATGAATGCCTACAAAGTCTGCATGTACTTTAGCTGCACGTTCAATAGGATGTAGCTTATGTGCCTCAGTATTGTACCAATCGACAAGCTGAGCCATTTTATCATTCAACAGTGTATAGTCGGGTGGGTTAGTCGTAGCACCTGAAATCAACACGTTTTGTTGGCGATAACGTCCTGCATTGTCATCATCGATATTTTTTAGAATGAGTTGATGGATATTACGAATCTGCCATTCAGAAAAAGGTTCTTCTTTACGAATAATATCTTCAACATAATAGATCGCATTTCTATGGTTAATTGCCTCGAAATGTTCTCGTAATGCTTTTCCACCAACGGTAATGCCTTCCAAAACCACTTTTGTTTCTAGCAATGTCAGTGTATTGCCTTCAATTGCATTTGAATGATATGTCCAGCGAACAATAAGATCTTCTTGTAGATTTTTTACAATTGCAGGAGAAAGAGGACGATGCTGATCTAATTTTGTTTTTAAGGCATCTATATTGTCAAACATAACTTTCACCCTGAAGTTGTACTCTTGAATGATACATGAAAAAAACAAATATAAAAAAGTAATGTTATAACATATCTTTTAATATTGAATGCATACGTGTTAAAATCGGGACACCATTTCAAATCCTGTTAATGGATTTGAACAAAATAAATTTTGTGATTCAATGCACTAAATCTAATTTGGGTAAAAAATGGGTACAGGAAAAATGCTATTGGCTTTATGGTTCATTAAATCAATAGCTTGGGAGTTGAGTTCAATTGACGCCATCACAGCTACTTTACTAAATATGGCTATGTATTACGTTATTGATAGCTGGAATGTTAAAGTCTAAAACGTGTTATTATTTCATATAAGATTTTGAAATATATGAAAATATAGGTTTATGTTTGTTTGTTTGTTTGTTTGTTTGTTTGTTTGTTTGTTTTTTTAATCAATATTATGAAAAAATTATAACAGTAAGAGAAATTAATTTAATAAAAATGGTGTGCTTTTTTAATTTGGTGTGTTGTAACTAAATTTTCATATATATTTAACTAGACATTAATTATTCGATTCAAAAACTTTTCTTTAATCTGGCTTGGAGAATGGAATTGCTTGTTATTCGCTATAAGCCTTGGATCATGATTATACTACTGGTTTTGCTCGTCAGTTTTGCTACATATCGCTGGTGGCAAGGACCATTGCTGCCTAGTTATGAAGTCGTATCTAGTCCATTGATTCAAACAGTTGTCGCTTCAGGACGGGTAGAGAAAGTATCTCGGACTCAGATTGGTAGTGAAATTACAGGGGTTGTTCTTGAGCGATTGGTTCAAGAGGGAGATCGGGTCTCTCGAGGGGATATTCTTTTAGTACTGAAATCTGATGAAATTTCAGCGCAAGTGCGGCAGGCAGAAGCTGAATTAAAAGAACTCGAAACCACTAGACGCCCGCAAGCAGAAGTTGATTTAGCGAATGCCAAAGTACAATTAGAACAGGCTCAAAGAGAGGCGTTACGCAGACGAAATACCGAATCAGGAATATTATCAGCAGAGGAAAGGGAGAAATCGATAGAGGCAGAAAGACTCGCCCGTAATAATTTGGAATCAGCTCGATTAAAAGTTGCTTCACTTGCCCCAAATAAAGTTGAAGAGACAAAATTACGCGAACGACTCGCTGCACTACAAGCGCAACTTGCCAAGACCAAAATTCGTGCAGAAGTTTCAGGTATTATTTTAACGCGTAATGTTGAGCCAGGGGATCTGGTACAACCGAGTCAGACTCTCTTCACTATTGCACTGGATGGTGCGACTGAAATACGAGTGCCATTTGATGAGCGAAATTTACCACTGCTGGCTTTACAACAAAAAGCCGCAGTGATTGCAGATGCCTATCCAAATCAATCTTTTCCTGCCCATATTAATTTTATTGCTCCAAGTATTGATGCTCAACGTGGCACAGTAGACGTCCGATTAACAGTTGATCCAGTCCCAGGTTTTCTGCGTCAAGACATGACGGTATCGGTAAATGTTGAAACCAACAAGCGCGAGCGAACCTTGGTCATTCCAAATGATGCTTTAAGCAGTATAAGTGGCAACAAGGCTATGGTTATTTTAGTAAGAGATAGAAAAATTCAACGTCATCCTATCACACTGGGTTTACGTGGTTTGGTTATGTCTGAAGTTGTAGCTGGAGTGAAAGAAGGTGATCACGTCCTTACCGATGCAGAATCAGTGCTTAAAGATGGAACTCGTGTCCGAATAGAGAAAACTAAACGTGTTTTCCAGAGTCAAACGGATCAGAAAAATAGCAAAAATGAATTACCGGTGAAATTCGATTGAAAAACTTTTTTAGGCGACTTTGGACCGAGTGGACCATCGCAATCAGTTTTTTGCGAGAGGGTCGCACACAGTCGATGATGATTACCATTGGCGTCGCGGTGGGGGTAGCGGTCATTGTGTTCATTAGCGCCTTAATTCAGGGTTTACAATCGAATATTGTAGAAAGGACTTTAGGGACACAAGCGCATATTCGTTTGCTCTCACCAGATGAGGTGAATCATATTGTGCCACCAGCAGCAGGAACACTTCAGTTGTTACTAGAAGATCAGCGTGCACAACGCTTACGTTCTATTAATAATTGGCAGCAGATTACTGGGACTTTAGATCATTTACCGGTGTTGACTGCGGTTTCTCCTGTGGTCTCTGGTCCTGCATTTGTACAGCGCGGAGATGCAATTCAATCTGTTGCATTGGTTGGTATCAACCTTGAACGTTATCAACAGATTATTCCGTTAAAGCAATATATGGTGAGTGGTGAATTACGGGTCAGTGCAGATAATGTATTAATTGGGCGTCAATTGGCCAAAGATTTGGGTGTGCAAGTCGGGAGCAAATTAAGGTTAGATACTGGGCAACAGAAAAATGCGGTGGTGAATATCTCTGGAATATTTGAACTGGGCGTGCGTGAATTGGATGCGCGCTATGTTTATCTGGATTTGAAACAGGCGCAATCTTTACTTAATTTGCCGGGTGGGGTGACCGTGATTGATCTGACGATTCAGGATATTTTTAAGGCGGATCAAATTGCCTCGCAAGTCGGACGCCTGACAGGATTAAAAGCAGAAAGCTGGATTGAAACCAATGCTCAATTAATGAATGCGATTACCGCTCAGAGCCTTTCGACCAACATGATTATTGTTTTTGTGGGGATTTCAGTCGCTTTTGGTATTGCCAGTGTGATGTCGGTGAGTGTGGTGCAACGGACTCGGGAAATCGGTATTTTACGTGCGACTGGGGCGACACAAGCGCAAATTTTAAGAGTTTTCTTATTTCAGGGAGCAATTTTTGGTCTGCTTGGTTCCATGCTTGGTAGTGTAGTCAGCTATGGTTTGATCTGGGGATTTAATCAGTTTGGTCCTGGTTTGTTTTATATTTCGATTTCAATCAAGCTTATCTTGTCGGCATTATTCTTAGCGACTTTGACAGGGGTTTTGGCTGCTGTAATACCATCCCGTCGGGCGGCTGCACTCGATCCTGTGGAGGCAATTCGTCATGTTTGATCCATCTCAGGAAGTACTGCGTTTAGAAGCATTACGAAAGTCCTACAATGTTGGGCAACCTAATGAAGTGGAGGTATTACATGGGATTGATCTGTGTATTCAACGTAATGACTTTGCTGCATTAATTGGTCCTTCTGGTTCAGGCAAAAGTACTTTACTGAATATTCTTGGCTTATTAGATCAGCCTAGTCGTGGTGAGTTGTACTTGTTGGGTCAGGCGACAAGCAGTATGGATGATACGGCTCGGACAGCGTTACGTGGCAATAGTATAGGTTTTGTGTTTCAGTTCCATCATCTTATACAGGCCTTTACTGCCTTAAATAATGTACTCATGCCATTAATGCTGAAGCAAGGCAAGCCAGATCAATTTGCGTTGCAATATGCCCATGAATTATTGACCGCCGTTGGCTTAGATAAGTTCGCTGACCGTAAACCGAATGAGCTTTCTGGGGGGCAGCAGCAGCGTGTGGCGATTGCACGTGCACTGATTACTCAGCCTGCGCTATTGTTGGCCGATGAGCCGACAGGTAATCTGGATACTCAAACTGCTGCGGAAATGTTTGAATTATTTCGTAAAGTACATCGCGAACATGACTGTGCAGTCCTTTTGGTGACTCATGATCCTAGATTGTCGGCAACCTGTGATAGAACCATTAATCTGGTGGATGGGAGAATTCAGAGTGATTCCAAACACGAGATGAAATGAGTGCGAATGTGGGTTACTCTTCTGGGAACAGCAGTTCAAAGCAGATGCCTTCTGCGCTATTGACTGCCTGATACATTCCCTGATGAAGCGTTAAAATGGATGCCACAATCGATAGGCCTAAACCACCCGTTTGATGAGGGCTTTGTCTGCTGGAACTGCACTGATAAAAACGCTCAAAGATATGCGGCAAATGTTCCGGGGCAATTTCTAAACCACTGGTCACGACCGATAGCGCAATCATAGGCAGTTTGTTGATGATCTTTCGATAGCTATGCACATAAATAGTCCGGCGCTTGCCGCCATGAATCAGGGCATTGGAGAGCAGATTATACAGAGCTTGTTGTAACTGTTCTGGATCTGCCAATAGCTCAGTTGCCTCAAGCTTTAAAACAAAATTGCAGTGTTGTTCTTCGGCTTGATACTCAAAAATGCTGAAGATATTTTCTATAAAGGATTGAAGTTGGATTTTTTGTCTGTTTAAGCAAACCTTCTGCGCATCTGCACGTGCCAGAAATAACATGCTGTCAATCATTCTTTTTAAGCGTTGATAGTCCTCTAGGTTGGAAATCAGCACTTCCTGATATTGTACGGGACTGCGTTCACTCATGAGTAAAATTTCGGTTTGTCCTATTAAATTATTCAATGGTGTTCTAAATTCATGCGCAATGTCTTCTGAAAAACGATTCAGCTGGCTATATCCCAGCTCAATACGGTCGAGCATGGCATTGATATCGGAGGCTAGTTGTGCAATCTCTTGAGGGGGATAGGGCAGATTGAGTCGCTGTTCAAGTTGCTGAATATTTATCGCATGGGTTTGTTCTCGCAGGGTTCTTAATACTTTTAATCCCAGATGGCTAGCAATAGCACAAAGGATGAAAATCGCCAAGATACCTGTGAAAACATAAATGACAAGGCTCTTTTGAAAAGGTGCAATGATGCCTAAACGTTCAGACCACTGTTTGCCTGCAATTAACAGATACGGCTGGCGATTAATTTGAATAGTTTTCCAGGCAATGCGGGTGGGATAAGCATGCGCCGATAAATCTTGGAATTGAATTTGGGGCTGATGGGTAAATTCAGGTAGAGGAATGCCAAGAGGATTAATGCTGATCAGCGCCTGATCACCCTGAATCAATAAAAACAAATTATCCTGATTTCCCAACATGTTTTGATACAGCTTCGGGCGAGCGATAATCTGTTCAATATTGCTACTGTCTTGTAGTAATATTTCCAGTCGCTCAATTCGCTCAATCAAAGCCCTATCTTGCTGAGCAATTAAAATCTGGTTGATACCCAGATAGGTCATAAATGCTACACCGCACAAGACCATTGCAGCACACCCTGTAACCAAGAGTGTTAATCGGAGTTCTAGCGAACGAATCGGTTTCAACATTATTTCTCTGCCGAAATTTTATAGCCCAAACCGCGAACAGTATGAATTAACTTTATATCATGTCCCTCATCAATTTTACTACGTAAACGCCTTACCGCTACATCAATAAAATTGGTATCGGTATCAAAATTGATCTGCCAGACTTCAGAAGCTATTTGCCTGCGCGTAATAATTTCATTCGGATGGCGCAGCAGAAAGCGCAAAAGGTTGAATTCTTTTCTACTGAGTTCTATCGACTGCTCGTTACGCCAGACTTTATGATGGATCAAATCCAATTTCAGATTGGCAATTTCTAATTGGTTTTCCTGTGCATACTGCTGGCGCCTAAGTAGACTTTTAATTCGGGCCAGTAATTCAATATAAGAAAAAGGCTTGGCCAGATAATCATCGGCGCCCAGTTCCAAACCTTTGACCCGATCAATCACCTGATCTTTTGCTGTAAGAAAAATGACCGGAATTTGGGAAAATTGTCGCAAGACTTTCAGGACTGCCCAGCCATCAATATCGGGCAACATTACATCTAATATGACTAGGCTATATGCATGCATCTTTAACTTTTCCAAACCTTCTAGTCCTGAATGGACGCATTGCGCCTCATAGCCAGATTCATTTAACCCTTTAACCAGATATGAGGCGATCTTCGCTTCATCTTCGATAATTAGAATACACATTTTGTTCAGACTCATTTTAAAGATGACAACTTTGTAATGTGATTGTCATCCTTCAAATCATTCAGGTTGTATAAGATTTTTAAAACTTAATTCAGGGCAATCATGATGAACAAACTCAAAGGGCTTATTGCAACAGTAATGCTGATGAGTAGCAGTACTTTTGCACAATCCGTTCAATTCAATCAAGTTTATTCACTTGATTCTCAGTCAGCACGAACTCTTACGGATGCTGCGGTGACTGCGTGTCAAAAAATACAGCACAATATCGCTGTGGTGGTGGTGGATCGGGGCGGAAATACGTTAATGGCAAACAGGCATGAAACTGTCGGACCGCATAATTTGGGCGCAGCTGAAAAGAAAGCCTATACCGCCTTATCGACCAAAACGGCGACTATGTTGTTAAGTCAAAATGCCAATGAAAACAAGGATGCAAAAAATTTAACCACCTTATCTAATCTACTGCTGTTGGGTGGCGGCCTACCTGTGAGTTATGAAAATCAGGTGGTCGGTGCCATTGGCGTTGCCGGAGCAGGGGGTGCAAAAAATGACCATTACTGCGCTGAAACAGCTGTTAAGTCTATTTTCAATCCTTAAGGAATTCATCATGTTTAAAAAATTATTGCCACTTTCAACACTATTGTTGACCTCAATGACTTTCGCACAAACTAACCCTTTAAGTGTGCATGTGTTGAATCTAGAAAATGGTCTACCCTCAGCTCAAGTCGAAGTGGTACTCGAAAAAAGTACTGGGAATAAATGGGTGAAGTTAAATCAGCAATATACTGGTCCTAATGGCCGTATTACTGGATTGTTTCCTGAAAATCAGAAGCTTGAAGCCGGTATTTATAAAGTTACTTTTAAAACTGAGGACTGGTTTAAAAAAAATAAGCAAGATACTTTCTTTCCTGAAGTTCCTGTAATTTTTAAGGTAGATGGAAGTGTCAGCCATTATCATATTCCTCTACTTTTAAGTCCTTATGGATATTCGACTTATAGAGGTAACTAAGACTTAACAGGGCTAGTTTAACTAGCCCTTTTATTCGTGCTGAGTCCGTAAACTAGAGAAAAATCACAAAAAATTCATGATTGTATTGTTATTCTTTTAGTCAGATTAAAGTCGATAAAGCTTATTGACGCTTCGTGATGATTAAAAACGAGAATGGTATGAATCAATTTTCTGAAGAGGACTTATCCAGAATTATAGAAATGGCTTGGGAAGATAGAACTCCTTTTGAAGCTATTTTATGTGAGTATGGTTTAAATGAAGCGGCGGTGATCCGCTTGATGCGGCAAAATATGAAAGCATCGAGTTTTAAAATGTGGCGTGGACGCGTCACCGGCCGAAAAACCAAACATCTGCAACTGCGTTCACCCGACGTGATACGGGCCTATTGTTCACGGCAATACAAGCGTTTCTAAGCGTTTGATTTTGACCGCTGTCTGGACTCACGTTTACATCGTTCAGAACAGTATCTGACTTCCTCCCAGCAGCGTTGCCATTTTTTGCGCCAAGTAAAAAGACGCAAACAGTGCATACAGATTTTTTCAGGAAGATGCTGTTTTTTCATGGTTTATAACTCATCAATCCGGCTAAGAAGCTGCTGGGCATGGCTGATAATCTTCTGCCGATCTTTCAGTTTGTCCAGCTGACGATAGATCATGCCCATACGTGGATGAGTACGGAATGTTGCTTCATGCCGGATCATGAAATACCAGTACAGGCTGTTGAACGGACAGCTGTCCGGTTCGGTACGGGTTTTGACCTTGTAGCTACAGTGTTTGCAGTAATCCGACATCTTATGGATATAATTGCCCGAAGCCCCATAGGGTTTGCTGGCCATCAATCCGCTATCGGCATGCATTACCATGCCCAAGGTGTTCGGTAGTTCTACCCATTCATAGGCGTCGGCATATACTGCCAGATACCATTCGCTGATCTGCTTCGGGTCTATACCAGTTAATAAGGCAAAATTTCCAGTCACCATCAAACGCTGAATATGATGTGCATACGCATGCTGAAAAGTATTACGGAAACATTCAGCCATGCAGTTCATCTGAGTGCGGCCAGTCCAGTAAAATTGTGGCAACGGTGTTGAGTACTGCAGCGCATTGCGACTGGCATACTCAGGCATGTACAGCCAGTAAATTCCACGGACATATTCGCGCCAGCCGAGGATCTGCCTGATAAAACCTTCCACTGCATTCAGTGGTGCATGACCGTTATAGTAGGCCGCTTCTGCCGCATCACAGACTTCTTTGGGCAGTAACAGACCACAATTTAGATAAGGCGAGAGCAGGCTGTGAAACAGCATGTCTGCACCCTGAACCATGGCATCCTGATAATCTCCAAAATGCGGCAAACTGTGGGTAATGAAATGCTCAAGTGCAAGCAGAGCGTTGTTACGTGTGGTGGCCCAGCGGAAGTTGTCAAGGCTGCCAGAGTGAAGCGGAAACTCGCGCTCAACCAGTTGCAGTACATCCAGATCAATCTGATCGCGTTCAAAATGAAGTGTTGGAGGCAATGGTGGAGTGCCTGACCATGCCTTGCGATTGGCGCTGTCATAGTTCCACTGTTGTCCAAGCGGCTGCTGTCCCTGCATCAAGTAGCCGGTCTGCTTGCGCATTTCCCGATAAAAATATTCCATGCGCAGCGTCTGGTAACGGCTAGCCCAGTGCCGGAACTGCTCCGGACTGCAGAAAAAACGCTCATCATTCAGACACTGTACCGGCAGTTGAAGATGCTGGCTCCAGTACTGTTCAATCTGCTGCTGCAGGCGGTATTCTCCGCATTGGGTCATGACCAGTTCTGTGACGGGGAACAGCTGTTGCTGTACCTGCACAAAATCCAGCAGGCTACGAATCGGACTGCCGGATTGAAAAGCATGGTAACGTACACGCCAGCCCTCGGCCTTGAGCTCTTTGGCAAAATGACGCATGGCGCTAAAAATCAGGGCAATTTTCTGCGGATGATGGGTGACATAGGTGGCTTCCTCAACCACTTCGGCCATCAGGATCACATCCCGGGTACGGTCCAGCGCTTTGAGCGTAGCAAGCTGATGATGAAGCTGGTCACCCAGAATTAAACCGAAACGCATACCGATCTCAGAACCAGTGAAAGAGAGCGCAGTGTAAAGCCGAACAGTTCAATTTTTTGTGAAAATTTTTTTGTGAAAATAAAGATCAACCCGCATGTTGAATCAATTCAACTCTGCCAATTGAGCCGCTGGCATTGCACAGAAATCATGAGTACTGCAATAACAGACCGTTCATCCCTATAACGCTAAAACCCGTTGATGAAACTCACGTTGCATGATTCCTTAATGCATAGGTGATGTGAAAATTATGTGATTTTAATCAAAAAGATACAAATTATTATGGTTGTAATTCAGGCAGCTTGCACCTAGTATCTGGTTAGAAGTTACTCCATGTAAGCTTCCTTAGTTCTGTCCCATACACCCCTCTGTATGGGATTTTTTTTAATCAGGGAATTGTATGAGCATGCATTCAAAAGCGTATATTTTTAGACAGCAGCAATTACTGGTGGATGAGCATTTTCAGTTACCGCAGGTAGCCAGACTGCAGCACGACCTGAACCTGACGGAAAATGGCGAGGTCATTGCCCGTGACCTGAAAGAAGACGAACCGGTGCCGCAAGGTTATCAGCTGGTGCCGATTAGACAACTGGTGCAAGTCTGGAGCAGACCGCAGTTTGAACAGGCCAGCCGTGCGCTACAGTTACTGGAATGGCGCCGTAATCACCGCTTTTGCAGTAAATGCGGTCACGCCACCCAGCAGCACGCCAGCCAGTATGCCATGGTCTGTCCATCCTGTGGCTATAACCAGTATCCGCGGGTGAATCCTTGTGTAATTACCATCATTACCCGGGGTACAGATGAAATTCTGCTGGCAAAAAATGCCCGCAACAAAACCCAGATGTACAGCCTGATTGCCGGCTTTGTTGAAGTCGGGGAAACCCTGGAAGAGGCAGTCCGCCGTGAAACGCTGGAAGAAGTGGGGCTGCAGATCAAGAATATTCAATATCTGGCCAGCCAGCCATGGCCGTTTCCCAGCAACCTGATGATGGCTTTCAAGGCAGAATATCATGCAGGGGACATCCAGATTCAGGAAAATGAACTGAGCGATGCGCAGTTTTTCAAGTTTGACCAGTTACCCGAAATTCCGTTCAAGGGCAGTATCGCCTATGCCATGATTCAGCATGTGATGTATGGAACGCCTGTTGCAGATGACAGCAAAGAGTGGCTTTGAAACAGCAATCCTGTTTGGGGCTCTCAAATAAACTGCGCTAACGCCCTAGGTCCTGAATATTCAGATGGCATTTCCTGACCAATAGACCCTGAATCGCAGCATTTGATCTTCACACTTTGTTCACATCCAGCTGGGTTATCTTAAGGCTGTAATCAAACAAGGCTAAAAAATGAACATGCGATTTAAGTCTGTTTTTGCAGTGACGGCACTGGCCATCATCAGCTTAAGTACCACGATCCGAGCAGAAACTGCTGCGCCTCAGGCAGTCGATCAGGTGGATATCCAGCAGTATGCAGGCAAGTGGTATGAAATTGCGCATTTGCCGATGTATTTTCAGCGTAAATGCGTCTCAAATATCACAGCGCAATATAGCCTCAATGCCGATCAGACCATGCGTGTCTTGAATAGTTGCCGGATTGCCAATGGCGAATTGATCAGCTCTGAAGGGGTTGCCTATTCGCAAAATGCGGGCAACAGCAAACTGAAGGTCAGTTTTTTGCCGCAAGGTTTAAGATGGATTCCGTTTACCAAAGGTCATTACTGGGTATTACGAGTGGATCCGGAATATAAAGTGGCACTGGTGGGTGGACCAAGCAATAAATATCTGTGGATTTTATCGCGTGAACCGCAACTGGATGAAGCCACCTATCAGTCCTATCTGGAAACCGCAAAACATTATGGTTATGACGTGACAAAACTGATCAAATTGCCGCATTAATCTGTTACCCTTTTGCCGAACTGCCTAGTCTCTCTACAGTTCGGCTTTTTTTATTTACTTCACATAAAATTCATATCTGACTGATTACACTCATCAAATAGAATAAAGACAATCGCTTGAAAATAGGATGAGTCCATGTTGAACAGTCTGATGCGATGGATAGACAGCTGGTCTACACCCACAGCGCCCGAAACACTGACGGCTGAAAACAGCAAGATTCAGTGGCTGCGGATTTTACCCTTTATTCTGTTGCATCTGGCCTGTTTCGCCGTGTTCTGGGTGGGAGTGTCGTGGTTTGCGCTGGGCTTTATGCTGCTGTTCTACCTGATCCGCATGTTTTCCATTACGGCTTTTTTCCATCGTTATCTATCGCATAAAACTTTTCAGACTTCGCGTCCGGTACAGTTCCTGTTTGTATTACTGGGCACCATGAGCGCGCAGCGTGGTCCGCTCTGGTGGGCGGCGCATCACCGCTATCACCATCGCTATACCGATACCTTGCAAGACCCGCATTCCTCGACGCATGGTTTTTGGTACAGCCACATCGGCTGGTTCTTAAATGAATACAACTTTGCTACGCGTAAAGAAGTCATTAAAGACTGGCTGAAATATCCGGAACTGATCTGGCTGGACCGTTTCAGCTTAATTGTGGTGCTGCTGACCGCGGGCGGGATTTATGCGCTAGGGGAATGGCTGGCCATCACCTGGCCGCAACTCGGCACTTCCGGCCTGCAATTGCTGGTCTGGGGCTTTATGGTCTCCACCGTGTTACTCATCCATGCCACCTTATGTATCAATTCATTGGCGCATCATTACGGCAGCCGGGATTTTGACACTGAAGATCACAGCCGCAACAATTTATTTCTGTCCATTATTACCTTGGGTGAAGGCTGGCATAACAATCATCACTATTATGCAGGCAGCACCCGGCAAGGCTTTTACTGGTGGCAGATTGATGTCACCTATTATCTGCTGAAACTCATGTCTTGGCTCGGGCTGGTCTGGGGACTCAAGCCGATTCCGGCACGGGTCTATGAAGCCAGTAAAATTGCCCAGGCTCGGAAACAGAAAAAAGCCGCTACGGCAGGCACTCACACGATTCAATCGAAGGAATCACCATGAAAATTGCGATTATTGGTTCAGGTATTTCCGGTCTGTATGCCGCCTGGAAACTCAGCAAAGTGCATGAAGTCACGGTCTTTGAAAAGAATAATTACTTTGGAGGCCATACCGATACCCATCAGCTGAATATAGACGGCGAACAGGTCGCAGTAGACAGTGGCTTTATTGTGTTTAACGAGCACAACTATCCACTGTTCTGCGCCATGCTGAAAGAACTCGGGATTCAATCGCAAAGCAGTGACATGGGCTTTTCGGTGAACAATCAGGTCACGGGCTTGCAGTACAATCCATCGAAAAAATTCTCGCTGCTGTTTAGACCGCAAAACTTTTTAAAGGCTGATTTTCGCGCGATGTTGTCGGATCTGTTCCGCTTCTATGCCGCCAATAAAGATCTGGATGTGGAGCAGGTTGATGCACAGCTCAGTATTGATGAATATCTGAATCAGCATGGTTATTCTGAAGCCTTCCGTCAGGAACATCTCTATCCGATGTGTGGAGCGCTGTGGTCCTGCCCGGTGGAGCAAGCCGGACAGATTCCCTATAAATTTGTGGTGAGCTTTTTCCAGCACCATCGCATGTTGCAATTAAAAGACCGGCCGTTATGGCTTACGGTCAAGGGGGGATCAGCTCGCTACGTTCGTGCGATTCAGTCCCAGGCGAATATTACCTTCCGCAAGATGGGTGTTCTGCATGTATCCCGCAGTGCCAATGATGTACTAGTTGAAACAGCACAGGGCACCGAACGTTTTGACTGGGTCGTGTTTGCCAGCCATGCTGATGATAGTCTGAAATTACTGAAAGACCCTTCTGCGCAGGAACTGGATGTACTCGGTAAGTTCCGCTATCAGGATAACCGTATGGTGGTGCATTCCGATACCCGCATCATGCCCAAATCCAGACGCCAGTGGGCCAGCTGGCATGTGCATGTGACGCCGAGTCAGGCTGCTGAACATACCCCATTCCAGCACAGCGGCATTCATTATGGTTTCAGTTACTGGATGAACCAGCTGCAGAACCTGAAATGCAAAACCCAGGTCTTTGCCACCCTGAATCCTAATTTTGCCCTGGATCCGAAAAAAGTCTGGGTAGAGCGGTATTACCGCCATCCGGTGTTTGATGCCCCGGCGATTGAAGCACAACAACGCTGGGCCGAGGTCAATGCCCAGAACCGCACCTCATACTGTGGCGCCTACTGGGGCTGGGGCTTTCACGAAGATGGGGCGCGCAGCGCAGCCTGGGTGGTCGATCAGCTATTGCAGCAGACTGAGCAGGTGGCCTAGGAGCACATGATGCAGATCTATCCACTGGCGATCGCCGCTGCCGAAATTCGGCATCGCCGTTATTTGCCCAAAGCCCATGCTTTTGAGACCCAGCTGACCTATTTATGGTTTGATCCGGATCAACTCTCGACCTTTACCCGAAAATCCTGGCTGTGGTCCTCTAGCCGCTGGAATTTCCTGACCCTGGATGAGCGTGACTTTCTGACTATGGAATGTGGCTCGATTCGGCAGAAGATTGCACGCTTGCTAATCAAGCGGGAAAACTATCTGTTACCGCATGCCGCGTCCATCCGGGTCTTGGCTCTGCCACGTACACTCGGCTTTCGCTTTAATTCTGTAGTGTTTTATCTGGTCTTTAGTGCCACCGACCAGTTGCTTTTTGTGCTGAGTGAAATCACCAACACACCGTGGAATGAAAGACAGGTCTACATTCACGACTGCCGAAACAATGCAGACGAACATGCGCCGTACCAGAGTCACCAGTTTGACTTTAAAAAGTCCTTTCATGTCTCGCCGTTCATGCCGATGGGGCTGGATTATCGCTGGCGTTTCAGCTTTTCAGATCGGCAGAACGTGATTCATATGCAGCTGTTTCAGCAGGGAGTCTTGCAATTCGATGCCACCCTGAAATTTTCCTTGCATGCCATCACGGTTCCTTCACAGCAGTATCGTTATGCTGTACTGAAAGTTCTTGAACCCTTCAGGATGGTCAGCGGAATTTATCTGCACGCCTTTCGTTTATGGAAAAAGAAAATTCCGTTTTACCGACATCCTAAAAAAGAAAAAGGAAACACATTGCGATGAAAACACTATTCATGGGAGAGCAAAGCACACTGCCGGTGGTACTGCGCCACCTGCTGAAATTACGCCATGGTCAGCTGATTTTTAAAGGTGTCTGGAACGGGGCTGTCGGGGAAAATAGCGATTTACAGGCGGTGATACAGGTGCATGATGTCCGTCTGATGGATCTACTGTTCCGTAATGGCGTACTGGGTGCTGCCGAAGGTTTTATCCGTGGCTACTGGAGCAGTGAAGATCTGGTCGATGTGATCCGCATTTTGGCACGTAACCGCGATGTGCTGGATCTGATGAATCAGAATGCAGTGGCCAAAGCCAGCCAGTTACTGTTAAAGGTCTGGTATAAATCGCGCAAGAATTCGATTGATGGCAGCCGCAAAAATATTGCCGAGCATTATGACCTGAGCAATGACTTTTTCAAGCTGTTCCTGGATTACAGCATGATGTATTCCAGTGCGGTGTTTAAAGAGCCGGGCATGAGCCTGGAACAGGCTTCGGATTATAAAAAAGAGCTGATCTGCCAGAAACTGCAACTCAAACCGATGGATCATTTGGTCGAAATTGGCAGCGGCTGGGGCGGTTTTGCCATTTATGCCGCGCAGCAGTATGGCTGCAAGGTCACCACCATCACCATTTCCAGAGCACAGTATGATGAAGCCGTAGCTCGGGTCGCTGCAGCAGGACTGTCACATCGCGTGACTGTGCAGCTGAAAGACTACCGTTTACTGGAAGGCAAATACGACAAGCTGGTGTCGATTGAAATGATCGAGGCCGTGGGTGAGCAGTATTTGCCGACCTATTTCCGCAAATGCCGTGAGCTGCTGAAACCGAACGGTCTGGCCCTGATTCAGGCCATCACCATTGAAGATGCCCGCTATGCCAAGGCCCTGAATACCGTGGACTATATCAAGCGCTATATCTTCCCGGGCAGTTTTATTCCCTGCATCAGCGTCATGACCCAGGCCGCGTCCGAACAAAAACTGCGTCTCAAGCATCTGGAAGATATCGGTCAAAGCTATGCAGAAACCTTAAAGGTCTGGCGTCAGCGTTTTCTCTCCCAACGTGATCAAGTTTTAGAACTCGGCTTTGATGAGCGTTTTATCCGCATGTGGGATTTTTATCTGTGTTATTGCGAAGGTGGCTTCCGCGAAGGCGTGATCAGTGATGTACATCTGCTGTTCGAAGCCAGTGCCTACTAAGCCAAGATAAAGCAGGAGGGCCGAAATGCTGCTGAACTTACTGATGCTGAATGTCTTTATCATGCTCTGTAGCTGGGTGTTGGTGACCTATAACCGTAGAGCAGGGCTGGTCGATGTCGCTTGGAGTTTCAGTATTGCCCTCAATGTGATTATTGCCGCTTGGGCGATTGACAGTGCACCGATGTTGGTTCGCTTATTTCTGGGACTGGCGAGTGGGATCTGGTTTTCACGGCTGACTTGGCATCTGTTACGGCGCTATGCCAGTGAAACCCAAGAAGACACGCGTTATGCCAACATGCGCCGAGCGATGGGGGAGTATCAGCATCTTGGTTTTCTGGTGTTTTTTATATTTCAGGCAGGATTGGCTCTACTGTTTTCTTACCCAATGCTGAAGCTGTTAAGTATCTCGACCGAGCAATGGAATGACTGGACTTTGGTCACTGTGATTGTGGCGGGCATGATCATGCTATCCGCTTTGATAGGCGAAAGCACTGCCGATCAGCAACTTTACCGTTTTAAGCTAGATCCACAGAATCAAAGTAAAACCATGGATCAGGGTTTGTGGAAATATTCGCGCCATCCGAATTATTTTTTTGAATGGCTGCATTGGTTTGCTTATCCAGTGCTCGGTCTGGCAGCAGGATGCTATGAATTATGGATTTATCCACTGCTGATGTGGCTGTTTCTGTACTACATCACCGGGATTCCCTTTAGTGAACAACAGGCGCTGGCACATCGCGGCGACAACTATAAAGACTATCAACGACGAACTTCAATGTTTATTCCGTGGCCACCCAAACAGTAGGTAAATACATGGACTTTATGATTCAACAATCTTTAAAACTGGTCGAAAGTGGCAAGCTGCCCGATTCAGTCATTCGCGCCGGCATTCGCAGCCTAAGCAAAAAACGTCTGGCACAGGAAGGACGCTTTGACCCGGCACTGGCAGCTCGGCGCTATATGGATGTGCTGCATATGCTGAAAAACAGCGAGATTGCCATCGAGACCGAAAAGGCCAATCAACAGCACTATGAACTGCCCACCGCATTTTTCCAGGCGGTGCTGGGCAAGCGTCTGAAATACAGCGCTAGCCTGTTTGAACATACTCATACCACCCTGGATCAGGCGGAAGAAGCCGCACTGGCCAGCTATTGCCAGCGTGCACAGTTAAAAGATGGACAGGATATTCTGGAAATTGGCTGTGGCTGGGGATCGTTGAGTCTGTATATGGCCGAGCATTATCCCAAGGCCCGCATTACGGTGGTGTCGAATTCCTCGACCCAGCGCCAGTATATTCAGGAACAGGCGCTTCTGAAAAAACTGCAGAACCTGACGGTGATCACCTGCGATGTCAATGTACTGCAACTGGAACCCGCGTCCTTTGACCGCGTAGTTTCGGTGGAAATGTTTGAACACGTACGTAATTACCAGAAACTGTTTGAAAATATCAGCAGCTGGCTGAAAGCGGATGGTCTGCTCTGGTGCCATATTTTCTGTCACCGTTTCCTGCATTATCCGTTTGAAGTGAAAAATGAATTCGACTGGATGTCGAAATATTTCTTTAGTGGCGGACTGATGCCGGCAGCTTCGACCTTTCTACATTTCCAGCAGCATTTGCAATTAGAGCAGCACTGGCAATGGGCCGGCACGCAGTATGAACGCACCGCAAATGCCTGGCTCGAGAACATGGACCGGAAACAGGACGAGCTGCGCCCCTTATTTGAACAGACCTATGGTGTAGATGCCGCCATCTGGTGGCAACGCTGGCGGATTTTCTTTATGGCCTGTGCCGAACTGTTCGGTTATGAGCATGGACGCGAGTGGGTGATCGGTCACTTTCTGTTTAAAAAGAAAACCGTATAATTGAATGGCGAATCGGATGGGGTAGCGGGGAATGCACCAATGTTAAAGCTGTTCAGGGACAAACACGATCATCCTCTGGGTGAGGTGTTTAACCGCTACTACTGGCTGCAAATCGGATTCATTGCCCTGTCTGTGGTGATCGGGATTGGCTGTAGTGCTTGGGTAATCAAGGGTTCCCTGCTCAGAACTGCGCTAGAACAGGAAATGTCACACTACTGGCAGCGGCTGGAACGTAATCCGGCTGCTGAACTGCCCGACACCAAAAACCTGTATGGTTACCGCTGGAGCGATCTGCCGCCAGTCCAATTTCGCCACATGCAGCTTGAGCAAGGGGTGAACCGGCATTTTGTCGATGGCAAGGAGCGCATGACCGTGTATGGTGAAAAAGACGGACAGCATGTGCTGCTGGTGTTTGGCGAAAGCAACGTCAACAAGCTGGTCTGGCTGTTTGGTCTGGCACCGCTGATGGTCAGCCTGTTTGTGCTATATAGCGTATTGTGGTGGTGGAACCGTCGGGCCCGACGTTATTTTTCCCCGATTACCCGGTTGGCCAATGCGCTGGAACATATCGACTGGGAACATCAGAAAAATCAGGCTTCGCCTTTTCAGGACATCCGCACCGACTCCAATCTGGAAGCTGAATACCTCAAGCAGGCGCTGGAAAAATATCATCAGGTATTAAGCGAATTTATTCAGCGTGAGCGTG
The DNA here is from genome assembly GCF_013420135.1 of Acinetobacter sp. YH12023. Lineage (NCBI taxonomy): Bacteria > Pseudomonadati > Pseudomonadota > Gammaproteobacteria > Moraxellales > Moraxellaceae > Acinetobacter > Acinetobacter sp. YH12023. The sequence goes on from NZ_VOYU01000002.1 coordinate 188,103, forward strand.
AATTTACCGGAGATGTCAGCCATGAGCTGCGCACGCCACTGACCATTTTAAAAGGCAATGTGCAGCTATGTCAGGCACGCTATGGCGACAACAAGTCCTTTACCCGCCTGCATAACACCATTGAAGACATGCAGCTGCTGGTCGATACCTTGCTGGCGATTGCCCGCAATACCACCAATACTTTAACTGCTGAACCGACCATGCTTTCAGAATGTCTCGACAATCTGGTGCAGGATCTAGAGAGTGTCAGTCATAACAAAGGCATGCAGATTGACCTGCAAAAAGACCTCGATGAACAGCCGCGTAAACTTTATCCATCTATGACCAAAATGGTGTTTGGTAATATTCTGCGCAATGCGCTGAACTATTCACAGGGCACAGAAATTGATGTGATTCTGGAAAAAAATAAAGTGCTGATTGCTGACAATGGGGTAGGCATGCCTTTACCTAATAATTCTAAGGTTCAGGAACTGTCTGGCCAGCAGCTACAACTGGAAATCAAAGGGCATGGCATTGGATTGCAATTGGTGCAAAAGCTATGCAAACAGCTAGGTTGGCGTGTGGAGCTGTTTGACAGGCAATATTATCTTGGCACCCATCAGAATGTTGACCTGACAATGACCACTGGACTGATTGTCGTTGTGTACCTAAATTAGGCTTCATCTTCGAAAGCAATCTTTAAACCAATCCCAGATATGGTGTGAATCAGCTTTTGTTCAAAGGGTTTATCGACCATTTTGCGTAAATTATAGATATGACTGCGCAGAGCATCACTTTCTGGCTCTTCGTCACCCCAAAGCTGCATCATAATTTCCTGTTTGGTCAGTACTTTAGGAGAATGACGCATCAATAGCTTCAAAAGTTTAAACTGAATCGGAGGCAATTCAATGTTCTGCCCAGCTCGAGTTAGCTGTTGTGTTGCGGGGTCCAAAATTAGGTCATGAATTTGCAGACGACTGCTAGATACTTCACCCAGGGAGCGTTTGATCAGGGCCTTGACCCGAACCACCAGCTCGTTAAAGTCAAAGGGCTTGACCAGATAATCATCCGTGCCGGAATTGAAGCCTTTGAGTTTATCATCCAAGGTATCCCGAGCGGTAAGCATCAAGACAGGTAAGTCCAACCCCTCTTCATTGCGTAACCACTCGCACAATTCATAACCAGAACCATCAGGCAAATTAATGTCTAGTAGCAAGATATGGTAGCGTTGCTGTTTCAGTAATTGTCTAGCAGCAGTCAGATTGCGGGCATGATCGACCACAAAGCCATGTTCTTCCAAAAACTCGCATAGGGTAGAGGCCAGTTCATAATGGTCTTCAACCATCAGGATAAAATGTTTCGACATAGCGGCAGATACTAATTTAATAATTGCTGTTTTAATTTAGCACTAAATGGCTGGGGACCCAGCCATATATTAAAATATTGTTGTGCCAGAGGATGTTTAAGCTGCCCTAAACTTTGCTGGTTCAAAGATAAGCTCAGGGTCTGTGTAGCATGATTGTATTTTAAACGGTACAGGTCGCCTGATCTGACCGGACGATACAAATCAGTGATTGGGTTGAATAGAGCATGTATTTTTGCGTCTTTAACATTACGTTTCAGTAAATGTGTGGCCGCACGTTTAAATGCCCATTCCGGAATATTCTGGGTATAGGAAAAGTCCATCTGTATATTTTGTTTTTCCCAGGACTGGCTACAGTTTTGTGCAAAATAACTGGCCATACCGACCTGTTTTTGACCCACCATCAGCGGACCATTGCCGCATTGATTCAGGCTTTGTGCCTGTGCCCATGGACAGAAGCTACATCCCATCACTAACGCTGTACTAATCGCTATTTTTTGAAAGGCAGTAGCCATGAGTAGACTCCTCCAACATAAGGCAGGGAACGGTACAGGCCATTCGCAGGGTCCCAGAAATCCTGCTGGAAAATAATCTTGTTGTTTTCGTTAATCTTGATTTCACTGATACCGTAAGAGTCCATACTGCGGGTCGTGCCGAACATTTTAAAATCATAGATCATATGCCAGTGCACGTAGGCAGAGTCCTGATAATAAGAAGCGTTTAACAGCTTGACGCTGACCTTGCTGACCCGTTTGTTCATGCCTTGAAAGTGCTCGAGTAGATTTTGACGGGATGAAAATTGCGATAGGGTATCGTTAATAAACAGCTGGTCGGCATACAGCGATCCGGCTCTTTCCACAAATTCTGGTGTGCCCAAGGTATTAAAAGCTGAGGTAAAGCGGAGGCCGATATCCTGAGCTTTAGCCTGATCCAGCGCTATCCCCTGAATACCGTTTCTGGATTGGGCGTAATCGGCTGAATAACTGGGAATACTTTTACATCCGGCTAACAACAGAAGCGGCAAGGATAAGGCTGTAGCAATTAGTGTTTTTACAAGTCTCATCATCAGTGTCCGTATGAAGTGTATGTTTATACCTTAGGCAGCAAAGCGTGAACAGAATGTGAAATAGACGTTATAGATGAGCAATTGAATAGAATTTTTCAAATCAAAGATTAAATGTTTAACTTTTTTCTTCGGCCATTAACCAATCAATGATATTCATAACATCACGATTTTCGTTATTTTTTCTGACCATTGCATAAAAATTATAGTCACAATAGATAAAACCAAAAGGGGCAATGATCTTTCCATTTAACATTTCTTTTTCTACTAGAATTTGAGGTGCTATGGCAATTCCTAACCCAGACACGGCACCCTCTATCATTAAATTCAGACTATCAAAATAACGGTCATTGGATTTTGGGGAAAAGCTTATTTGAAACTGATCAAACCATGTATGCCATGCACTTTTATTTGAGTGGGTATGAAGTAATGGATAGTTTAAAAGATCATTTACGGAATGAAGAAGATTTATTTCACGATTACAAATAGGACCCATGTTATCGGGAAATAACAGATATTTATTCAAAAAGTTGGGAAGTAGATGATGCTCACTGACGCTATTGATAAATATATCAACCTTCTCTTTTTCTAACAATTTTAAGTCATTACATGTCATTAATTTTATATGGATATTGGGATAAATGACTTCGAGCTTTTCTAATCTCGGAATCAGCCAATTTGCCATAAAACTATGAGAAGCACCTATGACAACTTCTACTTCAGATGTCTTAGTAGTTAACTCAAAGACGCATTGTTCTAAACGATTAAAAAGCTGCGTACAAACGAGCGATAATTCTTCGGCATCCGCCGTCAGAGAGATGGTCGAGGAATGTCGAATAAACAATTTTTTATCCAACCATTCTTCTAACTGCTTTATTTGATGGCTAATCGCGCTATGGGTTACACATAATTCTTCGGCAGCTAAGCTGAAACTTTTATTTCTGGCGACAGCTTCGAAAGCTTTTAAGGCATTAAGCGGAGGTAATGTTCTGCGTTTCATGTTGTAAAATTTTCTAACACCATAAGCTCAAAATATATCAATTATCAGAAAAATGAAAATATTTTAAGATCGAACGAGTTTTGATAGTAAAAGAGATATGAGATGACAACCCCTTATACAGGTAATGGTCCTGATGACTTGGGATTTTTTGGTAAATTTGGCGGATCTTACATGCCAGAGAGCTTAATGCCAGCACTTCAAGAATTAGAGCAAGCCTTTAATACAGTTCGGCACAAACCTGAATTTTGGGCTGAATATCAGCAGATTTTAACGGACTTTGTTGGTCGTCCTAGCCCTCTTTTTTATGCAAAAAACCTAACAGCTTATGCAGGCGGCGCTCGAATATATTTCAAGCGAGAAGATTTGAACCATACGGGTGCGCATAAGATCAATAATTGTGTAGGGCAAATCTTATTAGCCAAATTTATGGGCAAAACCAGAATCATTGCAGAAACGGGTGCTGGTCAACATGGGGTTGCAACAGCAACGGTTTGCGCGCTGTTTAAGATGAAATGTACCATTTTTATGGGAGAAACAGATATTCAGCGCCAACAAATGAATGTTGAACGTATTAAATTACTCGGTGCTGAAGTCAGAAGTGTTCAAAAAGGTCGTGGGACTTTAAAAGATGCCATGAACGAAGCATTACGTGACTGGATTCGTCATGTGGATACAACCTATTACCTATTGGGTACGGGTGCAGGCCCTCATCCATATCCCACCATAGTGAGAGAATTTCAGAAAATTATTGGTTTAGAAGCCAAAAACCAAATACTCCTGAAAGAAAATAGACTGCCTGATGCTCTAGTTGCTTGCGTTGGTGGGGGATCAAATGCACTAGGGTTGATGCATCCTTTTCTAGAAGACCTAAATGTCAAAATGTTTGGCGTTGAGGCGGGTGGAAAAGGAACAAATAGCGGTGAACATGCCGCCTCTATTTGCAAGGGTCAAGTCGGTGTGCTGCATGGCAATTTAACTTATTTATTACAAGATTCAGATGGGCAGATTTTAGAGGGGCACTCTATATCAGCTGGCTTAGATTATCCTGGTGTTGGTCCTGAGCATGGTCTTCTGTTTGAAACAAGACGTGTTACATATACGGCGATCACCGATCAAGAAGCGGTAAATGCCTTTCAGCTTTTAAGTCGACAGGAGGGTATTATTCCTGCTCTTGAGAGTTCTCATGCGATTGCATATGCGATTCAACTTGCTCAAGAAATGCAGCCAGAACAGATCATTATTGTCAATTTAAGTGGCAGAGGAGACAAAGACTTAAACACGGTCAAAAAATATCTTGCAGGAGCTACAGCATGAACCGTCTAGATCAAAAATTAGAGCAATTGAAACTGGAAAATCGAAGCGGTCTGGTCTGTTATTTTACTGCTGGAGATCCTAATTTTACAGAAAGTTGTCGTCTGTTAAGCCAATTGGGTCAAGCAGGGGCTGACATTATTGAAGTGGGTATTCCATTTTCTGATCCAGTGGCAGATGGAGAGATCATTCAGGCAGCGCATCTTCGGGCTTTAGATGCAGGTCAAACGGTAAAACAGACCATTGAGTTGGTAAAAGTAATCAGGCTGCATGATGACCAGACACCAATAATTTTCATGACTTATTTAAATCCGATTATGCAATATGGTTTTGAGACACTTATCGCTGAAACAGAAAATCTTATAGATGGAATATTGATTTTAGATGCTCCATATGGATATCGAGAAAAATTTGAGGTGCAATTAAATGAAAAAAATATGCATTTAATTGCAATGACTGCGCCGACGACCCCAGTTGAAAGGTTAGAGCAAATTTCAGCGCGCGCGACAGGTTTTTTATATCATGTTGCAGAAAATGGCTTAACAGGAGGAGACTTCAATCTATCTAATCTTGAGAAAAAGATAACTGAAATTAAGCCAATTTTTAATATTCCAGTTGCAATTGGCTTTGGGATCAAAAATGAAAGCCATGTTAAAGCACTAGCCAATAAAGTAGATCTTATTATCATTGGCTCAGCGCTTGTCGATACTTTTTTTAATAAGGGAATGAATGCTACTTTAGAAAAAGTGACGGTTTTTGCACAGATACTGAGACAAAATAAAGAATAGTCAGGCAGCTTTCATAAATCTTCTTTAAAACCATAATTGAATATAAAACAATATTTTATCTTGTCCTTCTCCCGAAAGGGAGATGGAACTTTATACGTGGATATTTTTCTAAAAGTGATCGCTTTTTAAAAATCACTATTATCATATAGATGTGACATGCGTTTTTGCTTTGTTTCAAGATAAGCTTTGTTAAAGATATTTAAACCAACTTTTAAAGGAATACGTTCAACAACATTAATTCCTAAATCAGTTAAAGATTTAATTTTAAGGGGATTATTTGTAATGAGTTTTACATTCTTTATTTTTAAATAATCTAACATAATGGTACACATATCATATTTACGAGCATCTGCTGGTAAATTTAATAATAAATTGGCGTCAAGAGTATCATGTCCTTGGTCTTGAAGGGCGTAAGCTCGAATTTTATTGCTTAGTCCTATGCCGCGACCTTCTTGGCGTAAGTATAAGATCACACCTTGACCTGCATCATTAATCATTTTCATGGTTGATTGTAATTGAGGTCCACAGTCACATTTCAATGAAGCAAAAGCATCACCTGTTAAGCATTCTGAATGAATTCTAACAAGTACTGGTTGATTAGAAATAGTATTCATGACTTTGGCAAGAGCAATATGTTCTTCACCAGTACTTTGGTCTTGAAATGCTATAATTTCAAAATTGCCAAATGCAGTAGGTAGTTTTGATTTTGAAACAAATTCTATAGCCATTGAAGAATACACCTATATAAATTTATATTTGATACGATTTACTTAATCTATCTTAAAAGCATCGGCTAAATTTTTTACAATTATAAATTTCAGCGTTTTACTCTCAATTAAAGAGTATGTATCTGATAGTGAATTTTATGTGAAATGTTATTTAGAATATTTTTATTAGCGTTCTGCTTTGTTGCAAAAACACTCAAAAGCTGAGGCTTGTCTAAACCATCAATATTTAAGATAAGTTGGTTTTTTGTATAGTTAATTAAATTTATTAGATTTCTTTCATAAGTCATTTTTCACTCAGCTCCAAGTTATAAATTCCAGCAATTAGATTGAATCTTAATGCTAGTCTTTTGCCTCGATTGCGATATCGCTCAGCAAGAATTTTGAAGGTTTTCAAACTGCCAAATACATGCTCAATTCCAATTCTTCTTTTATTGATTTCCTGATTATAGATTTTTAGTTCGGAATCCAGTTTACAGCGCTTCTTTGCTTTTAATGGCAACAAGCTATTTGGATACACTGTATAAATTCCCTGATAACCCTTATCCGCAAGGATAAATGCACCTGCAGGAATCTGATTCAAGTTACGTTTGAAGAGTTCGAAATCATGTACGGCACCACGACTCGTACATAAACTCAGGATTTTTTGAGTTTGATAATGAATGATGGCCTGTACTTTGAAAGTGTGGGTCTTTTTCTTGCCGCTATAGCTTTTCTTCTGTTTTTTTAGGCCTTTGGATTGGAATTTCTGTGGCATCCACGATCACAACATTCCAATCGATGCCTTCGCCCTCGGGTAAATCTTTGGGTAAATTAAAGAGATTGGACCGAATCAGGCAGTCTTCAACATGACGGACAATTCTTGAGGCTGTGGGCTCTGAAACCCCGTAGCTCGTCGCAACGTGAAATAAGGTTCGGTATTCCCGCCAATAGCTTAGACAGAGCAGAACCTGGTCTTCCAGGCTTAACTTGGGCGGTCTGCCTTTGGCAGGGACATGTTTCTTCAATTGCTCAACCATCAAATAGAAAGTTGACCATGAGATGCCTGTGTATCACTTGAACTGAGGATCAGAAAGCTTGTTTGAATCGATGTATTTCATCCGCAGATTATGCACGAATGCTAAGAAATCCGGAGTGCAAATATTAACCAAAAAGAAGATCGTTTTTTGATTTATGAAAGAGATCTATTGAATAAGTTAATAAAATTAGGTTTGTGGTAAGGTCAATTCTTTGTATGATAGATTCTATGTGTAGGCTTCTTCATTCTGAAATTATATCGCTGAACAATTTTTTGATAACAGCATTAGGCAACAAGGCTCTAATAAATAAAATGTCCTAAGCAGCAGTACAAATAAAGAAATATATAAATGGGAGTAACTCTAAATTCCTAAAATTATCTGATATGGTTTAAATCCTTCGATCACTGCTTCAGAAATCAATTGGATAAAAGCTTCAGTTTTGTCATAAGCCATCCACTGATCCAAAGCTTCATAGTAAGCCACGCGATTTTTCAACTGTAATAACGCAAGGTGGATATCCAGATTTCAGCAACTTAAGGTTCATCAATAGACGTGATGTGCGTCTATTACCATCAATAAAAAATCCAGGTGTACTTTAGCTGCACGTTCAATAGGATGACGCTGATGCGCTTCCGACTTGTACCAACCGACTAGTTGAGCCATTTTGTCATTCAACAATGTATAGTCAGGTGGGGTAGTCGTAGCACCTGAAATCAATATATTTCGTTGGTGGTAATGACCTACATTGCCATCATCAATATTTTTTAGAATGCTGAATTTTTACGGTATTTTTTGCGGTACAATGATGTGGGTTGGGTTTAAATATTTATAATAAACAATTAGTTAAATTGTATTTACGGTGCGCGCTGAGCGCACCATTTTTTAGTTTTGACTGTTTAACTAAATTTTGCGAATCAATAGCTTTTTTTTTATTACTACTTTTCTATTCAACCCGATCAATCTCAAAGCCCAATATTGCTTTAGCCATCATTGATGTATCTTTTTCTATATATAAAATTCAAAATATTTCTCAGTTCTTTTTATTCTAATTTCAAAGTCATACAAAACATCTAAATTGAAAGCTTATAAATAGTGGCAATAGTAATTTCACTGTATTTATATCTGCATCTAAATCAAAAGAATCTATTGAAAACACGATTATAAAAGTCATGCACCAAAATAGTGGAGCTTGGAAACTTAATAGAACACTTATCGCTTTGTATTGCCTAAATAAAATAGGAAAACGATTGGTGCTTTAGTATTAACATACTAAAAAATAACAAAAAATTAATTTTGGCATGATGTGTGCAATACAGTATTCAAACTTGGATACAAGAATGAGCACATCAATGAACCCAATAAAAACTTTAGGCTGGACTTTAGAAGAATGGAAAGCGGGCTACGCGAATAACACAATTCAATTGGAAGAATTATATGCCTTGGTCGAGCAATTTGATCATGCAGATCCAGCATGGATTTCCATTGCCTCTATAGAGCAATTAACTGCGCAGATTGACGCTTTAAAACAAATCAAAAATGCTGCGGCCTTACCTTTATTTGGTGTGCCTATTGCAGTGAAAGACAATATTGATGTGGTGGGCTTTGCGTCAACGGCTGCGTTTAAATTATTTACGGACATAAAAACTGAAGATGCCTATGTGGTGCAACGCTTAAAACAAGCGGGTGCGATTATTGTAGGCAAAACCAATTTAGATCAATTCGCTACTGGTTTAGTGGGTACACGTTCGCCATTTGGTGCTGTGCCGAATACTTTTAATTCTGACTTTGTAAGCGGTGGTTCAAGTTCAGGTTCAGGCAGTGTGGTGGCGCGTGGTTTAGTCCCGATTGCGCTTGGTACAGATACAGCAGGCTCAGGGCGTATACCCGCAGCATTTAATAATATTGTTGGTTTAAAGCCAACCAAAGGTCGCTTTTCAAATACAGGCTTATTGCCTGCTTGTAAAAGCTTAGATTGCATTTCAATTTTTGCCTTAACCGTCGCTGATGCAACTGCAGTGGCAGAAGTTATGGAAGGTTTTGATGTAACCGACAGTTATTCACGTGTGAATCCTGCTACAGCGCCTGCAAAGTTCAGCGCACAATTAAAATTAGCCATTCCAAAACAATTAGATTTTTTTGGCGATGCTCAATCTGCTGTTGCATTTCAGCAAGCATTAATTGAATTAAAAAACTTAGGTGCAGAACTGACTGAAATTGATTTCAGTGCTTTTAGTCAATTGGCGAGCCAACTTTACCAAGGGTCATGGGTTGCAGAGCGTACTGCTGCAGTTGCAGACTTATTAGAAACATCGGTACAAGATTTTGATCCAACAGTTTTAGAAATTATTCAAAAAGGCCAGCAGTACACTGCGGTTGATGCTTATAACGCCGAATATTTAAAGCAAGAATTGGCTCGAGACATTCAGCAAACCTTAGCGCAATTTGATGCCTTAGTGGTGCCAAGCTCGCCAACCATACACACACTTGCAGAAATGGCTGAATCGCCAATTGATAATAATAGCCACTTTGGTACCTATACCAACTTCACCAATTTGGCTGACCTGAGTGCCATCGCTGTTCCTGCAGGCTTTCGAGCCGACAGCTTGCCATTTGGTATCACATTCATTGCGCCTGCTTGGCATGATATGGCTTTAGCTGACTTTGCAGAAAAATGGCAAAACCATCTGAAATTACCACTCGGTGCAGTAGCTAAAACATTGCCTGAAGTAGCTTCAGTCATTTCTGCACCATCTGCACAGCATTTTCGAGTTGCAGTGGTAGGCGCACATCTCACAGGTATGCCACTCAATTTCCAACTGACAACACGTCAAGCCGTGCATGTCGAAACCACAACCACTTCTGCTGATTATGCCCTCTATGCACTGCCGGGCACAGTACCGCCAAAACCAGGTTTAGCACGTCAGGAATCGGGTCAAAAAATTATTGTCGAGCTTTGGGATATTCCAAAAGCACGCTTTGGTGAATTTGTTGCTGAAATTCCAACACCACTAGGGATGGGCAATGTCAAGCTTGCCGATGGACGTTGGGTGAAAGGCTTTATTTGTGAACCTTATGGCCTAAACGGTGCAAAAAATATCAGTGAATTTGGCGGCTGGCGCGCCTATATCCAATCACTGCAAGCAACAACAGCAAAATCAAATTAAAAAATTCGGGGAAATAATCATGTTTAAAACAGTTTTAATTGCAAACCGTGGTGAAATTGCTGTTCGTGCGATTCGTACATTAAAGAAACTCGGTGTTCAGTCGGTTGCCGTATATTCAGAGACAGACCGTTATGCACAACATGTCTTAGATGCAGATGTGGCGGTTTCACTTGAGGGCATCAAACCTGCAGAGACTTATTTAAGTATTGAAAAATTGATTCAAGCAGCCAAACAAACTGGCGCTGAAGCAATATTTCCCGGTTATGGTTTTCTATCTGAGAGTGCTGACTTTGCCCGTGCATGTGAGGAAAATGGTATCGCCTTTATGGGGCCAACGGCTGAACAAATTTTAGAATTTGGTTTGAAGCATCGTGCGCGTGAATTGGCTGCGGCAGCCAATGTGCCCATGACACCGGGCACAGGTTTATTGGCAAGTTTAGATGAAGCACTCGCATCTGCGGCAGAGATTGGCTATCCCGTCATGCTGAAAAGCACCGCTGGCGGTGGCGGTATTGGTTTAACGCGCTGTGATGATGAACAATCATTAAAAGATGCGTATGAAAGTGTAAAGCGTCTAGGCGAGCAATTCTTTAAAGATGCGGGTGTTTTCCTCGAACGTTTTGTCGATAAAGCCCGTCACGTAGAAGTACAAATTTTTGGTGATGGTTTAGGTCAAGTCGTTGCTTTTGGGGAGCGCGATTGTTCATTGCAGCGCCGTAACCAAAAAGTCGTTGAGGAAACACCTGCAGTGCACTTACCAGAAGCAACACGTCAAAAATTGCACCATGCTGCTGTAGAGCTTGGTCAATTGGTGAAATACCGCAGCGCAGGTACGGTTGAGTTTATCTATGATGCTGCCCGTGATGAAGTGTATTTCCTTGAAGTGAATACCCGTTTGCAGGTTGAACACCCAGTCACTGAAATGGTGACGGGCTTAGACCTGATTGAATGCATGCTGAAAGTGGCGGCAGGTGATGCTTTAGATTGGGAAAAACTCAGCAATATTCAGCCCAATGGCGCTGCCATTGAAGTGCGAATTTATGCAGAAGATCCAGTGAAAAACTTCCAGCCAAGTCCTGGTGTACTCACGGATGTATATTTCCCTGAAGACATCCGTGTGGATACGTGGGTATCTACAGGCACAGAAATTTCACAATATTTTGACCCGATGATTGCCAAAATTATTGTGCATGCGGCAGACCGAGACAGTGCGATTGCTAAGTTAAAAATAGCCTTGGCGGAAACCCGCTTGAATGGCATCAGCACCAACTTAGACTATGCACATACCGTAGTTTCAGATGCACGCTTTGAAAATATGCAAATCTGGACACGTCTGCTGGATGATTTTAAATATGTGCCAAATGTAATTGAAGTGCTGCAACCGGGCACGCAAAGTTCGATTCAAGATTATCCGGGGCGTGTGGGCTATTGGGATATCGGCGTACCGCCATCAGGCCCGATGGATGATTATGCATTTCAGTTAGCCAATCAAATTGTCGGTAATCCAAAATCGGCAGCAGGCTTTGAGTTTACCTTACAAGGGCCGAGTCTAAAATTTCATGCAGACAACATTGTAGCCCTTGCAGGTGCGCCATGTAGCGCGACTCTAGATGGTGTGAATGTCGATTTTTGGCAACCGATCAGCATCAAAGCAGGGCAAACATTAGTACTTGGACAAGTTGAGTCGGGTTGCCGTACTTATCTTGCGATCCGTAACGGGCTAAATGTACCTGAATATCTAGGCAGCCGCTCAACCTTTGCATTGGGTAATTTTGGCGGTCATGCAGGGCGAGTGCTGCGTGCAGGTGACATGATTAAAATGGTCAATCCAAGTCTGCCTTTAGATGGATTGGAAATTGCAACAGCAGCACCGCAAGCTTTGGCAGCAGAACGTATTCCAAGCTATGGCAAAGAATGGAAAATTGGTGTGCTCTATGGCCCGCATGGTGCACCAGATTTCTTTAAACCTGAATATATTGAAGAATTTTTTGCTTCAACATGGAATGTACACTTTAACTCAAACCGTTTAGGCATTCGCTTAACAGGCCCGACACCAAGCTGGGCACGTGAAAATGGTGGTGAAGCAGGTTTGCATCCATCCAATGTGCATGACTGTGAATATGCCATTGGGGCGATTAACTTCACTGGTGATTTTCCTGTGATTTTGGCTAAAGATGGCCCAAGCCTCGGTGGCTTTGTTTGCCCAGTGACGATTGCCAAAGCTGAACTTTGGAAAATTGGTCAACTGAAGGCAGATGACAGCATTAGTTTCTATCCGATGAGTGTTGAACAAGCCAATGCATTGGAAGTTCAGCAAATTGCCGATATCCAAAACTTTGCTCAAGCACCTGAAAAGTCAGCGGTGGCAAATTTTGAATGCAAGCCAGAAGGGATATTGGCAGTGCGTGAAGCGGATGCACATGCGCCAAAAGCGGTCTATCGTCAGGCAGGTGACAGTTATATCTTGTTGGAATATGGCGAAAATGTCCTCGATCTTGCATTACGCTTACGTGTTTATCGACTGATGCAGCTCATTCGTGAAGCGAACATTGATGGCATTTTAGAGCTTTCTCCGGGTGTGCGTTCACTGCAAATTAAATATGATGGATTGCGTTTCAGCCAAGCGAATTTGATTCAATTCTTATTGGGGCTGGAAAATAAGATGGGGGATTTGAGCCAAATCAAAATTCCATCCCGTATTATTCACTTGCCGATGGCATTTGAGGACTCGGCCACTTTAGGTGCTGTGGAACGTTATCAAGAAAGTGTCTGTGCCAAAGCGCCGTGGTTGCCAAATAACGTCGATTTCATTCAGCGCATTAATGGCTTAGACAGTCGTGAGCAAGTCAAAGACATTCTTTTTGATGCAAATTATTTAATTTTAGGTTTGGGCGATGTGTATTTAACTGCACCTTGTGCAGTGCCAATTGATCCGCGTCATCGTTTGCTCAGCTCGAAATATAACCCTGCACGTACTTTTACTGCAGAAGGCACAGTGGGTATTGGCGGTATGTACATGTGTATCTATGGCATGGACTCACCAGGCGGTTATCAATTGATTGGCCGTACACTGCCTATTTGGAATAAGTTTAAAAAGAACAAACAGTTTGGCGATCAGCAATGGTTCTTACGCTTCTTTGATCAAATTAAATATTATGAAGTAACCGAAGCTGAACTGGATCAATTCCGTGCTGACTTTGCCAATGGTGTGGCGGAAATCAAAATTGAAGAAACTGAATTTGATTTTGCAGCCTATCAAGCCTTTTTGGAAACAGAGAAGAACAGTATTGCCGAATTTAAAGCACAGCAGCAGCAGGCATTTACAACTGAAGTTGAACGCTGGAAAGATGAGTTTGATGCGCCTGCGGAAATGGAAATCCTGCAAGATGATACCGACTATAGCCAGTATGCAGCCTTGAATGCATCGATGACCGGCAACATTTGGAAAATTTTTGTCGAAGCGGGACAGTCTGTGAAGAAAGGTGAGACTGTAGCCATTATTGAAGCGATGAAAATGGAGCTTCCAGTCTATGCCGATGATGATGGTATCGTGAAAGCGATTATCTGCCGTGCAGGACAAACGGTACATAGCGGTGAGCCGCTGGTTTATATGGAATAAACATGACCACAACCACCATTGTTGGGAAAAGCTCAGACAACTTGTCTGAGCTGGTTTTCCAAAAAATAAAAAACGATATTTTTGATTTCCAGCTCAAACCGGGCGCACGTTTTACCGAATCTGAAATTGCCGAGTTGTATGAAGTGAGCCGTACACCCGTACGTCAGGCTTTATACCGTTTACAGCAAGATGGCTATGTAAGAGTACATTTTCGTAGCGGTTGGGAGGTGAAGCCGCTGAACTTTAAAGCTTATGAAGAACTCTATGATTTACGGATTTTGCTGGAATGCTATGCCATTGAGCAGCTCTGCAAAATGGAACCAGAACAACTCAAACAGGCTTTACAGGACTTAGTAAATGTGTGGTGTATTCCGCCTGAGCAGTTTTTGCATGATTTAAAAGCTTTAGCGATGCAAGATGAAGCATTTCACTGCCAATTGCTTGAAGCAATCGGTAATAGTGAAATGGCAAAGGTGCATCGGGATGTGAGTGAAAAAATTCGTATTATTCGTCGCTTAGATTTTTCTAAAGATTATCGAATTGAAGCCACTTATGCAGAGCATCAACAGATTTTACAATTGATCCTTGGACATAATGTGACAGCGGCATTGGAGAAAATGCGCAGCCATATTCAGCAAAGTAAAGAAGAGGTGAAAAAAATTACTTTGGAAATGTTGGCGCGAATGGCATAGAAGTATTTGCAAAAGATCTACCTTACGGAAGTCTTGGAAAACATGCATTTTATCGAGTCAATCTGTGTCGTTCGAGTAGCGCTTAGAGCTACAAATATCTGTATTCATTGGTTAATATGATGGAGAAAAATAAAAAAAGACCACGAAGGGGAGATTCTTTATTTCAACTTTAGAAAACGCGATTTCTTTGGTGACTGAACGCCATTTCGGACAAGTCGATAAAGCGGGACAAGCCTATATTCAACATCCACTTCGTGTGATGCAAAATGTGCAACATCCCGATGCTAAAATCGTTGCTGTATTACATGACATTTTAGAAGATACAGAGACAACGACGGATGAGCTTCGCGCTATGGGTTTTCAAGCGCATATTATTGATGCGATACAGGCACTGACAAAAGCAGCAGGTGAGAACCGATTTCAAGCTGCGCAGCGTACTGCTAAAAATGCAATTGCTTGTGAAGTAAAACTCAGTGATTTGTATGACAATATGGATTTATCCCGCCTAACAACGGTCACAGCAAAAGATCGACGTCGTTATCAACAATATTTAAAAGTTAAAAGTAGATTAGAGCGTGCTCGGAGCGTCCATTTACATCTGATCGATTTAAATCTAACAACAGATTATCCGAGATTTCAATTTCAAAGTTCAAAGCAAAATTTTCAATATCTGCTTAATGCGATGTTTGATCTAGAGCATTCATTAGGTGGCGTTCAGATTGGAAGTCCACAGGAGTGGTGGATTTTATTTGAAGATGTCAGTGCATATTTTGCATATTGCCAAAGAAAGGGTGCCGTTCCCAAGCAGGCAACATTCTTAGATTTAATTTTAACCACAGATCGGGACTATTTCGGGGGCATCTTTCAAGCTGAACAAGATCGGCAATTATTTGCTTCTATGTTTGGCATCTTTATGCAAAATCATTTTTATCGCGTGGAAATTGAAGGCTGATTGGGTAGATTGTAGGGGTCGTACATAAAGTGCAAGTGCGTCAAGAGAAGTCACAAGTGATTGATGAATTTTATCTAAATATTGAGCTACTGAGCGTCATTTAAGAACATCTCAAAATGCTTGATTTCGAGATGTTTAAAGTGATTCCATCCATTTAGACGTAAATGAATTTTGAAATTTTATCGGCACATTCTATGACGGTATTGGCAACTTCTCCACGGAATTGATCTTCTGTATAAGTACTCAAAGGGCAACTGACCGACAAAATAGCGCTCATTTTCCCACTTGCCTGACTATATATAGGCGCAGCACAAGCGGCCATATCTGTATTGAAATGTCCCCAGCTCACCATAAATGGCTGATTGCGTACTTCACGCAGTCGTTCTAATAAAGCCTCAATATTACGCGGTGTACGTTCCGAAAATATTTTCCAATCTTGAATATTTTCATAACGCTTGATGACTTCAGCTTCCGAAAGTTGCGACAAAATCAATTGACCAATCACCGTTGCATGTGCAGGCCAGCGTGTGCCGATATGCACGGTACTGGTAAATGGACCATTGGACTGAACATTGCTGACGAAAACAATATCTGTGCCTTCTAAGACCGATAAATGCACCGCAATTTTAATTCGGTCACGCAGTTCGCGCATGATCGGCGCAGCCAAATCGGTCAGTGATGATTTAGATAAGCTGTTAAAGCCCAGTTCCATCACATTGCTGTTGAGCGCATAGGTTTTTTGCGACATTTTTCGCAGGTAGCCGCAGTGCTCCAAGGTGTGAATTAAACGAAAAGCACTGGAACGGTTTACATCAATTTTTTCCGCGATTTCAGAAATGGTCATTTCCTGATGATGTTGATCGAATAATTTTAAAATGGCCAAGCCACGAATTAAGCCTGGGACTAAATAGCGCTCGTCATTGGAAGATTCAGTTTCTTTCTCTAAAGAGGCATCGTTATTAATTGAATTCATTTGCCAAGCTCATCTTTGATCAAGTTTATATAAAAATAAATAACCTATTGGGGCTATTTTAGCGGCCTAAAAATCAGATCGCAATGTTTATATATAAAACATTTATTTGTAAATAAAACATTGCAAAATGTGTTTTTTAACTATCTTGATGAAATATATAAATTTATAAAAATTGACAATTAAATTGCTCACGCATTATTCTATTCATAATGTTTCAAATATTAAATATTGTTTTGCATATAAAACATGGAAGATGAGCATATGAACTGGATATCTGTTTGCAAAGTGAATGAAGTCGCTGATGAAGAGCCAAAAGCGGTTGAAGTCGAAGACAAAAAGATCGGTGTCTTTCTTATCGAAGAAAATTATTTCGCGGTTGAAAACGTCTGCCCACATGCATTTGCTTTACTTACTGAAGGTTTCATTGAAGGACTGACAGTCGAGTGCCCACTGCATGAAGCGATTTTCAACTTGGAAACAGGGGCTTTGGAAAGTGGCCCTGGTTGCAGAGATTTATGTACTTACCCAGTACGTGTTGAAAACGGTGAAGTTCAAATTCAACTCTAAGGCTGAAGGAAGAAAAGGAAATATTCACATGAAAGCATTTAACGAAAAGCTAGCTAAATGGATTAACGCAACGCCTTCGAATGACGCAGGCATTAACAATATTCAAATTCCGGGTCAGGTTGAACATTTGGTTTGGCAAAACCGCAGCCGCGCGCCGAGCCAATATGAATTGGATTTTGTGCAGCATTTAATTCAAGCCTTCAATAACGATGTGACAGAACTGGATGCATTAACCGATGCACTGAATCAGCAAGGGTTTAGAACAGTAGCAGGAGAGGTTTGGACCACTGAGAGCTTCTCGAAAGAAATGCAGCGTCTAGGCTATTAAGAAAAGGATTTCATCATGACTGCAGAAATTAATTTAGAACAATATTTGGATCTTGGTCTGCGTGATCAATGGTATCCAGTCTTGGCAAGCTGGGAAGTAGGTTCAAATCCTGTTGGGATTACCCGTTTAGGCGAAAATATTGTGGTATGGCGCGATGAGCTAGGCGCTGTACATGCACTAGAAGACCGCTGTCCGCACCGAGGCGCACGTTTATCGCTTGGCTGGAATTTGGGTAACCGCGTTGCTTGTTGGTATCACGGTGTAGAAGTACGTCATGACGGCGTGGTGGAAGATGTGCCAGCAGTAAATGATTGCCCGCTCAAAGGCAGCGACTGTGTAAAATCATATCAAGTCAAAGAAATGAATGATGCGATCTTCATTTGGTTTGGTCTTGATGCTAGTGAAGCGCCTGCAGAACTTAACTTACCCGATCAGCTGTCAAGTGATGAGTGGAGCTCATTCCTATGTATGGCAGATTGGAAAGTGAATCATCAATATGCCATTGATAACGTGATGGACCCGATGCACGGCACATACCTGCATTGTACATCGCACTCGATGGCGGAAGGTGAACGTACAGCTGAAATGAAGCACCGCGCAACCCAAGATGGTTTCGTCTTTGAAAAAGAAGGTCAAACTGGTGTGAACTTTGACTGGGTTGAATATGGTCAAACGGGGGCGGCATGGTTACGTTTATCGATTCCTTACCGTAAGTCTTTTGGTCCGGGTGGTGAGTTTTGGATTGTCGGTTTTGCAACTCCAATTGATGCCGACAACACGCGCGTATTTTTCTGGCGCTGCCGTAAAGTCTCTGGCTGGCAGCGTAATGTATGGCGCTTCTTGTACCGTAACCATCTTGAGCAATTGCACTGGGATGTACTGGAACAAGACCGCATTATCTTAGAAAACATGGCGCCCAATGCGCGTCAACACGAATTCCTTTATCAGCATGATGTGGGCTTATCGCGCTTACGCCGCCTCATGAAAAAAGAGGCGGAAAAGCAAATCAAAAAAATCTTAGCGCTGCGTGAAGTGAAAGATGAAAATCGCATTGAAATGAAGGAAGCGTCAAATGGCTAATGTGCAGATTTTAGCCGGCAAGCGCATCTTGGTCACCGGAGCTGCGCGCGGCCTAGGACTTGATTTCGCCCAAGCGGCTGCTGAAGCAGGCGCTGCGGTGGTGATGGCTGATATCTTGGCAGATCAAGTGCATGATGAAGCGCAAAGCTTGGCGAAAAATGGCTTAAAAGTCTCATCTGTCATGATTGATTTGAGCGATAAAAATTCGATTCAAAATGCCGTACAAATTGCCGTAGGTGTTTTAGGTGGATTGGATGGCTTGATCAACTGTGCTGCTTTGGCGACCGGGGTGGGCGGTGTAGATATGATGAGCTATGACGAAGCGCTTTGGGACCGTGTGATGACTGTCAATGTTAAAGGCACTTGGTTGGTTTCTCAAGCTTGCGTACCACATTTAAAAGCGTCAGGGCAGGGCAAAATTATCAATATTGCTTCCGATACAGCGCTGTGGGGCGCACCAAAGCTGATGGCTTATGTTGCAAGTAAAGGCGCCATTATTTCGATGACCCGTTCAATGGCAAGTGAGTTAGGCGCAGATAATATCTGTGTGAATACCATCAGCCCAGGTTTAACACTGGTCGAAGCCACAGAATATGTCCCGCAATCACGCCATGATTTGTATGTGAATGGAAGAGCAATACAGCGTCAACAACTTCCGCAGGATGTGAACGGCACAGCGATTTATCTGCTTTCAGATTTATCATCTTTTGTGACCGGACAGAATATTCCTGTGAATGGCGGTTTCGTATTTAATTAAGGAGCAAGACATGATTACAGGAATTGAAGTCCTTAAATTTGGTGTCGAAAACCGCCAAGAGGCAAAGACATTTTTAGTTGATTTTGGCTTAAAGTCGGTGGCAACAGATATTGATGGTACAGATTTATATCAAACGCAAAATGGCAGCAAACTGTATCTTTTTGATACCTCTGATGCACGTTTACCGCCAGCCATTGAAGCCGGTTCAACACTACGTGAAGTAACATGGGGTGTTGAAAATGATCAAGATTTTGACAGTTTAAAAGCAAATTTAGCCAATGAGCCGGGTTTTGCAAGTTCAGCATCGCATGTGCAGTGCCGCGATCCTAACGGCATGACCATTGTGTTTGAAAAAAGCATAACGCATGCATTGCCAGAAGCAAAAACAGAAGGCATTAACCAATTTGGCAATATACAGCGTGTGAATGCAGCTAGTCCTGTGTATGAAAAAGCAGAACCGGTAGCCATTGGTCATGTGGTGTTTTTCACACCAGATTTGGAAACGACACAAGCATTTTATATTGAGAAAGTTGGCTTCCATTTATCCGATGCTTACCGTAAGCGCGGTGCATTCTTACGCTGCCGCGGCGAAGGTTTCCATCATGATTTGTTCTTATTGTCCGTGCCGAATAAACCAGCGGGCTTGAACCATGTCGCATTTGTGGTCCGTGATATTCATGAAGTCATTGGCGGCGGTTTAAGTATGAATCGTCAAGACTGGTCAACCTTTATTGGTCCGGGTCGTCACCCAATATCATCGGCTTACTTTTGGTATGTGAACTCACCATTGGGCGGTGCTTTTGAGTACTACACCAATGATGATTACCTAACTGAAGCATGGCAGCCGCGTGTAGAAGAGCACAGCTTGGAATTATTTACCGAATGGGCAATTGAAGGTGGTTTGGACCATGAAACCCGCCGTCAAGTAAAGCCTGCCTAAGGTAAATGGTGATAAGGAGATCAGCATGAACAGAATAGTGATTGTCGGTGCAGGCCAAGCTGCAGGATGGGCAGTACATACTTTACGTGGTCAAGGCTTTGACGGTGAAATTCACGTAGTTTCAAATGAAGAGCAGGTGTTCTATGAACGTCCACCATTGTCAAAGCAAGTGCTGTCACAAGAAGCAGAAGTAGAAAGCTTGAATCTGTTTTCTCAGGAGCAGGTGAATAATTTTTCAGTGACTTGGCACAAGCCAGATCATGCGGTCAAACTAGATAAAGCGGATAAAACCGTGCATTTGGAAAGCGGCAAAGTTTTGCCTTATGACAAATTGCTGATTGCGACAGGAAGCCGAGCGCGTATTCCTGTTTCAGCTTGGTCGAGCATGCAGAATGTATACACCATGCGTGATATTCAAGACTGCCAAAAGCTGACAGAAAAATTTAAAGCTGCAGAACATATTGCCGTGATTGGCGGTGGCTGGATTGGTCTAGAAATTGCTGCGACTGCGCGTAAGCAGGGCAAGCAGGTCGAAATTTTTGAATACGGTTCACGCCTTTGCGCACGCAGTGTCAGCCCAGAAGTCTCTGATTTTCTCAAGCACTTGCATGAAAGCAATGGTACAGCGATTCATTTAAATGCGACCAAATTGCATTTGATTGAAACTGCAGATCATCATGTTGAAGTATTTGATGCAGACATTAAATTAAAACAGTTTGATTGTGTGGTGGTCGGCGCAGGTGCAGAAATTGCAAAAGAATTGGCTACTTTAGCTGAACTCGAAGTTAAAGATGGCATTGTGGTAAATGAATATGGACAAACCTCAGATGTAGATATCTATGCTGCAGGTGATGTGGCTATTCATCCATCACTCGGTTACTGCATTCAGTCTTGGGCGAATGCGCAAAATCAGGCTATTTCTGCAGCAAAATCAATGTTGGGTGAGATGACAGCCTATCAGGATATACCTTGGTTATGGTCAGATCAGTATCAATGCAACATTCAGATTTTAGGGACTTATCAGCCTGAAAAAACTCATCAGGTGGTGATTCGTAAAACTACAGAAACGCAAATCAGTTTTTTCTATTTAGATGCAAATCAACAGCTGCTGAATATGATCGCAGTGAATGATTCAAAATTAATCAAACTGGCAAAACGATGGATGGCCAGCCAGCGCGAATTGGATCCAGCTCAATTGCAAGATCCAGACTTTAATTTAATGAAATTGAAATAAGCGTTTAAAAAATATTAGCCCATGAATGAAAGGATTTACCCATGGATAATGATGCAAAAACAGGATTAAAGCATTGGACCCCAGCGATCATTTTAATGATCTGCGTGGTACTGGCTTTCTTTGACAAAATTAGTATTGCTGTCTTGTTTTCAGATGCAACGTTTCAAGATGCGATGGGCATTGCACAGGACAAGGCAAAACTAGGCTGGCTGATGACAAGCTTTTTGCTAGCTTACGGTTTTTCGTCAATGTTTCTGAGCTTTTTAGGCGATATTTTTTGTCCTAAAAAAATGCTGTTTTGGAGTGTGACGTCTTGGGGCCTATTGATGTTTTTGATGGGTTTCACCACAGATTATTCTACGATGATGACGCTGCGCGTTCTGCTCGGTTTAGCTGAAGGCCCATTGTTTGCTTTGGCTTATACCATTGTGAAACAAACCTATACCGACCGTCAGCAAGCGCGTGCTTCGACAATGTTCCTCCTCGGAACTCCAATTGGCGCATTCCTAGGCTTTCCGATTACTGCATTTGTTTTGGCGCACTATGACTGGCACACCACGTTCTTTGTCATGGGGGCATTGACCTTCATTGTATTGATACTGATTGTGTATGGCCTAGGTAACTTACAGTTGAAACGCACAGTGGATTTGGAAGGTGTTGGTAAACGCGTAAATTTCCGTACCCATGTGGCGCATACCAAAACTTTGCTAAGCAACGGTTCATTCTGGTTACTGTGCATCTTTAACATTGCATTGATGACTTACCTCTGGGGTTTAAACAGCTGGGTGCCTTCTTACTTAATTCAAGACAAAGGCTTTAACTTAAAAGAATTCGGTGCCTACTCAAGTCTTCCATTCATTGCGATGTTAGTGGGTGAAGTCGCTGGTGCATTCCTTTCGGACAAAATGGGCAAACGTGCGATTCAAGTGAGCGGTGGCTTACTGATTGCAGGGATATTCATGTATGCCATGGTGATTGCAACTGATCCTGTGATGGTGATTCTAGCGATGTCTCTAAGTGCTATGGCATGGGGCTTCGGTGTAGCAGCAGTATTTGCACTGTTAGCACGTATTACTACAGCAGATGTAGGCGCAACAGCAGGCGGTATTTTCAATGGTCTTGGTAACTTTGCCAGTGCAGCGGCACCGGTATTAATTGGTGCGATCGTAATGCAAACCGGTAGTTTCAATATTGGCATTACCTTCTTGGCAGCAGTCGCCGTGATCGGTTCCTTCTTCCTCGCGCCATTGCTGAAACGTTATTAAGGCTTGAGCCAAAGTTAAAGCCAAGAAATTAGCCCTTACTTTTATTTAACCGATATACATGACCGTCATGACGCTTAAAGCAACTGGTGCTGACGGTAAGAACAATTTAGATCAGATCCAGCTCCACTTTTATGAAATCGCAGTGAGCTGAAATAAGGAGAGAATCATGTCTGTACAGCAATTTGAATCTTGGAAACAGCCTGAAGGTCAAACATTAGAAGAATGGATTGGCGGACGCATCGCTCGCTTTGAAACGCGTCAATACGATTATGATGCACTCAAATTTCAAGCAGATTACGACCCGAAATACCGTCGTGCGCAAATGCGTTATATGGGGACAGGTGCAACAGGTGTAGCAAATGATGGAAATACGGTGCCTGCAGAAAACTTTACCTTTTCAACTATGGTCTTGCCACCGCAGTGCGAAGGTCCGTTGCATATTCATCACGATGTAGAAGAAGTGTTCTTTATGCTGCGTGGTGAAATTGATCTTTTTATCGAACATGAAGGCGAGAAGTTTTCAACCCGCTTAAAAGAACGTGACTTGATTTCAATTCCACCGGGGATTTACCGCGGCTTATTTAACCCAGGAAGTGAAGATGCCCTAATGTGCGTAATGCTAGGTACTGGCAAGCCGACGATTCCGAACTATCCGCCTGAACACCCTCTGTCTCAAATCAAGCGTTAATTTTAGGAAGAAAAGAGATGACTTTAGTTGAGCAATTGGCACAGTTTGAATTAAAAACCGTTCAGTTTGACGGTGTACAGCAATCTTACCGTGAGGCAGGCGCAGGCAAAGTTCTGGTCTTGCTGCATGGCATCAGTTCGGGTTCAGGTTCATGGGTCAAGCAGTTGCAAAATTTGAGTCATCATTTTCATGTGATTGCATGGGATGCACCGGGTTATGGCCAGTCAGATCCTTTAGCTGCAGAACAGCCGAATGCAGAAGATTATGCACAGCGTTTAAAAGGTATGTTGACTGCATTAGGCCTGAACTTAGGATCAGCTCCGGATCAAAACAAAATGATTTTGGTCGGTCATTCTTTAGGTGCAATGCAGGCAGCAGCCTTTAATGCACGCTATCCAGACATGGTAGATGCAGTGGTCCTTGCCAATGCAGCGCAGGGTTATAAAGGTAGTGATGCACAAAAGCAGCAGGATGTCTTTGAAAAGCGTCCAAAAATGCTGCAGACCTTAGGCGCATCAGGCATGGCGCAATCACGTGGGCCGCATTTGGTTGCTAATGCTTCAGCAGAGGCATTAGCGCTGATTGAAACAGTGATGCAAAACATTCAATTAGAAGGCTTTACGGATGCATCGTATCTTTTGGCCTATGACGCGATTCAAAGTTATTTAAACCCAGAACAGTACAATATTCATGTGATTAAAGGCATGGCGGATGGCATAACGCCTCCACAGGATATTCAAGCATTGGCGGATCAGTTTCAGTTGAATCCATGCTACGAAATTGCCGCTGCAGGCCACTTGAGTTATTTGGATCAAGCAGCGCAATTTAACCAAATTTTATTGTCGCTACATGACGCACGGATGTGAGATAGGAAAATGAGCTTCCAATTAGAAGGCAAAAAAGCAGTAGTCACCGGTGGCTCGTCTGGTATTGGCTTGGCAACGGTTGAGCTTTTGGTAGCCGAAGGCGCACAAGTTGCTTGGTGTGGTCGTGACGAACAGCGTTTGAATGAGTCAAAAGCACAGGTTTTATCACGGTACCCAAATGCCAAAGTCTTTACCTCAACTTGCAACGTTTTAGATAAAGTTGATGTGAAAAAATTTGCAGATCAAGTTCAAAAAGAATTTGGTGGCGTGGATATTTTAATTAATAACGCAGGCCAAGGTCGTGTTTCAAACTTCGAAAATACTGCGGATGAAGATTGGCTGCAAGAAGTTGAATTGAAATATTTCAGTGTACTGCATCCTATCCGCGCATTTTTGCCGGCATTGCAGCAGTCAGAGTGTGCATCGATTACCAATGTCAATTCATTACTAGCATTGCAGCCTGAACCGCACATGATAGCGACCTCATCTGCACGTGCAGCATTGTTGAATTTAACCCATTCATTGGCGCATGAATTTTCTCAATACGGTATTCGTGTCAACTCAATCCTATTGGGCATGGTGGAATCTGCACAGTGGAAACGCCGTTTTGCAGCCCGTTCTGATCAAAATCAAACGTGGGAAGAATGGATTGGCAATATCGCTAAAAAACGAGGTATTCCAATGGAGAGATTAGGCAAACCTGAAGAGCCCGCGCGAGCTTTGGTTTTCTTGGCATCGCCAATGGCGTCATATACCACAGGTTCCGCAATCGATGTTTCTGGCGGCTTTAACAAGCATTTATAAGGTGGGCATATGAAACAGCTGATGATGATTGGTTTTGGCGCAATGGCCAATGAGGTTCGCAGCCATTTGCCCAAAGACCTTAAATTGAAATGGGTGGTGGTACCAGAGCGCAGTATTGCCAGTGTACAGGACGCGCTTGCCGCAGATGTGCAGGTCATTTCCGATATCGACGATTGTGATGGCACGCCCGACTATGTGATTGAAGTGGCAGGCCAAGCTGCGGTGAAAGAACATGCCACGAAAGTTTTAGCAAAAGGCTGGAACATTGGCCTGATCTCTGTGGGCACTTTGGCTGACAGCGCTTTCTTTGAAGAGTTGCAAAATACCGCTGAACATTCGGGTGCACACATTCATTTACTGGCAGGTGCGATTGCAGGAATTGACGGCATTTCAGCGGCCAAAGAAGGTGGATTGGAAAAGGTCACTTATAAAGGCTGCAAAAGTCCAAACAGTTGGCGTGGCAGTTATGCAGAAAAGCTCATTGATTTAGATCAAGTGACTGAAGCCACCGTTTTTTATACCGGTACTGCGCGTGAAGCGGCATTGCATTTTCCAGCCAATGCCAACGTGGCTGCCACCATTGCATTGGCGGGTATCGGCATGGATGAAACCATGGTTGAGCTAACGGTCGATCCACATATTAACCAAAACAAACATACCATTATTGCCCAAGGGCGGTTTGGTCAAATGAGTATTGAAATGATTGGTGTGCCTTTGGAGAGCAATCCCAAAACATCAACATTGGCAGCATTGAGCGTGATCCGTGCATGCCGCAACAGCGTAGATGCGATTCAGATTTAAAAGGAATTTGGTGAGTGCCATGGTTAAAGAAATTTATATTGCAGGTGAATGGCGTTTAGGCCGCGGCAACGTGATTCAAAGTGTTTTTCCAGCAGACAATTCAGTCAATGCGGAAATATCTACCGCAACGTTGGAAGATGTTGAAGAAGCGATTACAAAGGCCGATCAAGCATGGCGTAAGCCAGAGTGGCGCAATTCTTTGCCGCATGAGCGCGCAAAAATATTGTACCGTGTCGCTGATATTATTGAATCCCGCGTAGATGAATTATCTAAATTGCAAACTCGTGACAACGGTAAGCCTTTAGCTGAAACACGTGCTTTGGTCATGAGTGCAGCAGCAACGGCGCGCTTTAATGCCGCAGCCTGCGAAACGTTTAATGAAGAATTGACCACGCAGCGTGCATCTGACTTTTTGACCATGAGCGTGCATGAACCTGTGGGTGTGGTGGCAGCGATTACCCCTTGGAATTCTCCAATTGCCAGTGAAGTACAAAAATTAGCACCCGCTATTGCTGCAGGCAACGCGGTGATTTTAAAACCAGCTGAAGCGACATCATTAATTGCCTTGGAACTGGCAAAAATCTTTGAAGAAGCAGGATTGCCAAAAGGCATTTTGAGTGTGTTGGTTGGACGCGGCTCAGTGATTGGCGATGCCATTGCTCAACATCCTTTGGTACGCAAAATTTCTTTTACGGGCGGTACTTCTACTGGCCGTCACTTGGCACATATTGCCGCAGAAAAGTTGATTACCACATCTTTAGAGTTAGGTGGAAAATCGCCAACGATTGTATTGCCAGATGCAGATATTGAAATTGCAGCCAAAGGTATTGCTTACGGTATTTTCAGTTCAGCAGGTCAGGCGTGTATTGCGGGTTCGCGTTTGTTTATTCACGCTTCCATTTATGACGAATTTTTAAAGCGATTAGTGGAAATCACTGAAGGTTTACGCGTGGGCCATCCTGAACAGCCAAATGTACATATGGGTTCACTCATTAACCAAAAGCATTTGGAATCTGTGCATCGGTATGTGGAATTAGCCAAAGCTGAAGGCGGTACGGTTGTTACGGGTGGTGAAGCGATCACTGAAGGTGAATTTGCCAAAGGCAGTTTCTACAAACCGACGATCATCACGGGTTTGAGCAACAGCGCGCAAACCTGCCAAGAAGAAATTTTTGGCCCTGTGTTGGTCGTTATGCCATACGACAATGAAAAAGATTTATTCGAGCAAGCCAACGATAGCTGTTTTGGTTTAGCTGCAGGGATTTGGACAGAAAGCTACCGTAAAGCATGGAAAATTGCCCGTTTGCTGGAAGTGGGTACAGTGTGGATTAACACCTATAAAAAATTTTCAATCAGTGCGCCATTTGGCGGCTTTAAAGACAGCGGCATTGGCCGTGAAAAAGGGCGCCTCGGCATTCTGTCTTATATGCAGCAAAAAAGTATTTATTTGGGGTTAAACGAGCAAGCTAATCCATGGTCGGACTAGCAGCTAAACACCCATAAACAACGAATTGAAAAAATTAAGGAAAGAACAATGACTGAACGTGTAAATGTAGGCGAAGCAATCGCTCGAGTATTAGAACAGCATAATGTAGACAGTATGTATGGTGTGATTTCTATTCATAACTTACCTATTGCCGATGCTGTTGGCCGCCGTGAAAAGATGCGTTTTGTAGCCGCGCGTGGTGAAGCTGGTTCTGTCACAATGGCAGATGCGCATGCGCGTTTTAAAGGTTTAGGTGTGGCTTTGACAAGTACAGGTGCAGGTGCAGGTAATGCTGTGGGTTCACTGATCGAAGCAATGAATGCTGGCAGCCCAGTGCTGCATTTAACCGGTCAAGTCGAACGTGAATATTTAGACCGCGATGCAAGCTTTATTCATGAAACCAAAGACCAGTTAACCTTCTTAAAAGCATCGAGTAAAGCTGCTTTTCGTATTACCAGCCCAGACAATGCAGTAGGTGTAATTCGTGAAGCGATTCGCGTTGCGACTACTGTTCCTATGGGGCCGGTAAGTGTAGAAATTCCAATTGATGTACAAGCCGCTGAAATTGATTTACCAGCCAATCTTGGCCCAGTAAAAGCTATGCTATTGCCGCAAGCGAATGATGCTGAAATTGACATGATTGCAGATGCATTGAAAAAGGCGAAGCGTCCACTAATTTGGATTGGCGGCGGTACGTTAAATGCAGTAGAAGAAGTGAAAGCGCTGGCTGACTTGGGTATTCCAGTGGTGTCTTCTACTCATGCACGCGGTGTATTGGCAGATGATCATCCACGCAGTTTACGTGCATTCCATAACTCTGTAGCCGTTGAAAAGCTGATGAAAGAGGCGGACTTATTGATTGTTGCAGGTTCACGTTTGCGCAGTAATGAAACCAAGACTTACTCAGTTGAATTCCCTGAAAATATTATCCAGATTGATGCCAACCCAGTGGCGCAGCAGCGTAACTATAAGGTTTCTCAATTTGTCTGTGCAGATACCAAAGATACTTTTGCACGTGTACTCAGCGCTTTAAATGGCGTGAGTAAAATTGATGCCGCTTATGATGCAGACATTAAAGCCGCGCGTGAACATGCGGTAGATGCACTGCGTACGCAAATGGATCAATACGCATTGATTTGCGACCACTTGCGCGCTGCATTACCAGAAGACGGTATTTTTGTTCGTGACATCACCATGTCAGGCAGTACTTGGGGCAGCCGTTTGTTCCCAGTACAAACACCGAACAAAAACATCCACTCATTGGCTGGTGCAATCGGCTTGGGTCTTGCACATGCCATTGGTTCATCGATTGCTAACCCAGACAAAAAAGTTGTGGGCTTAGTGGGTGATGGTGGCTTGATGCTGGGTATTGGTGAAATTGCGACGATGGCGCAAGAAAACACCGATATGGTGCTGATGATTATGAACGATGGTGGTTATGGCGTGATGCGCGGCATTCAAAATAACTACTTTGGCGGTCGTCAGTACTTCAATGAATTGCACACTCCAGACTACCGTTTATTGGGTGAGTCGATGGGTGTGAAGAGCTGGAAAGTAGCGAGCGCGGAAGAGTTTAAAACTGCAATCAAAGAAGCCATTGATTTGAATGGTCCAGCGGTTATTGAGCTTGATATGAACGCAATTGGTCCATTGAAATTTGCGGGTCCACCACAGAAGAAATTGTACTAATCCATCCGAATTGGATCAGTAAAGTCTAAAACCCTTTTGATCAAACAAAAGTGAATGAAATTGAACGGTGTAATTTCCCCGAAGGGGAATTGCACCTGAGTTACAGTCAGACGACATGTAAAGTCAAAGGACATAAAACCTGAGTTCAGCAGACTAAGGTAGAGCAAAACAAGGTGAGTGGATATGCAAACAAGGATTGAGCATGATTTACTGGGTGCTAAAGAAGTGCCATTTAGTGCGTATTACGGCATTCATACCCAACGTGCATTAGAAAATTTTAAAATTTCCCATTTAACGGTTGGACAGTCACTGCATTTTATTCGTGCTTTAGGCTTTGTCAAAAAAGCAGCTGCACAAAGTAATTTTAATTATAAAAAAATCAGTGAGCAACAGCTTAAAGCCATTGAATATGCAGCTGATCAATTGATTGAACAGCCACAGCAATGGGCAGCGTCATTTCCAATTGACTGTTACCAAGGTGGGGCAGGTACATCGGTCAATATGAACTGTAATGAAGTCATTGCCAATATTGGTTTGGAATACTTGGGGGAGCAAAAGGGGAGTTACTCGATTCTGCATCCGAATGACCACGTCAACAAATCCCAATCGACCAACGATGTTTATCCAACAGCACTACGGATCAGTTTATATCACCGTATAGAAGACCTGCTTTTAGCACTGGATAAATTGATTCAAACCATTCGTGCGAAGGTAGCTGATTTTAAACATGTGTTGAAAATGGGCCGTACACAGTTGCAAGATGCGGTTCCGATGACCATGGGACAAGAGTTTCAAGCCTTTGCCACTTTACTGAATGAAGATATGCGTTTGATTAAGAAAATGCGTGAATTTTTATTGGAAATCAACTTAGGTGCAACGGCAATTGGTACAGGGGTGAATACACCTGAAGGTTATGCGCAGCATATTACGGCACGTTTAGCTGAACTCACTGGATTACCAGTCAAAGGCGCCGAAGACTATGTTGAAGCCACCAGTGACTGCGGCGTATTCATTCTGATTTCAAGTACCCTAAAACGTCTGGCATGCAAACTATCAAAAATCTGTAACGACTTGCGTTTACTCAGCTCAGGTCCACGTACTGGGCTGGCCGAAATTCGCTTACCAGAATTGCAAGCAGGTTCATCCATTATGCCCGCCAAAGTGAACCCAGTGATTCCTGAAGTGGTTAATCAAATTGCCTTTAAAGTCATGGGTAATGATTTAACCATCAGCATGGCAGCTGAAGCAGGACAATTACAGTTGAACGTGATGGAACCTGTGATTGCGTTGTCACTGAATGAATCGATTGAATTGCTTCAACATGGTATCAGCAGTTTGGATGAAAAATGTTTTGCAGGCATTCAAGTCAATGAACAACAAGCCTATGACATGGTCATGCGTAGTGTTGGCATTGTGACTTTGCTTGATCCAATTCTTGGACATGACCGCTGTGATGCCATTGGTAAACAATGTATTGCTGAAAACAAAACCATTCAAGAAGTGGTGCTGTCTCAGGGATTGATGACGGAAGAGCAATTGAAAGAAGTCTTTTCTTTTGAAAATTTAATCTCGGAAGTTCGAAACTTCGAAGCACCGCTGCAAGACATTGCTTAATTGCAAATGAAGTTCGCAGTGACTGCTAAATAAATTTTTTTAGTTAAATATGGAAATAAACAAAGTTTTGCATGCAAAACAAAATAAGGACAGGTGCTTGAGATGAATAAAACCATATTGATAACAGCGATGATGCTGTCTTTGAGCGCAGCTGCCGCTAGCGTTCAAGCCAAAGAGGATCCATTAGAGTGGAAAAGCGACGATGGCACACAATCGTTTAAAT
The DNA here is from genome assembly GCF_013420135.1 of Acinetobacter sp. YH12023. NCBI lineage: Bacteria > Pseudomonadati > Pseudomonadota > Gammaproteobacteria > Moraxellales > Moraxellaceae > Acinetobacter > Acinetobacter sp. YH12023. The sequence continues at coordinate 219,093 of NZ_VOYU01000002.1, forward strand.
TGGGTGGAGCTTTACGTTTTAATCATCGTTATGAACAGTGGGAGCCAAGTGATAAACGCGGCATAGGCAAACTGGATTTTGATATTTTCCGTATCGACTTAAAAGGCAAATCAGGTGATGCCTATTTGAATGCGAGCTATTTAATTCAAGATCAGGAAAAAACCTCAATTGAAAAAGCCTATGTGGGTTATAACCTAGACAAAAACAACAGCATCGAAGCAGGTTTTGTCTATAAGCCATTTGCGCTTTATCCATATCCGCAAAATGGTTGGACCTATCATATCCCGTTCTTCTTGGGCTATGGCAACAACATCGCGCCGGGGATTAACTGGAATTACAACAATCCTGAATGGGATGTGAAAGTTGGTTACTACCCACGTATGTTGGAAACCAATTTACGCTATTCACCTGAATCTGCAACTTATGATGATCTTTCAGAGAATCATTTACCCTTTCAAGCTGCTTATCAAAACGATAAGCACAATCAGCTGAATACTCGTATTGTACGTAAATTCGGTAATGATCAAATCGGGAAACACGAGGTCGGTATATCTGTATCTGCCGCACAATTGCATAACAAAACGACCCGCGATGAAGGTAGTTATTATGCCGCTGGGATTCATACCAACAGCAACTACCAACGTTGGAATTTACAGTCTTCGGTGATTCATTATCAATATGATGCTGAAAACCCTGAAGGTGTAAGTAATGACATGACCTTGATGGGCGCAAATGGTTTAACACCAGCCTATTTCATTGCCTCTGAAGGTACAGTTTCAAGCGTCAATTTGGCATATACATTACCTGTTCAAAATATGGGTAAACTCAAAGCCATTCGTTTTTACAATGATTACAGTTATTTAGACAAAGAAAGCAGTGACTGGTCAGCTTCGCAAATGAATACCACAGGTGCAATGTTTATCGCTACACCATTTATGGTGTGGGCAGATTATACTTGGGGCAAAAATGCCAATATTATTGGTGGGGCAACCAATGGCACAGGCTTTACTTCAGCAACATCTGAAAATAGCGATAAATGGCTGTATCGCGTCAATTTAAATATTGGCTTTAACTTCTGATCGATATCCAACAAGCTAAAACCTCTGTTAAAGCAAAATGGCTTTGATCGAGGTTTTTTTATTGGAACACTTAAGATGCATTCAGATGTATTTAATCTTCATATTTTATGTCTTTGTTTTAAATTAAATCAGGGCTATGGCGTATTAAATTTAAGATTTACTAAAAATAAAAAAAATCGTTTATGAATTAACTGAGCATCTGTTCATTTAACTCTCAGTTTATCTTAGTTAAACCATGTTCTAAGCAGATCAAAATTTAGAAAATTGTCAAAATCTCCTCGATAATGGCTTGCTGCTATTGCAGAGCATGGCTATAGCAAAAACTTTATTCAGGCTTTGGTACGCAAGGTCAGATGATTTAATGGCATTTTGTGTTACTAATTTTTATAAGGTAAACGGGTAATTTCGCCTTTTACAAGTAAATTCAAATCTTCAAACATTTCCATACTTATATTTTAATTTAACTTTTATAGATTTGGATCACTCTCTCGTGAGGGAGGTAATTTGCTTTATTCTTTAAAATACATATTTGGGGCTAAAGATAAGCATATTGCGACAATTAGAGTCTTGTCATGTTTTCTGCATTTTTCGACGATATCCTTCAGTATTATGCAGATATGAACTTATATTTTTGCAAAATTGTCTTTGGTTTAGACTTATGGGGGAATGGGGTACTTGATCTTAGGTCTTTGACATTGGATTTGCTGCCATATATTGGCTTATGAATATAAAAAGCATGCTCAAAAAGGTGAAAACATAACTTGGCAGCTCAGTTTCTTCGCTTTACTGGCACTACAAATGTCACCATGCACATCTCCAATGAAGCATGATGCCATGCTTGCTGAACCTTATGCCTCAATCCTACATGACATCATGGTGGCTGCTGGATTTATTATTCCGTCTTTAGTGTTGATGTGGTTATATAAACGCAGTGAACGCCTTAGCCAAGCTGGATAAAAAAGCCCTCACATTTGAGGGCTTTTAATTATTTTACTTCGGGTAAATCAAACCAAATCACTTGAGCATCTTCAAGCGCTTCAATTTGGCTATCTTCTAAGAAGGCAATTGCACCACCAGCTTCAACTTTATGTTCAGCAATTTGCACTGAACCTGAAATAACATGAATATAGTTGATATGCTGCGTTGCATGGATGTCTAAAGCTTGACCATTCGTCAAAAATGCGGATTTAACTTCCGCTTGCTGGCGAATATGCATAGCTGCATTGTCACTTGGACCGACAATTAAATGCCATTGATTGGGTTGATCACGTGGATCACATTTAATTTGTTGATAGGTCGGCTCTGCATCACGTTCGTTTGGAATGATCCAAATTTGCAATAAATGAACATCTTCATCACCTTGGTTCATTTCACTGTGACGAACACCAGTTCCCGCGCTCATCAGCTGCCATTCACCAGCAGAAATCCCACCATGATTACCCATACTGTCTTTATGGGTAATTGTACCTTTTAGCACGCAGGTTAAGATTTCCATATTGTCGTGCGGATGTTGACCAAAACCTTCATGCGCAGCAATTAAATCATCATTGATTACACGAAGAGCACTGATGCCCATATATTTAGGGTCATACCAGTTACCAAAAGAAAAGCTGTGTTTAGACTCAAGCCAGCCCATTTTTACGTGACCACGGTTTTCACTTGGATGTAAAAAAGCATTCATGGCATTCATCCTTATCTTAATTATTGAACATATGCCTATTTTAGGATTGAACTAAATAGGGATATATAGTTTTTTAGCGACAATTCATCCTATTTTTGCAACGCTCAGCCAAGATTGAGTCTTTTGTTATGCATAAAGGCGCAACTATAAAAAAGCCTGCACGAAGCAGGCTTTTTTGAATATGACTAAAATTATTCTAAGAATTTAACAGTCACACCAGATTTCACTTTCTTACCTAAGTCATTTGCATCCCAGTTGGTCAAACGAATACAACCGTGTGACGCAGTTTTAGAGATAGCAGATGGGTTCGGTGTACCGTGAATACCGAATGATTTTTTGCTCAAGCCAATCCAGATATTACCAACAGGACCATTTGGACCAGGTGGTAAAGACAATGGTTTTCTGTTGTTGCCTTGAACAAAGTTAGACGGTGAGTAGCTGTACCAAGGGTTTGGTGCAACACCTGTTACTTTATATGTACCTGTAGGCGATGGTGTATCTGAACTACCAATCGTTGCCGGGAATGAACCGATCATTTGGTTGCGGCTATTAAACAAGTAAAGTTGTTTCGCGCCTTTATGTGCAACGATCAGGTGAATATCTTCAGGAACTTCGTTACGAATATTCGCAACTAAGATTTTTTCACCAGCTTTTTTAAATGTCGCTTTTGGATTCAACTTTTTCAAAAAGTCTTCGTCCATGTGGAATTTTTCACCCAACATTTCAGTCACACGTGTGTAGTACAAGCCTTTCATTTTTGCTTGTAATGCATAGTCGTGTGGAATTGATGCTGCATAAGGACCTTTCAAGTCTGCATCAGTCAACGTGTATTCAATGAATGCAGGTTTAGAACCTTGTTTCGCAATCAGCGCATCCCAAGTTTCTTTAGTTAAAGTCCCTGTAGGTTTCAACCCATTCATTTGTTGGAATGAAGCGATCGCCTTTAGGGTATTTTTACCACTGGTACCATCAATTGCACCCGGTGAAGCATGTGCATTATTGAGCATGACATGCGCACGTGCATAAACAGGGAATTGACCTTTACCAATGTTGTCATACCACTGAGCATTATTTAGGTCATTTAAACCCCAAGCAACTTTGGCAGCAGGCGAAGTTGATGTTGGAGTTGTAGCAGTCGCTGTAGCAGGTGCAGCACCGATGTCGGCTTTAACATCTTCTGATTGTTGCAAGCTGTCTAAAGTTTGCGATGCTTGGTTCAGATCTTCTTGTTCTTGAGCGCTAATTTGGCTAGTTGCAGATGAAGCTTCAGTCGCTAACGGATCAATGGGATCCTGAACTGCAACATTAGTCACTTTTTTTGGCGTTAATGGTTGTTCAGCAGTAGATGCGGCAATAGCTGTACCAGCAAATATGCAACTTAGGCTCAGTGCGAGCATGGTGCGAACGAACATGTAATTCAACCTTAAGAATTATTCATTTACTGTGTATTAAAAACTGGCTAAGTATTACAGAAAAAAAGTGGAGATGCAGTAGTTGTTTTGTGTAAATATCATTTTTGGCACTCAACATGATCGGTTTTTAAATGCTTGAGAAGTTATTATATTTACAACCTTTTTGATATGATGATGCGAATATCGAATTAAGTTGGGAAAGTGAATGACGACCTTAAAAAATGATCGTTTCTTGCGTGCCTTATTACGTGAACCGGTAGATGCAACTCCGGTTTGGATGATGCGTCAGGCTGGCCGTTATTTACCAGAGTATCGTGAAACACGTGCCAAAGCAGGTGATTTCCTATCCCTTTGTAAAAATACAGAATTTGCTTGTGAAGTTACTTTACAACCTTTGCGTCGTTATGACTTAGACGCAGCCATTTTATTTTCAGACATTTTGACTGTACCTGATGCGTTGGGTTTGGGACTGTATTTTGAAGCAGGTGAAGGTCCGAAGTTTCATAAAACTGTACGTACCGAACAAGATGTACTGAATTTACCTAAGTTTAATGCCAAATCAGACCTAGATTATGTCATGAATGCAGTGACTACGATTCGTTCAGCGTTGGGCGGACAAGTTCCTTTGATTGGCTTCTCAGGCAGTCCTTGGACATTGGCAACCTATATGGTGGAAGGTGGTTCAAGCAAAGATTTTCGTTTTACGAAACAAATGATGTATGCACAACCTGAAGTGCTGCATGCCTTATTAGACCGTTTGGCTGTTGCGGTAACTGAATATCTCAATGCGCAGATTGATGCAGGTGCGCAAGCCGTACAAATCTTTGATAGTTGGGGTGGGGCATTAGCACACCGTGAATACATTGAATTTTCACTGAACTACATGCAAAAAATCGTGGCAGGTTTACAGCGTGAAAAGGATGGACGCAAAGTCCCTGTGATTTTGTTTACCAAAGGTGGTGGTCAATGGTTAGAGCCAATGATTGCAACGGGTGCAGATGCTTTTGGTTTAGATTGGACTACGCCATTAAATGTAGCACGTCAAACAGTCGCAGGCCGTGCAGCTTTGCAAGGTAACTTAGACCCAGCAACATTATATGGTTCGCCTGAAGCAATCGCGAAAGCGACACGTGCCATGTTAGATGATGCATATGCCAACGGTGAAAAAACCGGTTATGTGGCGAACTTAGGTCATGGTATTACCCAGTGGGTAGATCCAGCCAATCCAAAAGCCTTTATTGATACGGTACATGAATATAGTGCTAAGTATTTATAAGGCTTTAGGGAAATTGGTTTAGGATTCAACCGTGGTCAAGATAATAAAATCATGTTTTGAGTTCTCTTATAAGGCAGCTTCGGCTGCCTTATTTGGGATATTACTGCTGATCGCTTTTGCATTAACTGCAGCAATGGGAAGTCAGGAATATTTTGGCTTTTTCCGTTATGATTATTTATTGTTTTATGCACTGATCATTCAAGTGTGTTTACTCTACCTTAAACTCGAGTCTTGGGCGGAAGCCAAAGTCATAGCACTGTTTCATATCCTTGCAATGGGGATGGAAATATTTCTGACTCATCCACATATTGCCTCATGGCAATATCCGCAGCCTGCGGTTTTTAAACTGCTGACTGTGCCATTATTTGCAGGTTTTATGTATTCGGCGGTGGGGAGTTTCTTTGCACGTTCGTTACGTTTATATCAGGTGTCGTTCAGTAACTTACCGCGTTTTGGCAATATGCTGTGCTTAGCCGTTTTGTCATATCTTAATTTTATGACCAAATTTTTTGTGCCAGATATTCGTATGTTTTTGTTTGCTTGGAGTGTGGTGATCTTTTGGAAAACTAAGCTCAGTTTTCAATTACAAAATCATGTGATTCAGTTGCCGATGTTACCAGTACTGTTGATTTTGGCATTTTTGATTTGGATCGCAGAAAATATCAGTACTTTCTATCAAATTTGGTTATATCCAAGTCAGGTCGATGCATGGCATATGGTCGGTTGGGGGAAACTTGGTTCTTGGTATTTGTTGCTATTACTCAGTTTGGTTTTAGTGCTCAAAATTCTTGGAAAACGTGATGAAAATGGTACTTGGTTGCTCAAAAAATAGTGAATAAGAACGTATTATTTTTAGCCAAAAGTTTTAGATGAAAATGTTTTGCCTTATCTGAAAGATCAAGTTAATCTACAGGTGTGTAATCAAAATTACACATGTTTTAATAATTAAAAACAATGGAATAAAATTCCCTGGAGAAGTGCTATGTTAAAAAAATTAGCTTTAGTTGCAGTCGTTGCACTAGGTTCTACAGCTGCTTTTGCTGACCGTGACGTAGGTTGTGGTGTTGGTTCTCAAGTTTGGGCTGGTCAATCAGGTAAAATTCCTAAAATTTTAGCTGCGACTACCAACGGTATTTTTACTAACCAGTTACTTGGTATTACCTTTGGTACTTTAGGTTGTAGCGGTACAGGTACAGTGACTGCTCAAGCAGTAACATTTACCAATGAAAATGCTGAATCACTTGCTCGTGATATGGCAGTTGGTCAAGGTGAGAGCCTGAATGTTTTGGCTGAGCTTTTAAACATCCAATCAACAGATAAAGCACGTTTCTTTGCTGTGTCTAAAGCAAATTTTGCTGAAATCTATTCAGCTGAAAACCAGTCTTCTCTACAAGTACTTGCTTCATTACAAAGCGTAATGGCGAAAGATGAAGTACTTAAAGCATACGTTTAATCGATGCTTTCAAAACCCTGTCTCTTGGCAGGGTTTTTTATTATCTAAAATATATAAAAATGGATTTGAATATAACTGAATGAAATCAATTGCTTTATTTTGTACCTTTATGATTCCGAGCATCTTATATGCTCAGCAAGTTGTAGATCCAAACCTCTCTAAAACCGTAGAGCTACAGCGATATATTGAACTTGCACAATCAAAAAAACTGTCTGAACACATCAGTTGGCAACGACTTTTATATACAGATCATAAAGGACAAAGTGAAGTTGCCTATACAGGTTATTTTTTAGCTGAAAATGGCCGCCAAAGTGCTCAAGCTGAATTAGAGGCAGATGTCGCTGCACTGTTTCAACCCGCCGAACCTAATCAAGCCTTTCGTTGTCGTTTCCCTGCGCGTAGTCAGTGGCTGATGCAAGAATTATCCATCCGTTCAGAGCAGTTACCAGTGGTGAGTTGCCCTGAGTTTGATGAATGGTTTGGGAAAATTAAGCCGTATAAAGCGACATTAATTTACGCCACAGACTTTATGGGTAATCCAAGTTCTATGTTTGGACATACCTTATTGCGTCTCGATCCGAAAGATCAAAAAGAGCTAAATTTGGTGTCCTATGCCATTAACTATGCAGCGACAGTTGCAGGTGAAGATAACTGGTCTTATGCATGGAAAGGCTTAACAGGACAGTATCCTGGTGAATATTCCTTGATGCCGTACTACCGAAAGGTGAAAGAATATGGTGATTTTGAAAGTCGTGATTTGTGGGAATATGAGCTAGCACTAACCGAGCAAGAAACCAGTTATTTGGTTAAACATATTTGGGAAATGCAAAATGTCAGTTTTCCCTATTATTTCGCCAGTGATAACTGTGCATATCGATTATTGGGTTTAATGGATTTGGTTCGCCCCACACTGAATTTAACCCAGAAATTTAAAGTCGCTTCCATTCCCGTTGAGACGATCAAAGCGATCAATGATGAACAACTGATTCAAGCAGCGGTTTATCGTCCTGCATTAGAAACGCAGCTTTTGTCACAAGCGCAGCAACATGGATATCGTTTAGCACGCGAAGCGCATAAGCTCGCTGAAATTGAACCTGAGAACATGTCGACAGCACTCGCTCAGTTTAATGAAGTAGAGCAAGCGAAAATATTAGAAATGGCGTATGACCATCTGTATTTATTACTGATTGGGAGAAAGGTGAGTGCGGAAGAAACGCAGCCTAAATTACGTCAAATCTTGGCCTTACGTAGTCAATCTTCGCAACCAAAACAACGGACTGAACCTAAGCAGCCAAGTCTAGACCCAGTCAATGGACATCATGCGCGAAATTTTTCAGCTACAGTAGGCGAAGTTCAAGGTGAAAAATACATCGAACTCGGTCATCGTCAGGCTTATCATGATTTGATCGATCCGCAAGGTGGCTTTCGGATTGGTACGCAGTTGATGTTTTGGGATGGCTCGATTCAATATCGTGACGACCAACTCAAACTCAATCATTTTGATTTTTTATCGGTCAACTCCTACAATCCGATCACGCCATTTAAAACACCGCTAACTTGGGGTTTTAATTTTGGCTGGCAGCAAGTGTCTGTAGATGCAGGTCAATTTAGCGAAACGAAACAACATGGCGTTGCTGAATTCAAAGCACAATCTGGTTATAGCTGGGCCAATCAGGAACGTACACATTTGTGTTATGTACAGTCTCAAATGCAGGTGCAGGGCGGCAAGTCACTTGATCAGGGATGGCGAGTGGGCCTTGGGCCGACACTGGGTTGCCAAAATATTTGGTCAGAAAGATTCAATAGTTTGATTCAGGCAGAGCTTCCGTATTGGGAAGATACACATCAATGGAATCTGAAACTCGATGCTGAATTACAATATATCGTCAACCAACAAAATGCTTTAAGACTAGGATACGAATACCAGCAACAAGATGATCAAGATTGGAATAAATTGAAATTGAGTTATGTATTTTTCTATTAATTTTTAAAAATAGATAAAATGTGAAATATCAAATAAATTTGTTTTTTTATGTAAGTAAAGCAAGGTATGATTGCTAGCTTTGTAATCGCTGTGGTTTGTGTCACCGAATGAATCAAGAATGTATTACAGGTCTAAGTCAGACTTGGAAAGATATTTGTGATCAATATACTGAAAATGAACATCTTGCAGCTTTGCAATTTATCCAGAAGCATGTTGAGCATTTAGTTACTGTTTTTTATGAACAAATGTCGAGAGAACCAGCGTCAGCTGAATTTTTTAAAGACGATATTATTCAAAAAAGGCTCATCGACACCTTAAGAAAATGGTTATTAGAAACATTTAATGTTGCACTAAATAATGATTTTGAAATTTCGGTTAAAAGGCAGCAAAAAGTTGGAATGGTGCATGCGCGTGTCGGCATTCCGTCATGGTTGATTATGCGTGGTGTACGTGAAATAGAACGTAAAATATTTGAAATTTTAGAGCTAAACCATACGCAAAATATTCTCCATATGTGCAGTTATATTGTACAAATTATGGGATTTAGCACAGAAATTATGTGCCGATCTTATGAGATCAATACGGAAAAAAAGCAAGAAACCAAGCATAATTATCGCTTATTTTCAGCGATGCAAGATGTTGCAGTGCATAAAGATAAACAACGTGGTTCATTGCTCAATTGGGAAAATGAATTGATGTTTAAAATCTTTTCGGGAAATGTCAGTTTTTATCATTCCTTACTTTCAAAATCAGAATTTGGATTGTGGTTTATTCATAAAGCGGCATATGCTTTTTCGGGTTCAGATCAGGTTCAATTAATTATTGATCGAATTTATCAAGTGGATGAGCTAACGCAGCAAACCACACAAATAACGGATAAAGATCAACTGCAACATTTGATTCAACAGATTCGAGACTTAAATCGTGAAATTCAGCATTTAGTCGATCAATTATTTCAGGTGGCTGAATATATTGAGTCAGGCAATGATTCTTTGACGCAACTCCTAAACCGTCGTTATCTTAGTACTATTATTTCACGTGAAATTACTTTTGCACGTCAAAATAAAACGCCTTTGTCTTTGCTAGCCTTTGACGCGGATTACTTTAAAATGATCAATGATAAGTTTGGTCATGCGGCAGGTGATCTTGCACTGAAATTTATTGCCGAAGCTTTGCAGCGTTACAGCCAAGGTAGCGATTATGCATTCCGTATTGGTGGCGAAGAGTTCTTGTTACTCTTGGTGGACACCAATGTAAACCGTGCGATGAAAGTTGCAGAAAATATTCGCCAATATATTGAAAATGGAGTGATCCGAACAGTACAAGGTCAGCAATTTAGTTTAACCGTTAGCGTTGGTTGTGTGCAGTATAATGGTCATCCTGACTATCAACGTTTACTAGATGCTGCCGATATAGCACTCTATGCTGCCAAGAATACTGGTCGTAACCGTATTTACGTTGCTAAAACTGATCAGCAAACAAGATCATCTTCATCCTAAATGGATATTCACTTAATTTTGCTTTGTAGAAAATCTAAAAATTTTGCTTTTTGCTCTACATACTTGGGATGAACTTTAGCTTCATCCCATTTTTGTTTAAATACTCGTGCAGCAGCTGCTTTGACGGGATCCTCTTTTTGTCTTGGAAGCTCTTCGCGTCCATGTGCACCACTTAATCCTTTTTTATCATTAGGGACTGGACCCTCATATTTTTTACCACCTTTATGGTTGGCATAGCGACGTGCACGTGTAAAACCCATCTGCAAAAATTTACGTGCCATATCTGCACCGACAAAATCTTCAGCGTCCAAATACTCTTCAAAAAGTTGCCAAATTTTGGTGCTGCTTTCGATGGCTTTTTCTTCATTAGCAAATCGCCAATAAGGCAAAATTTCAGATTTATAAGGCTCTACGAGTAATACACCTTGTTCACCACGTCCAATTCTATAAAGTTCAGGGTGTTCGCGAAAATTTATCTTTTTAAAATCTAAACTGTAATCAAAACTATTGGAATGAACGCGTGATACACGCTTAGGTGTGGGGATGGATTTATTATTCATATTCACTCCATTACAACCTTACTCTATTTCAAGCTTAAGCTAAAAAAGTAGCCCCAGTTGGGGCTACTTTTTATTTTGTCTTTTTGCTGGTGGATTTGGCTTTGGTCGTCTTGGTTCTTTCTCCCTTAGACTTGCTTGCCTTAGCATCCGTTTTCTTTGCTGTTGAAGATTTTTTTGTTGCTTTCTTCTCAGCTTTTGGCTTTTCATCTTTAACTTTAGTGCTTGTTTTTGATGTGCTGGCTTTTTTAGGGGCCTCTTTTTTGTCAGCTTTAGATTTCGGCGAACTTTTAGTTGACGCAGATTTTTTAGCTTTTACTTTTTCATCTTTAGTTGCAGCTTCTTTTTTAGAAGTGCTGTCCTTAGATTTGTTTTCAGCAGTTTTCTTTGTTGCTTTGTTTGAATCTTTACTCGATGCTTTAGCTGATTTTTTTACTTTATCCTCATTCTTTTTTGCAGTTTTTGCCGTAGTTTTCGCTGTCTTTTTCTCATCTTTTTCAGTTGTCTTTTTTGCGGCTACCATAGTGATCACCCTTAGTTAGTAAAAAAAAAGAAAATAGCAATGAATCTAAAGGATTCATCTTGTTTTCAATGTACGGACTAATCTTGAATATGGGGGGTGAAATCATGTTATGAAATGTTTAATTTATGAACAGAAATACATTAAGTAATTGATATCAATTTTATGCTGTAGTTTTGAGTTACAAGTCTTACAGCACGGTTACAAACAATATTTTTAAAAGATATTTTTTCAAAATAAATATTTTGGGCGATTAAACTTCTACAACCACATAGTATTTTTTGACGGCTTCGACAACTTCAAACTTGCCCTGAAACGATGGGGGAATAATGCCCGCATGGCCAGCAGAAACTTCGATATATCCGCCTTGTTGATCATGAATACGTACTAATCCTTCAAGGATAGTAAAAAACTCTTGTTTGTTCGGTGCAAAGACAATATTCCATGCGCCAACTTCACATTGCCAAATCCCGCAGTCCATATTGGGGTGTACATACAGGCTTGCAGTTTCACGTTTAGGATTGCCCTGAACCAAACGGTCTGGGCGAGGGAAGTCTATGCTGTGTTTGGCTTGCGCTAAACCCTGACCGGCAATATATACATCTGACATGATTCATCCTGAAAATAGTGCTTTGCTATCAAAGCAAACGATTTGCGACATTAAAACATAAATAGAAAAAGCCTCAAGAGTTTGAGGCTTTTTTTATGAGTGCTAACGCTGAATGTTCTGTTAATAGCTTTCAGGCACAGCACTTAAGAATTCACGGCGCTCTTCTTTATTGGTTTTAAAGTCACCGACAAAAGAAACGGTACGTGTTGTAGACTCTTGTTTACCTACACCACGCATCATCATGCACATGTGAGCTGAATCAATCACCACAGCAACACCACGCGCACCAGTCACCTCAGCCACTGCTTCAGCAATCTGCTGAGTAAGGTTTTCCTGAATTTGTAAGCGACGGGCAAACATTTCTGTAATACGTGCGAATTTTGATAAACCTAAAACATTGCCTTCTGGGAGATAAGCAATATGTACACGGCCATAAAAAGGCAATAAATGGTGCTCACACAATGAATAGAATTCAATATTCTTAACTAAGACCATTTCACGGTTATCGGATGGGAAAACCGCATTGTTGGTCACTTCTTCAAGTGTCTGGCTATAACCAGAAGTAAGATATGAAAAAGCTTTAGCAGCACGCATAGGCGTATCTTTAAGACCTGGGCGATTCAGATCTTCACCAACGGCAGTTAGGATATTTGCGTAGGATTGCTGCATAGACATAAGACGTGTTCACTTACACTGAGAGATTGAACAAGGACGGCATTGTAGCAGAAAACTATTACAATGCCTTCTTTTGGAGTTAAATCCGATTATTGTTTAAACTGTGGGTTTTTTTCTGCACGTTTAAGCAGAACCAGTACAGCACCTGTGCCGCCTTGTTTTTCTGGGGCGCTCACAAATGCCAATACATCACGATGTTGACGTAACCAACTATTTACATAAGTTTTTAAAATTGCTTCTGGACCTTTGCCATGCACAATTTTAATGACGTTTTGATTGTCATCTTTCGCCATTTGAATAATTTGCAGCACGGCAGAACGGGCTTCTTCAACAGTGCAACCGTGTAAGTCGACAGCTTCAAACCAACGTAGATTACCAGCTTTCAAATCTTCAAAAACTTTATGTTGTAAGGTTGCAATGCGATAGCTTAAAGCAGCTTGACTGGCAACAGGGTTGAGCATCGCTTGCGTATCAGAAAGTAATGCATCATCTGTTTCCATAGGACCAATTGCAGCAGCACGTTTAGCCAACGTTTGCGCATCAGGTTTTTTACGACCCACTTTTTCCATTTTTGCAATATTTCCTGCATTCATTTTTTGAACACCTTGCATTTGCTTTTGGAAAAGCGCGAAGTCTTCTTCCTGCTCTTGTTCAACAGTCTTTGGCGTTGGCTCAGGCTGTTTAGCAATCGTTGAGGAATGTGGATTCGTAATTTGCTTTTTAAAAGATTTCAGTAGGTTGTACTGATCTTTTGAAAGCGAAGAATCGTGTTTGCTCATAATGAAAAAACGGGAAATATACAAAAATTTAGTGCAATTATAGCCTTAAATGGCACTGATTTGAACTGGAAAGACTTTATATAAAGAAGATCTCTTAATTCATTACAAGTCCTATTTGGGCTTCAAAGTTGAATTAATTAATTTAATAACTTTTTTATTTTTATATTGTTCTGCAAGAGCTAATGCTGATTGTTCTTCATTAAATTTAGAAATACACACGATTTCGGTTGAAGCGCCTTTTTCAAGTAAATAAGAAATTATCTGATATTGATTTAGGCGGATAGCTTTACCTAATGGGGAGCATCTAGTGAAATAATATGTTTGTGGTTCAACTTCATCTACTACAAGTTCATTTATTTTTCTCAGCTTCATTTTTTTGATGAAAGAAATATCTGTGTGCTCGATAGCCGCCATAATTAAGGTGGTATCATAAAATTCATTGTTTTCACCAAAATTTAAATATTCAAGATACAAATTTTTGGCTTTTTCATAATTATCAATATCATTTTTCTTTGTCAGGTTCTTTATCGCATTTTGGAAAAAATCATTCATATCATCAAAATCATTTATTGCTGCATGGAACATGAATATATTTATTAAATATGGCTCATCAGCTAAATTCTTTTTCAATAAATGAGGGGTATCTTTATAAAAAATCTGTTCAAAATGATTTAATTTTTCCATGGAAATAGGGTGAGATTTAATATTGATTGGTTTTGATAAAGAATTTTTATGTCCTTTAGACATAGAAAAAGAGGTTGAATTTTCAATATTCTTGTTTTTAGTATTGATTGAGTAATTAATGACTATTGGTAAGCCTTGATAACTAATGATTTCAATTTGATTATTATTGAAATCATAATTTTTGCCCTTTAGCACGTTAGTATTTATATTTGGAAAAATTTGATTTAGGTCAATCTGCGCAGCAATGATGCCTTCGGGCATAGTGGAAATATTAAAGTAGAGGATATGATTTTGGTCAATATGATACGGTGAGCCAGTATAAAGAGTTATATTTTTTGCCCAACTTATCTGATGTAGTGAAACCAAGATTAATGAAATGAATAGAAGAGTAGAAGAAATAATCGACTTCATTATTATTAATTCTCAATTGAATAAAAATTATAAAAAGGATGTGTAATTTTTTTAATATGGATGCAAAGGAGAAAAAGGGTGAGCGAACTCACCCTACATATTTCATTTATATTTTATCAGGCATACCAAACAGCTCCTTAAACGCCTGATCAGGGCGTGGCTGCTTCATAAAACTTTCACCAACCAAGAATGCATGAATGTCATGTTCTTGCATCATCGCGACATCAGCAGGTGTTGCAATACCGCTTTCTGTCACCAGCAGGCGAGAAGGCTCAAGTAACTTCTTCAAACGTAATGATGTATTGAGGTCAACATCAAAGGTTTTTAAATTACGGTTATTGACGCCTAGTAGACAATTGTCAGAAAGACGCATTGCACGTTCCAGCTCATCTTCATCATGCACTTCAACCAACACATCTAAGTTATGTTCAAAAGCTGTTTTAGACATTTCTTCGAGTTGTTGATCAGACAAACAAGCCACGATTAATAAAATACAGTCCGCATGTAAAGCGCGTGCTTCAATTACACCATAAGGGTCAATTAAAAAATCTTTACGAAGCGCAGGTAAGTCACAGTGCGAACGTGCAATCTGAATGTTTTCATCGGCACCTTGGAAAAAATCTACATCGGTGAGAACAGACAAACATGCTGCACCAGCATCTTGATACTGCTGCGCAATTTCAGCAGGGTTAAAGTTTTCACGAATGATGCCTTTCGATGGTGATGCCTTTTTAATTTCAGCAATCACCCCCGGACGTTTAGAGCCGAGGTTTTGTGCAAAACCTCGAACAGGTGTAGCTGCTTGAGCTAGCTCTTCGACATCTTTATAGCTACGTTGTTTAAGACGGGCTGCAAATTCTTCTTTTTTACGTTCAACAATTTTACCCAAAATTGTATTGGCGATATCTACCATGATCTGTGTCCTAATCTTAAGCTTCGTATTCTTTTAAAGTTTTAGTAAATTCAGACAAAATGCCCATTTTTTCTAAGGCTTGACCGCCATAGATAATGTCATGTGCTAATGCAACACCTTGTTTATAGCTTTTGGTTAAGCCTGAAACATAAATGCCTGCGCCTGCATTTAGGGCAATCATATTCGCGGCTTTATCACCGAGTGCAGATTTGTTTTTACCTAAAGCATCTTTGATCAATTTCAGACTTTCAGCAGCACTATCTACAGATAGACCTGTTAAGGTTTGCGACTCGATATCTACAGCTTCAGGCTGAATTTCCCATTCAGTAACTTCGCCATCTTTAAGTTCTGCAACATAAGTACTTGATGCAAGGCTAATTTCATCTAAACCATCTTTAGAATGCACCACCAAGACATGTTCTGCACCAAGCTGTTTTAAAACTTCAGCCATAGGACGACATAATTCTGTAGAGAAAACTCCAATCACAAAACGTTTTACGCCGGCCGGATTCGTAAGCGGGCCAAGTAGGTTGAAAATACTACGGAAGCCCAATTCTTTACGTGGACCAGCAGCATATTTCATGGCTTTATGATGATTAGGTGCAAAGAGGAAACCCACGCCCATTTCACGAATACAACGTTCAGTTTGCTGCATGTTCAGGTCAAGGTTAATTCCTGCTTGTTCTAAAAGATCAGAAGAGCCTGATTTTGATGAAACACCACGACCACCATGTTTAGCAATAGTTGCACCTGCTGCTGCAATAACAAAACTAGATGCAGTAGAGACGTTAAATAAGTTTTGACCATCACCACCTGTACCAACGATATCCACCAAATGTGGCAGATCACTGACATCAATTTTGATCGCAAATTCACGCATTACACGTGCTGCGGCAGTGATTTCATCAATACTTTCACCTTTTTGGCGTAAGCCCATCATCAGTGCGCCAATTTGAGCATCGGTTGCTTCACCTTGCATGATGGTGCGCATCACTTCTTCCATTTGAGGTTGAGTGAGTTCAATATTTTTCGTGATGTTATTTAAAGCTTGTTGAATATTCATAATATTTTTTGCACTCGATTATGCGTAAATTTCTAAGAAGTTTTTAAAGATTTGATGGCCATGTTCACTAAGAATCGATTCAGGGTGAAACTGCACGCCTTCGACAGGCAATGTCTTATGTTTGACTCCCATGATTTCTTCCATCGTGCCATCTTCTTCATTGGTCCAGCAGGTCACTTCTAAACATTCTGGCAAAGTCGCTTGATTAATCACCAAAGAGTGATAGCGAGTAGCGGCAAATGGAGAAGGGAGGTTGCTGAAAATGCCTTGATCGCTGTGATACATGTCAGATAAACGACCGTGCATCACTTTTTTAGCGCGAATAATATCGCCGCCAAAAGCTTGTCCTATGGCTTGGTGGCCTAAACACACACCCAGTAAAGGAATTTTTCCCGCAAAGTGTTGAATTGCAGGAATTGAAATGCCTGCTTCACTTGGCGAACAAGGGCCAGGACCAATGACTAAATACTTCGGTTGCCATCGCTCGATATCTTCCAATGTCACGGCATCGTTACGTACAACTTTTACTTCCTGATTTAACTCGCCAAAATATTGGACGATGTTGTAGGTAAAAGAGTCATAATTGTCGATCATGAGAAGCATATCTAGCGTATCCCTAAGAAATTTATACTAATATTTTGTTTAGCGGTTTTTGTTACCCGTAACGTTACCCGTTTTAAAAACTTTACTTAAATCAGGCACAAAATATAAAGCCTGCTAAGTGCAGGCTATATTATCAGATTCTTGTTTGTATTTTTCGACTTCTTTCTTCACTTGAGATTCGTGCCAAAAAACGTCTTTTTCACTCAAACGGATTGGCTCGGGAAGCTCTCCTTGCTTTAGCATTCTATAGAACTTCGTTTTTCCAACAGAGAGAAGTTTCATAAAATCATTAGCCCGAACTCGACGATCAATTTCCATCAAGACACCTCCTTCAAACTTTCAAAAACTGCTTTTGGCAACCCACTCAAATAACAAGTAAACAAGTGATATAGCTCATCAGCATTCATTTCATTTACTTCGATCATTCCACCTATGCCATTTACTACACGCTGACGAGACCAACCGCGCATATTGAAAGTAAACTCATTGTCGTAGTCGACTGCATTCACAATCGCATTAAACAGTCCCACTTCCTGCGCACCCCAATTTTCAAAGTAAGGGATGTCTTTAGAAGTTAAGTTGTCAATTTGGAGCTGGGCGAATTGGGGTTTTGTTAGGTTATTCATCCTGCAACTCCTCAATTTCAACATCATAAAAGACTTCACCATCAATCTCTTTTGCATCTACATAGATGTCAGTAATCACAACTCCAGTCTTTTCTGTAAATACGCGAAGCACTTCATTCAAGCCAGTTTTAAGGTTTTGAATATCGATTGATTCAGTCATTGGCTGGCTCCACTTCACCACGTTGAAAGCACTTAAGCTCAACATCATCAGGTGCTTCGATAATTAGGCGAGGCTGATAACCATTTCTATAGTCTTGCGGCTCCAATCTCATAGCCCATTTTGGAAAGTCACGATCCTCGTAATTTGGATCGTAGTTAGCGACACCAATCATCCATGTGCCAGAATTATTAGGGCAGTGCTGTCCTGTGATGACAATCGCTTCATTACCCGACTTAACCAAATATTCAATAGGCTTGCCGGTTGCACAATTATCATAATCATCACGAAAGTGATTAGTTTCACCAAAAATATCATCCGAATGGCCTTCAAAAATTAATGTCTTAGTCATTGGTTGGCTCCTGTGTTTTCGGCGGTTCAGGCAACATTCCCCAGTGACTAATCAACTCCTGAATAAGCGCTTCGCCTTCAACTGGATCTGAAAATCCAAAAGGTGATTGCCAGTCAGCAGTAATTTGCTCTCCGCTAATAAATATTTGATAGCGACCATCAATACGCGGTGACTGCTTTGTGTAGTCAATCCATTCCGGCACCGCGTGGGCTTTGGCTTGCCACAGCTTCCAAAGGCGATGAGTATCCACACTTTCATAAAATTCAGGATCTTGTAATTCTCGATCAAAATGTCCATCTGAAGGACTCATTAAAAATACTTCGAAGCAGTACTTTTCAAACACTTCTCTTTCTTTCTTAATATCCATCACGCCACCTCATCCTTAACCACTGGCACAATCGTCAATTGACCACCTGTTGTTGATTCAATTAATTTAGTGAAATAACCAATTGCATTACCTAAAGTAGTTTCATCAGCCTGAGCAGGGCGTTTTATCAAAATATCAATCGCCTCTAAAAGTTTTCGCTTTTCATGTACTTCCATCACGCCACCACTTCTTCAGATAAATAAACACCAGTCAGACGGCCACCATCAACGCAAAACTTCACATTTTTCAAGTTAAAGAGGTTGGCCAGTAATTCGCGAAGTTGATCTTCATAAATTTTTAATTCGCTTTTCCGAGTTACCACAGTAGTTATTTGAGCTTTGCAAATTTCCAATGGATCTTGTTGCTGAAGCACAGGGGGCTTGATTTCTTCTAGTGTGCGTTCAGATTTAGTCATTTGCTCAGATTCATTAGATTTTTCATGCTTTTGAAGTGCCAGTTGATCCACAGTAGGTTTAACCGCTGTTTCTTTTATTAACGTAAAGCGTCCAACACCTAAAGAGTCTTTAACCAACTTAACTTCATTGGTTTGGCGAATGTAGTAAATGGCCTGGTCTAATTGACTTCTAGTTATAGAAAATAGATCCATCAAGTCTTTAGCTGTTAAGCCGTTGTCAGAACGCTCGAGTTCTAAAAAGAGGTCTTTGGAGCAGAACTTATTTTTAGCTATTAAATTAGATGAAGCGTCTATCACCTCAGGTTTTTCCTCAGGTGTTGCTTTAATAGGTACAACTTGTGGTTTTGTCTCAATCGCAGGAGTTGGCTTCGATTTAAGAAAATAGACTCCGTCTTCCTGGTTAACATCAATAACAGATAAAATGTTTTTGACAGTTTTGATACTTAATTTGCAAACCGTCATGAGCTGAGCAATTGATAATCCCATTGCTTCATGCTCAAGTGCTTCAATCACTTTTTCCTTTGATTTCTGCAGTGCAGAATTTTCATTAAATCTTCTAAGTTCAGCCGCAGAGTTCATCGCATTCTCCAGGTTGCTTCTTTAAATTTTGCGTCGATGATAAGTGCCTCTATTTCACCAGCACTGACGTTATGAAAAATATGGTCCATTTTTGCCCCGAACACTGTCAGTGTTCGGGTGATTGTTGAGTAATTAAATTTCATTGGACAACCTCACTTGCTTGATTCTCAAGCTCGAAGCGACGCTTTTTAACGTAGTCCATTAACTTGGGTTGCATTTCAGGACTACGAGCAGAGACATCAATTTCCAAAGCATCTAATGCCGTTAAATCAGGTGCATTCTGAATCTGAACCATAAGTGATGGTGGAGTATTAATCTCAACTTCAGTGCGAGCAATCTCTTGTAGTCGTTTATGGATAGCATTTAACAAGGGTTTGCGTTGCTCTTCTGTCCAAGGTTTCGTGTAACGAGTATGCGCATTAACTTCCGCAGGTGTTTTTGCATTAGCCACACCTTCTAATAACTCACTTAATAGTGTTTGGTATTTATCATTGTCATCAGCAGCTAACTTTTTCACTGCTACCAAATTCTCAGCCTCAACCTGCAGACGTTTGAGTTCTTCGACACTCAAGTTGTCAGCCGTATGTTCATGTCTAGGGGTATATTGATCTGATGTCTTTTCTTCAACATCATTTGATGTTTGAATTTGGATATTTTCAGCTTCTGTAGCCGGTTCATTTTCCCAAGGCAGTGATGTATCAGAGACAGGTTCCTCTTTATTTAAAGAGCCACCACTCACTGTAATTAATGCCTGAGCGTGAACTACTGCATTATCTTCATACAGATGAACTAAGCCGCGAGTGAGTAATTCCAAGTCAGATTCTGAGTTTTTCCATTTGAATGATTTACTCAATTCAGCTGTTAAAAGTGAAGGGGCAAAACATGGAGTGCCTTTTGCCGGTGCTTCGGATATTGCTCCTGGAACTTGCATGGCACCAATGGTCATATATACGACAGCAATGCGGAATTCATGGTCAGGGTCAAAGAAAACCGTCGCAGGGAAATTACGAATGCTATCAAAATCAAAATCAGATCCAGTATGACGACATTCAATATTTTGGCCTGCAGCCATCGCAGAAAATGCTTCTTGTCCGTTTAAAGTTTTCATGCTGACCAGCCCTCCATATCTGACTTTGCCTGACAAGCATTTAAAATGGTTTGTTCGTATTTGGTGCCTTTAAAGTATTCAGCAGGGTATTGGAGATCTGCTGCAGCTTGAGCACTTTGAATAGCCTGTAATGCTTTTTGGTATTCTGACTCTAGTAAGGCTTCATGTTCATTTTGTAATTGCTGCTCAGATTGTTGGTTGGCCTGGGCTTTTTGTTCAATGATTCTTCGGATGCTTGCACAGGTTTCCTCAAAGACTTGCTGACGTACATCCTGAAGACTATTTAGTTTTCGCTTTGCACAGTATTTATCAATATCAATGCCAGCTTCTGTCATGAGTTGCTCAAGTTCTAAAAACTGATTGCCGTTGATGGTTGAATCTGCTGATCCTGAGGAAAGCCATTGAGCTAATTTGACGCCTGTTTGTTCGGTAATCTGTTCAGGTTGAATAAATAAGCCAGTACGATCTTTTGTAGCTACTGCATAGTTATCGCCATGGGTAATATCTAAAACAGTAGTGAACTCATACTCAATGCCATCACGCTGCTCAGACTTTAGACCTAACTTCTCGACCTTTTTCTTACCGCCACCTGCATCAACTTGCACGGTATCCATTTTGCTGCGCATGGTCACAATCACATTGATGCTCGAGTGAAGCATGGCATCAATGAATTTGCGGTGTTTAGGCGTGATTTCACTCCAAGCACCCCACGTATTACCTTTAAATTTACCTTTGCCCAGTGCATCAACCATTTCTAAACAGCCACCCACACCTGACCATTCATGTGTGATGCTATCTAAGATAACAGTGGTATAACCTGCATTTTCTGCAGCTTGAATAGCCGCAATAAATTTATCTGGAGAATATGGAGGTTGTAGATTAGCACTGTCAAAATCCATAACATCTGCATAAAGTTCAGCGCTACTATTTTCAGTATCAACGACCGCAACTTTGCCACCCATTCCTTTTGCAATAAGTAAAGCACCTAGGGTTTTACCTGCCCCTGTTGGGCCCGCTAAAGCAAGGCGTAACTTTGCATTTTTACGTTCGGCTTTTTTGAAGAAAACAGTCATCACACTTCTCCCAACAAACGGTTTTTAATCATGTGCTGCACCAGCATTTCATTGATGTTGCGGTGGTCGTTGTAGTCCGTGAAGTCGGGGAATGGATTGCCGTATTCATCGGTGATGTGATCTACAGATAGCTGGGTAATTTCAGCCGTATCAAATTCACTACCGGGTACGCCGTAGCTGTCTTCAAATGGTTCAAAGTCAAAGCTTACGTCTAGAGTGAAGTTGTCTAAACGGATAACAGCATTACCTGAGTTATTAGAAGTTAGCTCCATTGCAGCAACAGTAGTAAATTCAGGAATACTTTTGTGAAGTACCTGAGTGTTACTTAAAGCAGGCTTGTAGGCACATGCTAAAACACCGATTGTTACGGTTGCAGCGACAAGTGTTACCTTGAGGCTATTGAAAGGGGTTAAGGTTTTGTTCATACTTATCTCGCAGTTTGTAAAGCACATCAGTAGGTAAGAGGATTGATGTGCTTTTTTTGTGTTTACGAGAAAAAGATTAACCTTAGTTAATAAAAAGGTCAACAGAAAAATTAACAAAAGTTCATAATATTATTAACTGATTAATTAACTGTGGTTTTAAATATGAAAAAACCCGCACATGGCGGGCTAAAATTAATTGGGAATAAACCATTTAAATTTTGCGATAAAGCCCAACTACTTTACCCACCAGACTACATCCCTCAGATAGTTTAATAATTTGTTCGGGCCAATTGGGGTTCAAGGGCTGAAGATATCGCTCCCCACCTTCAATAATTAGCTTCTTAAAAGTAGCTTCGGTATCTCCATTGCAAGCAACAATAACTAAATCATCAGTTTGCAAATCAAAAGATTGAATATCAGGGTTAACGTAAATGCGATCTCCTGGCTTAAAGTCAGGCTTCATAGAGTTACCAACAACAATTAAGCCATAACCATTTTTGCCACAATCTTTGTTGGGCGGAAGGTATTCATCTATTTCAGTGTCTTGAACTACGGTGTTTATAGATGTGAAAGAGCCAGCAGCCACCCAAGAGATTACAGGAATAGGGCGGCCATCAATTAAAAGCTTTTGGGAAACATCTACATTGTTGTCAAGTTTGTTAGCAGCACCTTTACCAGTAAGCAACCAATCATCAGTAACACCTAAAAAATCTGCAATCAACTTTAGTTTCGCAGCCTTAGGTTCACTTTCCCCGTGAACCCATTTACCTGCGGCAACATTGGATACACCAGCAGCACGAGCTAAATCTGCTGGCTTAAGCCCATTTTCATCTAATTTTTGTTGAAGGCGTAAGTGGAAAGACATATGCAAATCCGATTGTTAGTTATTAACTAATGTTAATACATTGGGTTGTAACAGTGGTTAACCTGTGTTAACTTTAGTTGATTAACTACAGTTAAGTAATTTATTATGAAAACACAGGATTTAATGAATCACTTTTGTTGTAAGACACGACGAGAGCTTTCTCAAAAAACCGGTTACTCCGAAGTGACATTATGGAAATGGGAAAAAAACGAGATCCCACCTAGAACGCAAGCTTTGTTTGAAGTTCAAACCAAGGGAAAGCTTAAAGCAAATCTCACAACTATAAGTGCATAAAGGAATTATCACTCGGTCAATATTTTAAATAAACGTTCTAAAGGGTTGTAAATGAACATATTAGATGCTGTACACAACATGGTTCACGATTTCCCTGGTGGTGCAAACGCACTAGCACCTCGGATGGGAATTAAGAGCCCAGCTGTACTCAACAGCAAAGTAAATCCAAATACAGACACGCACCACATCACACTGGTTGAAACTTCAAAGCTAATGAGGCTAACAGGAGATTATCGTCCATTACATAGCTTGAATGCTGAGCATGGAAAAGTGGCAATTGATCTACCTGAAATTCCTGAAAGTCGAGATTTGGTACTTACAGAATTGGCTTTAGGAATTGGTATTGGTGGTGGAGATGTCACAGCCGTTTTTAAAGAAATGATGGCAGATGGTCGTATTACTCAGGGTGAAGCTAATGACATGTCGAAAGTTATACATGAATTGCACATGGTTCTAGCAAAACTAGATCAGCAGGTTCACGCCTGTGTAGAAAAAGAAAAAGCCTGAGTTCTGACCTCAGGCTTTTAAATTCACTCAGTGAGGCAAATCACAAATGAATATGAAACCAAATATACCACAAAACAATGACATGGCAAATGATGGATTCCTGAATGGCGACGTCGTGGTCTTCACAGACCCAATCAAGCCAGGCCACCTAATGACCGTACATAAAGTACAAAGCGGCGGTGTCTTACTGGATGGAAATCACAACTTTGCACTGAGCCATTTAGTGCGTCCGGCAACGGTTGCTGAAGTCTTGGCTAAACGCCGCTTAACGGCTGTGGAAATGACAATGGGAGAGGTGTCATGAACATAGATATTAGCGATGTATCAGACTTTATCTGGAAAGCAAGTCAATCTGAATTGAATCAAATAGCAGATGAGCTGGTTGATAACGGCTATGAGTTTGAATGTGCTGAATGTGAAACCCATGAGTGTGCAACGTACGATTCAACAGAAGACATAGAAGTAGCAAAACGCTTATTTCTGCAAAACCTTGCGAATCGTTTAGATCTGTTTGGTTTGAGTGACATGCTTTCAGAGCTTAAAGATGAATGCGATCAACTCGGTGTGAACCTTAAACTTGAGCGGAGTGCTGTCTAATGCACTACTACAAAAAGAACATTGGTGACTATCGCTCAGCTACAGCTCATTTAAGTTTGCTCGAACATGGTGTCTACAATTGGCTTTTAGATACGTATTACCTGAACGAAAAACCTTTACCGCTCAATGAGCGTGAGCTTTTTCGCATGGCGCTAGCACGTACTGAAGATGAAAAGAATGCAGTACGCGACATTCTTATTGAGTTCTTTGTGGAAACCAAAAACGGTTGGGTTCATAACCGTTGTGAAAGCGAAGTAAAAGCGTATCACGCTAAAGCAGAAACCAATCGCAAGAATGGTGGGAATGGTGGTAGACCTAAAAAGCAAGCCAAAGAAAACCCAAACGGTTTTCAAATGAATGATAAAGAAACCCAGTCGGTTAATTTTGGCATCCCACAAGAAACCTTAACCAAGAACCAAGAACCATTAACCATAAACCAAGAGAATACACACACAAACGCGCAAGCAGATTTTTCAGAAAGCGATCATTGGAAACCAGATCTTGAACAACTGGCGATTGCTTTGAGAACCACAAAATATTCTCAACGAGTTTCTGAAATCCTAAGCATGGAAGATTTTCAATTCCATCTTGGGAATTTTAATACTCACCATGAAAACAATCACCAGCTCACTGATAACCAAAAACTTCGGAAGTTTGCACAGTGGATATTTCAGGAATTTGAAAAACAATTGGCTAAGACTGAGCGTGAAGCTAAAAAATCTACAGGCCGTATTCCTGAAAAACAAAATTCACGAAACGTAAACGATGCATGGGGAGAAGTTCAGCAGTATGCACCTGCCAGTGACAACATTGAATTGGAGGATTTGGTATGAACGCATCAATCCTGAATACAAAAATTCAAATGAGTGCTGAGTTCTGTGAAGCGCACAAGGTTCAAAAAGTTCGAGTAGGACAAACAGCAATTTGCAAGCAATGCGCTTCAGAGATTTTAAACAAAGCTCACAAGGATCACGAGGTTGAAGTAAATCGCATGGTTCGTGAAAAGCATTTTGAGGGGGCTAAGTTACCAGCTCGTCATGCTAATAGTGGTTTCAAAGATTACATCGTAAAAAACATTGGTCAGCAGAACGCCAAGCAACACTGCACAGCATTCACAAAGGACTTCAAGCAAGGCGTTAACCGTAATCTGATCATGGTTGGCCGTACCGGCACAGGTAAAACACATCTTGCGTGTGCCGTTGCTAGAAATGTCTTGGAGAATCGTAAGTACGCTCGTTACATCACATCTGAAGATATCGCCAACGAAATTGCGAATGCTTGGAAAAAAGCCGATGACAGTGAGGCTAATGCAGTACAGCGCTTCGCTGACTATGACTTACTGATTGTAGATGAATACGGTTTGCACGACCGTCATGAAAATAGACTTCAGTTGGTGCACAAAGTTTTATACGAACGTTATGACCAAGCCAAACCAACCATGCTGATTTCAAACATGACAATTGAGGATTTGCAAAAAGATCTAGGTGATCGTCTTTGGTCTCGTTTTCAACATGATGGCCTGGTCACAGTGGAATGCAATTGGGAAGATCAGCGAATAGGCGGTGCAGTATGAATACCTCATACGTAAAAAAATTTGAAGAGATTAAAAACGTACTTGTATACGTCGCATTTTCCACTGGTGATGTGACTGCTTTAGAGCTCGAGGAAAACGTGACTGATTGGGGGCGTTGCCAATTAAATTTACATCTTAAGAAACTTGTTGAAGCTGGATATCTACAAAGTAATGGCAAGCAAACGGAACGTGCTTATACCGCTACTGACAAAACAAAGCAGTTATTTGGAGTGAAGTAGTGACCAGCTACTCAATTGCTGAATACAAAAAGATGATCGGTGGTGCTAAACCTAAACGAGGTACCAAAAGACCTAAGGTTAAAAGTCAAAAGGTACCCAATGAGTTTGAGATGAAACTGGCACTTGAACTCAAAGCATTAAAGTTAGATTTCGAGCAAGAGTTTAAGTTTCACCAGAGTCGCAAATGGAGGGCTGATTTCCACCTAAAGGGAAGAATGATTTTGATTGAAGTTGAAGGTGGTATTTGGAGTGGTGGTAGGCATACAAGTGGAAAGGGTTATATAGGCGACATGGAGAAATACAACGCGGCAACAATGCTGGGTTATCAAGTCATACGGTTTAGTACAGAGCAAGTGAAGTCAGGTTTAGCAATTCAGCAGATTGAGAAGATGGTAGGGGATTTGGGATGAATGCAATTATAGAAATAAAACCAACAGTTCGTTTGATGCAGAATGAATTGGCGCAGTGGGGTAAATGGGCTCGTCATGCTTCATACAATCCTAGTGAGTTGACCTATACATCTCCTACCTATGGCTTGATGCGCTTAAAAGAGGGCGTGAAGTCTTCGGGTGTGCAAGTGGTATTGGATGATGAGGCTTTGATTGCTATTGATCATCTGGTGACGCAGTTGAAGTTTTCACGGCCTGATTTGTTTCAGTGGATTGATTTTTACTATTTGAAAGGATATCCGGTTGCAGTTCTAGCATCTAAAACTGCTGTTGACCGTCGTAATATCGATAAATACTTATTAGCAGCGGAGTGTTGGCTTGATAGCAGACTTGAAGCAATTTGTGAAATTGTATGAGATATTATCCCCTTTATAAAAGGGGGTTTCATCTAAATGATAGACGAAATGAATGCAGTAAAGGCCACAATTGTAGCTGCAGAAATACAGAAAATGGGCACTATTTGGGCAGCAATTATAGGTGGATGTGCTCTTGCTGGAAGTGTGTTTGCATCATGGCGAACAGCCCTGCATCTTCAAAAAGTTGCAAGATTGGCGGAGACTAGAAAAAATGTTTATTTGCATTTGGCTGAATCATATTCAGAGCTAACTACATCTCTTTACTTACTTCTATTTAATATCCCGAAAAATATTCCTAAATATCACCAGGCGTTAATACAATTCGGTAGAGAAATAGATAAAACAATATTTATCTGCGAAACTGAGACGAAAGAGGAAATTTTTAAGTTCTTAAAGTTATTTGAAGAAAAAATAAATTCAATTGCTGTTGAAGTTGAAGAATTGAAAGACATAGCTGAAGAGGTACAGACTTTATCTGAAAGACATAAAAAGTATATGGATAGGTTTGAAGAAGCCTCAAATGTTCTAGAGAGAATAAAAATAGAGGGAGGTGTAACAAGTAAAGTTGAGTTAATACTTAAATATTTTGACGAGCAACTTAAATTAAGTGAAGAGTGTATTATTCTTATTGAGCAAAAAGAAAGTGAGTTGGATATTAAGATTGATAATTTTAAGCCAAAACTTGATTTACTAACTAATACACTAAATAGTGAAGTTTTGAATATAACGCATTTACTGCGAAAGGAACTGGGTGCTCGGACAGATGTTAACCTTGATAAAATGATATCAAGTGAATTTAACAAATAAAAAAGAGTGTTGCATTGCGCGCAGCAAAATGGCATATTTCCGTTATAGTGACTGAAGTGTATCTAAAGCACTAAGTTGTTTTAAAAGCTCGCCAAACGGTGGGCTTTTTTAATGCCCTGAGAAATGTTTTGTGAAAGCAATATCAGGGCACCTATGGCGGTTCCTATTAATTTCTAGTGGTTTTTAAATTGATTACCGCCACCCAGATTTTACATACATCAAAGCTTGGTCAAATGATCGGGCTTTTTTGTTGCCTGTAAAAAGGCAGCCCATTCCTGCTGGAGTGCTGACCAGTGGAACATGCCATCGAGTAAACTTCCTTCGGGAATCCAGACTAGGGAGTAGCGTCCCGACCTAAAGAGGATTGAAAGCAAGTAAAGCAGACCGTGCATGTTAGGTGTGTGTGATTGTGAGTAGCGTTAGATCAGTTGCCGAGCTGATTCTGTCGAAAACTAAAGGCAAGGGTGTGGCAGATCACCACATCCTTTTTTTAATGCACCATTAGCTCAACTGGAAAGAGCATGGGTTTTCTATACCAATGGTTGTAGGTTCGAATCCTACATGGCGTGCCAGATTTTAAACCCCTCGAATTCGATGCCTTTAAAACACCTGAGCCAACCATGAAAACAATCAAATTCCAGAACAATGAATTCCAGTTTAATGATGTGCACATTGCCAAAGCTGGTGATAAAGCATGGAACTATGCTTGGGGTATTGCTGACGAGTTTGGTTACTTGGCACCATGTGTTATTGAGTCGCTACCCGATGAAGATGATAGCGAGCAGATCCTTGCTGTAGATCGTGAAGATCGCTGCAAAGCTGAATGCATCGCCATTGTCTGCTCAAAAGAAAGATCACCAATGTTTCCATCATTAACCGACGATGAACGCTGTTTAGGTTTTCAGTTTGTGTATGAGGGAGATCAATTCGAGGTGCTGTGATGCTCCAATTCCTAAAACGCCTATTCTGCTTTCATGAATATGACTATGAGTCTGACATTTTCATTCAAGTCGAATGTCGCAAATGCGGAAAGGTCAGAGACAATTACACGAATTAGCCGGACGTATTACGGCACATAAAGACCCCTCGCATTCTAGATGTTGAGGGGTTTTTCTTTTCTTATTGGTGATTACATGACAGACAAAGTACAAGCGAAACGCGACTTAGAATTTTGCAGTGCTGAGCTGTCAAAATATCAAAATCTAAGTCGAACAGGATTGACTAGAAAGGAGATGCTGGCGATTGATGGCATTATGATTAAGTTGAAAGACCGGATTAAGAATTTGCGTGAAGCTTTGTATGCTTGATTCTAAAAGGTTGGATGGTTGATTCTAAGTGGTGTTATTAGAGTTAATCTGATATAGGTATCCTGCAAAATAACAACATAGTGGGGAACTATGAAATTTAAGGTTTTGTTAACAGGGTTAATACTTTCTTTTCAGGTGCAAGCTGCTTCTGAATTGGTTGAAAAGAACCAAGCCTTAGCAGTTGTAAAAAATTATGCTAATGCTATTGCTTGTGGTACTACTTTCCAAAGAGATGAGGATGGGAAGATTCAAGCAAGTATCAAGGATGTCTTTGTAATAGAAAAAAGTGAAGACGATTTTTCACCTTCAGTGATGTATGTGCTTTGGGGTGGCGATCAAGGTTGTATGGGAGGAAGTGGAACTTATTCCTCAGTATTAACAGAGGTTACTAAATGGACATCGTCTCGACCTTATATTGTTAATGGGGATTTTCCATTCGGTGAAGATGTAGATAAACATATCAATTATCGATTCATTAGTGAATTTAAGCAGCTGGGTGTAAATTTATTTAAGATAACATCAGGAAAATTTGCAGATGATGATCCAAATTCAGGGCCTTCGTTGCAAGATTCTATTTTGGTAGAAAACCAACAAGGAGTTGGATGGAAGGTAATTAGCTCTCAAGTATCAGAAATGAGCCACTAAACATATTGAAATAAGACCTCCTCCGGGAGGTTTTTTAATGGGTGAAATATGGAACTAGATGCATATAAAACCCTAACCAACAAACTTCCACATAAGAAAAAACCAAGCTCCAGGCCACTACCTAAAGCCAGTAAAAAATACTTAGAAGCATTCGAGCGGTTAAAAGAAATATTAGACCGCATGGAAATAAAGTATGAGGAGTACTTTCATTTCAAAAGTACGAAACATTGGCGTTTTGACTTTCACCTCATTGAACATCGGATGTTAATTGAAATCGCAACAGGTCCGTGGTCTGGTGGTCGTAAAGGCAAACTTGCTACCAAAGCTTGGAGTGTGGATCGTTATGACCATGCTGAAGAATTGGGGTATCGATTTCACAGATTTGAACTTGCAGATATCAATATGGGGCGGGCAACGACCTGGCTGAGACAATTGAAGGCATCACATGGAACAGATCAGACCATTCCCGCCGACTGAACTTATAGATCAGGCTGAGGAAGAAGACGCTATACGTCTTGCACCAGCACAAGAATTACTGGCCTGGGTGAAAGATAATTATCTAACCATGGGTGGCCAACTACATAACCCAGACCATGATCATATCGCTGAGCTGATTCATGATAATGAAGAGTTTTTAGCATTTGCGTGGGCATCATCCGCGGCTATGGCTAAAAAGCGCATGGTACTAGGCCAGTGTGAAAAAGTGATGTTTAACC
This sequence comes from Acinetobacter sp. YH12023, assembly GCF_013420135.1. Classification (NCBI taxonomy): domain Bacteria; kingdom Pseudomonadati; phylum Pseudomonadota; class Gammaproteobacteria; order Moraxellales; family Moraxellaceae; genus Acinetobacter; species Acinetobacter sp. YH12023. Next base: position 249,749 of record NZ_VOYU01000002.1, read on the forward strand.
AAGGTGGATGGAAGAAAGCTCGCCAAGAACAACAAATGCGAGACTGGTTTGGATTTGTTCCTCAATACTTAATTACGATTGATGCGGCATTTTGTGAGCAAACATCTGATCGGGAGTTCTGCCGTTTGATTGAACATGAGCTTTACCACATTGGTGTAGAGCGCGATGAAGACGGTGAGATCATTTATAGCGATATGACTGGATTGCCGAAACATTATTTAGCTGGCCATGATGTTGAGGTCTTCTTTGGTGAAATACGTCAGCACGGAATCGATAGCTCAGTACAACGATTATTAGATATTGCTAAAAATGCTCCATTTGTATCGGAGACAAACATTGCAGCGTGTTGTGGGAACTGTGTGATCGGTTAAATTTTATGTCCGTCTTCTTTGACGTACTTTGACGGATAGAGGGAAATGGCTACTTTAAATAAAAAGCAAAAACTCTTTATTGTACGGTCACTTGCACAGTTCAACACACCTCAAGAAACAGTGGTGCTTGTCAAAGAAGAATTTAAGATAGATGTAAGCCGTCAGCAGTGTGAGGCTTATGACCCAACCAAGCGCGTAGGCAAAGATTTAAGTGCTGAACTAAAAGCAGAATTTGATATCTCTCGCAAAGAATTTTTAGAAGCACCTCAAAATATTCCAATAGCAAACCTGACAGTTCGTTTACAGCGACTGGAAAACCAATACCAAAAACATGGAAAAAACCGTGTTGCTGCCTTAAGCATTCTTAAGCAGGCTGCAGAAGATATGGGTGGCAAGTACACCAATAAAACCGAGGTAACAAGCGAAGTAACCCAAACCACGGTTACCCAGGCCACTCCTGAGCAGGTTGAAGATGCAATAAGGAAGGCTAAAGAGGAATATTAAAATGGATCTGCAAACACAGGTTGAAAAGAAGCTGTGTGAGGATGAACATTTATATTTCACACGGCGTTTCTTTAAGCCACGCATGGGCTTTAAATTCACCGTAAATTGGCACCATGTCTATATTTCATGGATTATCGACCAAGTCATTGCTGGTGAAATAGCCAACGTTGTGATTAATGTTCCACCTGGTGCAGGTAAAACAGAACTCATGACTAATTTGATTCCACGCGGCCTGGCATTAAATGCACGTTCACGATTCCTTTACTTATCTTTCTCCCAATCCTTAGTTGAAGGTGTTTCTGATGTGGCTAGGGATATTGTTAAGTCAAAAGACTTTCGTAGCATGTGGGATTTGAATGTATCGAATAGCACAGACTCCAAGAAAGAATGGAAGATCACAGTTGAGGACTACGATGTTGGTCATGTGTACGTAGCTTCAATGGGTGGTCAAGTTACAGGTCGTCGTGCTGGCACATTGGCTGATGACGGTTTTACTGGTTGTATCACCATCGATGACCCATTAAAGCCTGAAGATGCTTTTAGTAAGATTAAGCGGGATGCGGCGAACCGTAAATTGTTGAACACGGTGAACTCACGTAAAGCGAAGTCTGATACGCCGATCATCATGATTATGCAGCGACTCCACACTGAAGATCCGACTAACTTTGTAATGACTGGAAATCTACCTGGTGAATGGACTCAAATATCTATCCCAGCACTGATTGATGATGAATATATTGCAACCTTGCCAGAACATATCCAAAAGCTTGTACCGCGAGATGTTGAGTGTGATGAGCAAGGCCGTCAAAGCTATTGGCCTAAAAAGGAATCCTTACAATCGCTACTTCAGTTAGAGAAGGGTGGTAAGGATAAGGAAGGAGCAACCGTCTCACGTTACACCTTTAGCAGTCAGTATATGCAGCAGCCTAAAAAATTAGGCGGTGATCTAATTAAGTCTGAATGGTTTGGATTCTATAAAGAAATCCCTACGCTTCAGTGGCGTGCAGTCCTTGTAGATACGGCTCAAAAAACCAAAGAGCACAATGACTATTCTGTATTTCTACTTGTGGGAATGGGGATAGATGGAAAGTTGTACTTACTAGATCTATTGCGGGGCAAATGGGAAGCACCAGAACTTAACCGTCAAGCTAAAGCATTCCTTGATAAGCATAAGGAATACACATGGGAAACCAAGCCTATTCGATATATGAAGGTTGAGGATAAGGCATCAGGCACTCAGCTAATACAAACCCTCGGTACATACTCCGGTGTTGCTGTCATACCAGTCCAGCGTAATACAGACAAGCTATCCCGTTTCATGGATGTGCAGGTCCATCTTGAAGCGAACTATAAAGATAAGCCGGAAGAGCGCTTTGTTATGGTCCCAAAAGATGCTCATTGGGTTGGGGAATTTTTTGAGGAGTGTGAGGCGTTTAATGCTGCATTTACTCATGACCATGACGACCAAGTTGATACTTTGATTGATGCAATTGAAGACGCAGTAATCGCAATTAATTACAACCCTCCGGCTGCATAGGTTTTATTTATGGCTAAGAAAAGAAAAAATCCTGAGAATACAAAGCCGGAGTCTGGTGCACTTTATTCTCATGAGGCTGAACAGGCTTTAATCAGCTATTTAACCAAAATGCCTGACGGTGATGAGGTGCTACGAAAAGCTGGTGTTACTCGTCCACGCCTAAAAGTCATGATGTATGACGATGAGATTTATCAGGCAATTGAAAAACGCCAAGATAAACTTGAGAGCGCGGCATGGCGTGTAGAACCAATGGATCGACCTGAATCTAAAATCATCATGGAGCATTTGCGTGAATGGTGGTCAGAGATTCTACTTGGTGCACAGAATGCTCGCTGGTACGGGTATTCAGTATTAGAAGCCATCTATACGAAGCCTGAGGAGCCGAGCTTGCATATTGATGGCGATACAATTACACCGTTTATTGGGTTTAAGTGGATTGGTGAAAAACCTATGCAATGGTATGAGCCGAAAAATGATGGGCGTTTATTATTGCTCGCCAATTACAACGCAACTCGGCAGGATCAGGAAGTGGACCAACGGTTTAAGCACTTTCTGACACGTTGCAAATCTACTTATGAAAATCCATTAGGCGAGGCTTTATTAAGTCGACTGTACTGGGTGTGGTTCTTTAAAACATCGGGCTTCAAATTCTGGGCAAAGTTTGTAGAAAAATTTGGTTTGCCAATGCTGGTTGGTAAAACTGCTGGCAAGACTACAGATATGCGTGACGCACTACTCAAAGCTCATGCTAGCTCGGTTATTGCTCTAAGTGGTACGGATTCAGTTGAAATCCAAACTGCCAATACCAATGGCAATGCTTCTCAAACATTTGAAGTGTTTGATAAGAATCTTGAACGTCGTATACAGAAAGTCATCTTAGGTCAGACATTGACAAGTGGAACTGATGGAGCAGGCTCAAGGGCTTTAGGGGATGTTCATCTAGAAGTACAGAATGCGAAGTATAAAGCCGACGTGCGAATGATTATGCCTACGATCCAAGCCATTATTAATGCGCTATGTGATATCAATGGCTGGGAGCGTCACCGGGTTATCATTGGTGAAGAGAAGTCACTGGAAGAGCCTAAAGCAGACCGTGACGTGAAGTTAAAAAATGCTGGTGCAGTACTAACCCCACAATACTTCAAACGTGAGTATGGTCTGGAAGATGGTGATGTTGCTGAGATAATCCAATCTCTTCCAAATACACAATTCTCAGCGATACCTAAACGTGCATTTGGCTTTAAAGCCCAGGCCAATAAACTTTCAGCTGAACAGCTAGAAGTTGAGGAATTAACCGATGGCCAAGTTGACTTACAGCTTTTGACTAATGAGCAGATAAAGCAGCTCGCTGCTGAGTCGGATGGTCCCGAAGGCCTGGTATTTAATTTGATGCAGTTGATTCCTACAGCATCTGAATCTCAGTTTAAGGCTAATTTAGATCAGGCTTTATATGCGGCGGATATATTGGGTTATGCGACAGCACAGAATGGTAAATGAGCTAGCTTTTATGTTTAGGCGATGTCATTCTTACTGAGAGTATAAAAATTAGTGAAACTAAAATGAGTTGTAAATATTGTGGCGGAACAACACTGTTTGGTCAGTGCCAGCATTCCAATTGTGGTGCCAGACAACAGAAACAAAATAAAGCAAAAATTGAAAAATCTACTAATGGTTGGCTAATACTTATAGGTATAGCTCTATTCTTAGCTGTTTTGCAGTGGATCATTAATACTATTGGTAGTTTTTTCAAATAACTTTGCAACTTCATTAAGCCTCCAATAGGAGGCTTTTTTATGGGTGAAGCAAATGCAACCAGTCACGTTCCTTGAGGCGCTTCAGTACGCGCATGATAAAAAGATTGTGCTGCCTGATGAGTTTTACTCAATGGACTTAAAGACTCGGCAGATGGCGACAACTGTGAGCTTTCTGTCGAGTCTAGAACAAGTTGAGATAGTTATTAAGTCGCTCAATAAAACATTGGCCAATGGTGGAACGTTTAACGATTTTCAAAAACTCATTGCTGAATCTGAAATCATTCTGCCAAAGCACTATTTGGATACAGTGTTTCGTACCAATATTCAAAGTGCTTATGGTCATGGACGATGGCAGCAACAGCAAAGGAATAAAGAAAAACGACCTTACTTGATGTATTCGGCTATCGATGATAGTCGCGTACGTCCCGCACATTTAGCTTTGAATCGTATTGTATTGCCAATTGATCATCCATTTTGGCTAACGCATTACCCGCCACTAGGCTTTCGTTGCAGATGTACTGTAATAGCTCTCACAGAGGCTCAGGCGCTTAAATACGGTATTACACCTGATGATAAGTTGCCGGAAGTGGCTGAAGCATTGGACTGGTCATCGCATCCTTTGCAGTTTGGTGATTTGGAAGCATTGGTTGATAAAAAGATCAATGTGTCATTGCTTGATAAGGAATACCTCCTCGAGCAGAAAGAAGTCATCAAGGCTGAATGGGCTGCATCGAAAAAGCTTACGAGCCTATTTGCTCCTATGGATGATAAGACTCGGGACTTATTCGATACGGTGGCCAATACTGTGATTCCACTTGATCCAAGCATTCGACCAAGTGCTATTCGTACTTTCTTGGATTATGTGCAAGGCAATGACCAGGCCATTACAAACTATTTGAATAGCAAAGCCTCATCCAAGGCTGACCAAGTGCTTAAGCAGTGGTTGGTTCAGGATATGTCAGCGATACATGCTGTAGCTAAAAACACCTCAAATGTTGTTACTGGCACAACCACACTGGCTTATGCCGCTTCACTCGAAGTAGGCAAGGTGGTGACTTTGGATGCACCAATGCTTTTGGCAGGTCAGTCAAACATCATGATTCAGATTGAGAATGCTAATGGCCTGGGGATTGATCTTGAAAAGTTGAAGGCTGGTGAGGGGGTCTTATTGCCTTTAGGGATCTCTTTTGAGGTTGTTTCGATGGAGATGGTTGAAGGGGTGATGGTTTATACACTGAAGGTATTGATAAATTAAATTGAAATTAACTAGAGACCGTCCGAAAGGGCGGTTTTTTTATGGAGCATGAAAATGCCAGATCCAAATGAAGAGCGATTGAAGTATCTATTCAATGCTGCAGCTATTGAAGTCCCGAAGGTTGAAGAGGGGCAAAAACGAAAATTTAAAGGCACTGCTTATGCAGGTGGCCGTGTAGATGGTCATTGGTATTGGGGCCGTTCTGGTGTGGTCTTTGATCTTGATGGGATTGAGATTGATAAGCCAGCAGCCTTACTTGAAGAACACTTTAGCTCAAGTCGAATTGGTGTTGTTCAGACAGTAGATACAAACGGAAAGATTGATGTTTCAGGCGATTTTCTTACGAATGCTAAGGCGCAGGAAATCGTTCAGGACTCTGATGATGGCTTTCCATTCCAGATGTCAATGATGATTGATCCTGGATCTATTGAAGAAGTCTCACAAGGCAAGACAGTCACTGTGAATGGTCAAGTATTTGAAGGTCCTATCACAATCTTCCGTCAAAACCGCATTCGTGAGTTCACGATCTGCTCGACTGGTGCCGATCGCAATACCTCAATTAAAGCCTTCTCAGGCAAAGCCAATCCAAACCCAACCAAAGAGGACACCGACGTGACCGAACTTGAAAAAGAAAAAGCTGCTCGTGAAAAAGCAGAGCAAGACCGCGATGCAGCTCAAGCTGAACTTAAAAAATTCAAAGCCGATAAGCGCGAAGAAGACATCAAAGCCCTTGAAACGTCTTTGAATAAGCAATTCAGTGCTGAGGAAAAGAAATCCTATACAGAAATGGATGATGCTGCATTCGCATTCATGTCACAACAATTGAAGCAATTCTCTGCAGGTAATCAGCAACCACCAGCTGGACAGCAACAACAGCCAGCACCGGGTGTAAATCCAGCATTTGCACACTTATTCACTCATCAAGCGAATGGTGGTCACGGTGATCAGCAGACTAACCAAAATGACACTCACAAATTTACTTCAGGTGCACAAGCATTTGCACAGCAAAAGGGGAAATAATTCATGGTAACTCACTATGTACCAGCTGTTTCAATCACCTCAAAACGATTGGTCTTGGACAATGAAAAGTTACGCCGTTCCAATGCAAAAGTACCAACCGCTACAGCATTTAAATACGGTGATCTATTAACGCTGTCAGATGCAAATGTACTGGCTCACGCTGTAGATGAAAAAACATGGGATGTGATCTGTGGTCAGGATGTGTCAGTTGCAGAAGCCACAATCAAGGCCGCTGATGGTATCGAAATACCAGTGTATTACGGCGGCGTTTTTAACGTTGAGGCTGTATCACTTAATGGCGCTTTGCTTGCTGCTGAGAAATATGACGCAGCACGTGCACAAGCAACTAAAAACAAAATCGAACTTTCTAAGGTGTAATAAACATGCCACAGTCTTTTAATATTGAGGGTGCTCCGCTCGAACTTCTTGATGTGGGTGAACTGGCATTAATTCACTCGAATTACCGCCCAATGGATACTTGGCTTTTAGATAAGCTTTTTCCAAATCGCCCCTTATTCACTCGTGATGATGTGCCACTGGCTGAATTGTCAGCTGAACATGATCTTGCGCCATTAGTATCTCCACAACAGCCTGGTAAACCATTTGATACTACTCAATCTGGTGAAGTGCGCCATGTAAAGCCGGCTTACTACAAACCCAAGAACCAGGTTACTCCAGCAGATACGTTTGAAATTGCATTACTGGAGCGTTTACGTACAGCAGGCATTATTTCTACTGGTAATCAGCAATTATCTGACCAAGAAAAAATGATCATCGCTCAGATCGCAGTGATGAAGCGTAATCATGACGCGATTGATAACTCCGTCTTGATGATGGCGATTGATCTCTTAAAAAATGGTAAATACGCGCTTCATTCAGATGACTATGAATACAACTTAGTGGATTATCGCCGTGATGCATCTTTGATATTCACACCGCTAACGAAGTGGAATGATGCTGGTGCTAAACCAGTAACAGATATTCGCACAATGCTTGAACGTCAATTGGCTGCTGATGGTGGTGAGGCGAAACTAGCTGTAATGTCTGGTTTGGTGTGGGCTGCTCTATGGAACAATGAAGAGTTCAAGAAAGAATTTATTACGCCATATGCAGGTATTTCTGTTCCAGTTAATCCAAGTTTTGGTGCCAAAGAGACTGCGACCTTCAAAGGTACTTTTGACGGGATCGAGTTCTGGGTTTATGACGCGACCTACCGAAACAAAGGTCAGGTGAAGCGCTTTATTCCTAAAGATTACTTCTCATTAATCTCTGATACGAATGGCTCAGTCGCTCACTGTAAGATTAAAAATATGTTGGCTAACGGTGTTGCTCAGCAGTATTTTGACCGTCAGTGGTACTGCGAAGATCCAAGCGGCATCATGCTGATGACTGAATCAGCTCCATTAGTTGTACCTTCTAACAAAAATGGTGTAGTCGGTGGTACTGGATTTATCACCTTATAAGGAGCACGAAATGCCAAAGTACATAGCAAAACAATCCATCGGGCATTTTATGCCAGGGCAAGAAATTACAGGGCTTGAAGCTAAACAACTTCAGGCCCTTTTAGCATCTGGAGCGATTGAAGAAGAAAAAGCTCCAGAAGAACCTAAGGCTGATGGTTTAGCCGCACGCTTAGCTGAGCTTGAAAAAGCCAATACTGATCTTCTTACAGCAAATAAGCTGATGACTGATGAAAAGGTCAAATCAGATCAGGAGAATGGTGAGCTTAAAGCGAAGGTTGCAGAGCTTGAAAAGGCTTTAGTGGCATCTGAAGCTGCCCTGAAAAAGGCAACTGCTGAAGCGAAGAAGGCTGCTACAGAAGCCAAGTAGGTGATCTATGTATGCAACTAAATCTGACTTGGTGGTGCGATTTGGTGGTGAACTAGAACAGCTGTTGATGATGCTTCCAAGTGTTACCGCTGTAGAGGATGCCATTCAAGACGCGACAGAGGAAATTAACGGTCACATAGGTGGCCGTTATTCTTTGCCGTTACCCAACGTACCAAGTAACTTGAAACGTATGGCATGTGATATTGCACGCTATCGTTTGTACTTCCAGCAACCAACAGAAGAAGTTCGAAAGCGCTATGAGGATGCAATCTCATTCTTAAAGCGCGTGGCTGAAAACAAGGCACATTTACAGATCCAGTCTGAGGAATCGGACGAGATTATTGATGATGAGCCTACAAAGAAGCCAAGTACTTTACCTATCGGTAGTACTTATCGTGGTGGGGTATTTGGTGACGATGTCTTAAATATGATGCCTAGCATCAAGTGAGGCAGCTATGGCTTTTGCGTTAACGATCAAATCTAATCAGTCAGCGATTAGTGCTGTAATGACTCAATTACTGGATATTGATGCTGAAAAAGCTCGACTTTATGAAGATATAGGCCTGGCACTAACAACCAGTGTTCAGGAACGATTCATTGGTGGGTTTGATGTTGATGGTAATCCATGGAAGATGTCTTGGCGTGCAAGGTTGCAGGGACGAGAGGGCATGCAAGGTGGTCAAACGCTACGTGATACTGGGCGTTTGATGAATTCTTACACATACAACGTTCTTTCGAATGGTGTAGAGGTTGGGACAAACGTCTTTTATGCGCCATACCTTCACTTCGGTGCTACGATTCTGCCAAAGACAAGCCAATACATTACCTTTGCTGTTGGTGGTCAATACAGAAAAGTAAAACAGGTGGTTAATCCTCCAAGGACACAATTAGGTATCAATTCTGCAGATGAAGAAATGGTCCTAAATATTGTAGGAAGTTTTATTGATGAGTACCTTCTTCGCGGTGCGTGATGAAATTGCAGAAAAACTGAAAGAAATTTCAGAATTTAAGCAGATTTATACCCCGCTAAATTCAGTAGTGGTCACAGAAATGTCGCAGGTCACTCCATCAGCGCATATCAACTTTGTTCGTATTGATAAGAAATCAAGCGCGGGTAAAGGGGGGATTAATCAGGTTGGTCAGCAGTGGGCGGTGACAGTGGCGTGTCGCAATGCCCAGTCACAGAAGAATGATGGTCGAGCAGTTAGCGATGAAGCGGGGTTTTTAACTGAAAAAGTAATTCAGCTTCTTTCGGGCTGGAAGCCGCAATCTTCTCGCAATGAATTAGATCTGATTTCTGTTCGTGATGGTTACAGTCCTGGGTTTGCATACATCACTATTATTTTTGAATCACAAAAATTTATTTAGGAGCCATTCATGGCTAAACAATATATCGCCCGGCAATCTGTCGGGCGTTTTAATTCAGGGGACATCGTTGGTGGTTTAAGCGATGCACAAATTCAGGATCTACTTCAGCGTGGTGTAATTGAAGTGGATAAGAAATCAACCCAGGCCAAAGCAACTCAAGCCAAGAATGAAGAGGTGAAAACCGATGGCTAAAAATTATATTTCACTCCAAGGTAAATTCTATTTATCTGAAATTGCAAATGGTGTTGCAGGTGCAATGCGCCATATCGGTAATGTGCCTGAATTTGAGCTTGAAATCACAACGGATCAGGTTGAGCACACAGAAAGCACATCCGGTCAGCGTACAACAGACTTTGTGCTAACCAAGACCACAGGTGTTAACTTCTCGGGGCAACTTGAAGAAGTGGATGATGCCAACCTTCAGTACATCCTTTCAGGTATGAAGTCTGAAGTTGCAAGTGATACGGTGACTGACCAAGCGCTGGGAACAGTGAAAGTTGGCGAAGAAATTAAGCTCAATGGCTATAGCCTTACAACAGTTTCGTTTAAAGCTGGTTCTACAGCAGTGGATGAAAGCAAATATGACTTAGATGCTGTATTCGGCACTGTGATCTTTAAAGAAACGATTGCAGAACCAGTAACGGCAACCTACACCACGGGTGCAGTAAGTCATACGACCATTGCGAGTGATTTCAATAAAGAATATGAACTGTTCTTTAAAGGGATTAACACAGCAACTGGAGACAATATGGCTGTTCGCTTATGGCGTACGAAGAAGTCACCAGAGACAACGTTCCCTCTAATCCATGAAGATCTTGGCCAATATGAAATCTCAGGTCAGGCATTATCGGATGTCAGCAAAGGATCAGATGAAACACTTGGTCTATATGGTCATGTGGTAACAATTCCAAAAGCTTAAACCCATTCAGGCACAAAGAACTCCACGGCGCATAAGCGTCTTTTTTTGTGCCTGAATTCTAGAGATTCAATCATGAATGATTTCTTTTTAGCGAATAATCGCTCGATCACAATTAAGGTGCTTGGCAATGATGTGGAAGTGAAGCAACTACAAATGTTTAACTTTGATATCTGGTCACCTTACGCATCCGTTATTCGTGACAGTTTAAAACAAAGAAATTATTCAGATTCAATCGGGGCAGGCCTGGTAAAAGATTATGGCGCGCATGTATTTCAACTTTGCTCAATGTGTACAAACACTGAAATAGAGACGCTATTAGATCTCGCTGAATCAGATCCTTTGGAGTTTAGTCATTTGCTTCAACATGTGATTGAAGTGAATGGTGCATATTTCAAAGAAGAAATTAAGCCAGGCCTTAAAAATCGTAAGAAGAAAGGTGGTGTTGAGCAAACTTGGTTTGATTCATTTCAGTACTTGATAGCGTATGGCCATAGACAAGACGATATTCTGCAAATGACCTATGGGGCTTTTATTGGCTACTTAAAAGCGGCTGAAAAGTATCAACGAAACCGAGGCAAGTTTGATTCAAATATCATTCGGGCAGCGCACCATGCAGATAAAAAAGGATTTACAACGTTCCAAGATGAGCTAAGTAAACATTGAGGTAAGTTACTATTTTCACTTAATATGTGCTCAATAATTATATATTGGGGGTGTTGGGGTGAGAAAGTTAGTTTTAATATTGGCTCTATGCATGTCTGCACAAGTATTTGCTGTAGATATGAGAGCCTTGCGTGGTAGCAATGGTCTTGTTGAGCTTGGCAACTCGGAAGCTAGACTGAAGGATGTACTGGGACAACCTGAGTCTGTAGATCGTCAAGTTGTGCACGACCGCAACGGATGGCCACATAAGGGCACAATCTACATTTATAAAGTAGATGGCCAGACCTACACCATTACTGTTATTGGTGGCAATGTTTACAAGATTAATTGGGAGCGCTAAGGATGAATGAGAAGTTAATCTTAGGGTCGCTTTGGTTTTTTGGAATTTTATTTATTGCTAGATCAATACCAATGCTTAGTGAAAGCATTTTAGGTGGTGTATTTTTAGCAACCGCAGGGGTTGTTCTGCTGCCAGTGCTCCATAAAAAAGTCGAATCCTCTTTAGGTAAACAGATTCAAACGAGATGGTTTGCCTTGGTTGCGTTCGTATTATTACTTTTATCTGGTTTTTCCATCCAAGCTTCTGAAGATCGATCTTTGAAAAATGGGACAGCTAGTCAGGAGTTGCTTGATCGTCAAGCTAAGCAGAATGAATACAATCAAGAGCAACAAAAGGCAAAAGCCGAACGCGAAGCTAGAGAGGTGGAGCAAAAACAACAACGTGAAATCGAAAAACAACAACGTATTAATCGTGTCACAGTTCAAACTGATTCAAGAAATGCTTTAAAAAATTACCTAAAAGATCCGGATAGTGCGGATATAAGGAACCACAATGGTAATTGTGGGGAGGTAAATAGTAAAAATGGCTTTGGTGGATACACTGGATTTAAGCGCTTTATCGCAAGTTCAGCAATTGTTGCGATTGAGGGTGAAAATATGGAGCCAGAAGAATTTCAAAAAGCATGGGAACAAATCTGTAAATAAAGAGCTATTGCCTAACATTTCCTAGGCAGCTACGAGTCAACTGGTGAAGTAAAAGCCATATGAAAAGACCACTCTTCGGAGTGGTTTTTTTATGTCTAAAATTAAAGGAAAAAGTTCATGTCAGGCAAAAATTTAACTTTTAAATTAATCCTTGATGGTGATAGCAAAGGTCTGGTAGCTGCTGCAAAGCAATCGGAAGATGTAACGAAAAGACTTTTTGATTCAATTAAGTCTGAATCCGAAAAAATTAAACAAGCTTCAGAAGCGGCGTCAAGCCAAGTTGGGAATATTATTCCAAAGGGCACGACTGAATTAGCTGATAAATTAACTCAATCTCTAACAGCTGCAACTGGGATCATTCAGGATGCGGGGGATAATGCTAAATCCACAGCGGGTAATTTTACTGATTTTGGGAATAAGGCTGAAAAAGCTTTAGGTCAATTAAAAAGCGACTTGACTGAAGCTAAGCGAAATTTAGAGGCATTCTCAAAAACAAATGCATCACCAGCTGATATTGAAGTTGCACAACGACAAGTCGATCAACTTGAAAAAGAAGTTCAGCAAGCAGACCAAGCATTTAATGATTTTCACGCTGAAGTTGGCAGAGCAAATAATAATTTAAAAGAAACTGATAGTGCTGCTCAAACCGCACAGAAAGGCATTGCTGGTCTAAAGGCAGGGTATACAGCTCTTGTTGGTGCTATGGCTGCCATTGGTGTTGGCCTGGGAATTCGTGAACTAGCCGAAACAGCAGATGCTTATACTAATCTTTCAGCACGTATCAACATTGCGACAAGTGAAGGTGGGAATTTTACCCAGGCCATGGCGGGTGTTCATCAAGTCGCATTGATGACAAACACAAGCCTTGACGCCACAGCAGGTCTATTCACGAAAGTGAATGATGTTGGTAAGCAAATGGGGATGACTCAGCAGCAAAGCTTAGATCTGGTCAAGACCATTAACATGGCCATCCAAACAGGTGGTGGATCAGCGCAAGCGAGTGAAGCCGCAATTGTGCAATTAACTCAGGCTCTGCAATCTGGTGTACTTCGTGGTGATGAGTTCAACTCGATCATGGAGCAAGCTCCAGGCATTTCAACAGCATTAGCCAAGTCTCTAGGTGTTACCACTGGTGAGCTGCGTGCAATGGCAGGAGAGGGCCAGTTATCGGCTGAGAAGGTAATTAAAGCTTTACAGGATCAGTCAGCAGCGATTGAAGCGGATTACGCTAAATTTCCGACAACCATTGGGAATGCGTTACAGCGTATTTCTACACAATGGCAAATCTTGATCGGCGCAATGGATCAGGCGAACGGCGCATCAGCAACTGTAGCGCAATGGTTGGTAACTCTTGCTGACAATATGGGTGTAGTTGAGACCATACTTGAAGATATTGGTGAAGGCTTTATTTGGGTAGGGGATCAACTTGAAAAAATTGACCCCGCTACAATTGAAGCACTTAAAGAGGCGCTAAGTACTGCTTATGAGACTGTGAAGTCCTTGGTGGTATCGCTTGGTTCTGTATTTGAGTCTGCAGCCATTGTTTTAGACACAGCTCTTTCATCTATCTTTGATTTTAACAGTGGAGTTGATGAAGCTGATGATAAGACAAATGGGCTTACTAAAACATTTCAAGCTGCTAGTGTAATATTTGCCTTATTCAATGATGGCTTCAAGGGTATTGCTATAACTGTAAATTTATTTGCAGGAGCAATGTACGAGGCTACCGGTGCGTTTATGTACTGGAAGTCAAAATTCATGCTTGGCGATGCTAAAGCTGCTGCTTTTAAGGAATTCCAAGATCTTACAGCGAGAGCCAAAGAGCTTTATGAGCAAGCAGATGAACTGGCGCTAAACCATGAAGTGCAAGTTATTAAAGCTCTTAATAATATCGGGAAAAATAGAGAGCAAAAAAATAATGAAGCCGTAGCTGGTGAGAAAGCAACTTTTGCTGAATTAACCAAACAAAACGAGGACTTTGCTCAAAAATCAAAGTCATTGGCAGACGAGCGTGCAGCAATTGATGCACAGCTTAATCAGGCTCGCAAGGACGGCAACCAATCTGCTATTGATTCAATCCTTCAGAAATCCAATGAACTGGAAACTCGTGAAAAAGAACATGCCACAGCCAAAGCAAAACTGGATAGCGATTTATTAGCATCAGCTCAAGCAACTGCAGAAGCTGCCATTGCCGCCAATGGTGGTGTAATGGATGGCGTGATGCAAGCCGATCTATTAACCAAAGGCTACATCGTCACCATTGATGAAGCTGGCAAGGTATCTGTTCAGGCAGGTGAAAGCGCAGCGCAGGCAGCAGAAAATGCCAGAGTAAAGGAAGAAGCACTTAAGCTTGCTAAGGAGAATGTCAAAAAAGCTGACGAAGAATTGCTTGCCTACCAAAAACAAGCTGCTGTTGAACGAGTTTTACTAGATAAGCAGATCGAGGAAGCTAAAAGGACTGGTGACTTAAATGCTCTGGCCTCAGCACAAGCGTCAGTCGATGCTATTAATGCTAAGGAAAACGAACTTAAGAATAACCGTGATATCCGTATTGCCGAACTCAATAATGCTACAACTGGTTCTGGTCAAGTTGCTGAATCTGCATATTCTAGAGCTTCTGCTGCCGCCAAACTATTTGGTGTTGATCTTGATGTTTCATTGAACAAAGTTTCTAAATCATTTTCGAGTTCTGGAAATGAGTTAGAGGGGTTTAGAAACCGACTGAGTGAAGCAGGAATTACTGGTAAGCAAGCCGGCGATGTAACATACCAGGCCTGGTTAAAGTGGCTTGAAACAGCCAAAAGTCAGGCTGAAATTGATGCAGCTAATGCCAAAATGCGCGAGTTTGAAGCGCAAGGGGTGTTTTCAACCAAGCAGGTCGAGTTAGGCATCATTGCAATAAAACGGGCAAACTCCGAACTACCCGATGATTTGGATGAAACTGGAAAAGCTTTTGAGCGACTTGGGATTAAAACCAAAGAGCAGCTTAAGCTTGCAGCACAATTGGCTTTGGCTGACTTTGAGCTTGTCCGCAAAAGTGGGCAAGCAACACAAGAAGATCTCCAGAAAGCCTATGAAGAGACTATACGTTTGGCGTATGCGTCTGGTGATGCCCAAGCAATAGCTGCAGCAAATTCCAAAGCAGCATCATTGGGCTTAAAAATCCAAGTCGATGAAACAGGGAAAGCCTCGGTTGAATCTATGTCTGGTCTTGAACAGTCCATGCATAGAGTTAGAAATGCAACCTCTGGCGCTGAAGATGGATTCCGTAACCTTGGCCAGACTGGTCGTAATGAGGCTGATTCGGTTAAAAGCGCGTGGGAAGAAGCGGTTAGTGCAGCATCGAGTGGTATGCACGAGACTCGAAAAGGTACCAAAGGCAAGATGGCTAAAAATGCCGGGGATATCGAAGCTGAGCTTAAAGCCATGGGATATTCGGATGCAGCTGCTAAACAGTATGCAAAAGATATCTATGAAGGAACCAAGGGCGTAAATGGCTACAAATCGTCAGGCTTTGGTTTCTTTGGTGGGTTAAGCAACGTGGAACAAGTGAATGCAGAGTTAGAGCGTATGCAGCAATATGCGCCTAATAATGTGTCTACTAAAGCTATGTCAGGTGCGGCTAAATCTGAACCTCAAACCACTATTCGCATTGAGGCTAATGGCAAATCTGTAGATGTTCAAACAGATGCGAGTAATAAGGACGCGTTATCAGAAATTTTGGCAACGCTAGGAAAAGTGAGCAAGGCATCGTGAAAATAAAACGCATCTCAACATCAGAAACCGTCTCAATTGAAGACGGTTTTTTTTGGTCTGATGAATTTAGTTGGAAAGCCAAAGAACAGTCTTTGGAATATGCCATGGATGGCACACCCATTATTCAAGAGGGCACCAAGCTCTCAGGAAGACCAATCACTTTAGAGCCTGCTGACAGTGGAATGGGGTGGGCATCATTAGCTGACGTTCGTAAGTTGCAGGCCTGGTCAGTGCTCAATGAACAGTTTCAGATTCAATTTGAATGGGCACATGACACACGTACTTTTAACGTGGTTTTCAATCATGTTGATGGTGCTTTAGAGGCGACACCCGTTAAAGGAATCCCGCCAGTATCTCTGGATGACCACATGAACTTGACGCTCAGATTTTGGAGTGAGTAATGCCAATTGAAACGAAAGATTTAGTGATCTATCACGCTGAACGTGACACCGATAATAGCGACGGAGGTGGTAAATATAACGGTCAGATTGTGGCAGACGGATTAAGTAATAACTTATTCAATGACATTTCTGAACTAGATCGTACCGTCGGTGATGTATCGATGCGAAAGATCTTTCCAGCTGTGACCACGAATGATACTGACTTACTTATGGGTGCCACAGTATTTGTATCTGAGCTTCCCGAGGATCCAAACGTATCGGCACTACTATTTAGCACTGAGTCATGGACCGACGAACGCCAGGCCGCACAAAACCGAGTTGAAAATTACTTGGCTAAAGGTGGCCAGATTGCAGGAACACCACTTGATACACACTGGCAAGGCATGTCATCACTGCAAGTCGTTATGTTTCCGCAAGAAACCGAGTCCAGTGTGGGTGACACGATCGTGCTGATTTCAGATGAAGGAAAAGCGCTTCAATTTGAACAGTACGTGCGAATTACTAAGGTTGATACCCGCACAGCAGTGATGGTGGTTGATCAAAAAACTGTTGAATACAAGGTGGCGACTTATCAAATCAATGATCCTTTAGAGCGTGACTTTGTAGGCTTATCGGCTCGTCAGTGGTACGCCGGTAATACACCGTCCAAAACTGTTCTTCGAGATACGCTTGTTGCTGATACTGGTTTGTATTATTCATCTACTCAACTGGCATCTGATGCTCATGTTGGTGAATACACGGTTAATGCTGATTCAATGTTTACTCAATTGATTCCATCTGCTCAAAGTGAAACACCGATCATTGATGTCAATGCTGCAGGTGAAAGTGTTGTGTTGGTGCCGGGCAGTGATGGATTGATTACAGTTAACTATGCATCGCAAGTCGTGAGTGAAAGCCAAAACCTATATATCGGTTCTGCGGTGATGCCTAGTTCTGTGTCATTTACCATGCAAGGCCAATCCATAACAGACCAAGGTGGGCTCTTGAAGAACTCACTGGGTACGCAGGTCGGTACGATCGACTATCAGCGAGGTCTAGTGAAATGGACCTCAGCAGCACCAACCGGCACCATGAGTTTAAACATTGCGTTTAAGCCGGCAGCCGCACCGAATCAGTATTACCAGAGTAGTGCCATTCCAGTGACTCAGAACAATCAAGGTACTAATTGGTCAGGTGTATTGATTCCGATCCCTGCACCCGGTGCATTGTCTATTTCTTACATGGCTCAGGGTAAGTTTTACGAGCTCAAGGATGATGGATCTGGTCAGCTAAAAGCGGCAAACAGTTCTTTTGGGTCGGGGATGATCAATTATGAGACAGGATCATGGCTTTTAACTGCAGGTGCATTGCCTGATGTGGATAGCGTGATTCTGCTGAATTGGGGTACACCGATTGTGACTTTTGTACGCTCAAATTTAAGTGTTGAAAAAGCTGCTTTTGAGTTTGATCTTGGACACTTGAGCGTTTTACCTGGTGTAACAGTTACTTGGTTGCTTGAAGGGGAAGCCAAAACGGCAACATCCAATGCTCAAGGAAAATTTACTGGTGATGCTACGGGCTCTATTAATTATGCATCAGGTACAGGCAAGATCATCCCAAATAAGTTACCGCAGAAATCGACAACTTTTAATGTGATCTATAACTTCGGTACTTCGCTTACGCAAACCAAGAATGATGTTACCCCGGACTCGAGTCAAAAGTTGGTATTCACAATTGGTACAGGTTCAGCCATTCAGCCGAATAGTGTTGAGTTGGAAATTCCTGTGTCTACTGAGACAGGAAATTTTGAAACCAATGTATTGCTAACGGATGTACCGGTGACTAGTTCATCGGGGAATTTAGTGAATAGTCGTGGTGCAGTTCAAGGTTCAATTAACTATTCAACTGGCTTATGCGAAGTCACACCACAAACCGTTTACAAGCAGTTTATTACCAAATTTGAAGCAGCTGTTACATACGGTACTGCTTGATTTTCACTATCCCTTATTAGCATTGTGTGAACCTATTTGATTGGTTTGATGAAGATCAATACAAGCACACAGAGAGGTTGTATGTCTTTTTATAGTCCGCAAACATCGAGTATCGTTGGTACTGAAACTATTTTAAAAGCCTTTAATACTGTGGATGTGAAAGTCCGTTACCGCGATACATCAGGTTCAAATTCGGCTACACATACAATTACTGCAGACAAACTAAAAGTTGATTTGTCCTCCGGTTTTAATGAGCAGATTCTCACGGGTTCAGCTCGCTTCAAGGTTGGATCTGATACCTTCTTGGACCGCTCTGGTTTGCTGTATCGCAATGTGGATCCTGCTACTAATTCAGGTATCCAGTCAGGTTTGATTCAATATGGTACAGGTGTTGTTGAAATTGATAGTTGGACGCCGAATGCTGACAACAGTATTCAATTGCAGTCATTGACCACGACAACGGATTTACCGCCAGTCAATAAGATTGCCTTTCGCACACCGGTTATTCCGCTGCGAGTACAGTCATTGACAGTCGTTGTCGGCACACTTGAGCATGGTCAGCTCACTCTTACTGCCGATGAAAACGGGGTAATTGAGACATCACGTGCTCACGGTAAAGTGAATTGGGATAACGGTTTTGTGCAGATTTATTTCTATACCAAGACCGAAATCACAACTGCTAATCGTGCAGAGTTAGAAGCACATGAGTGGTATGATCCACTACTAGAATATGAAGAATCAGGTAAATCCTATATCAATGTGCCGGTATGGGTGGATGCTTCAAGCGTTCGCTATAACGCTATTGCTTACACCTATCTACCGATTGACTCAGAGTTGCTGGGATTATCTGCTACGCGCTTGCCGATCGACGGTCGTGTGCCGATTTTCCGTGTAGGCGGCATTGGTATTGTTAGCTCCACTAAATCTCAAGCGCTTCCAAGTGCGATTGCTGGTACTACCTACGACTTAAATGATCAGCGTATTGCGTGGTGTGAACTTGAAGATGCAAACGGTGTAAAAGTAGGTTATGACTTATATACCATTGATTATGATTATGGCCGTGTCACGCTTGGTGGTGATTTTACGCTGTTGGGCTTGGTTGAGCCATTAATAGCAAAATATCGTTATCAAGATATGGGGCAGATCCGTGATGTGCAAATTAATGGTCAGCTGACATTTACTAAGCCTTTAACCCATAATTATGATGCGGTGGATACTATTGTCGGGTCTGCGCTGGTCATTGGGGATATGCAGGCGCGTTATACACGGAAGTTTGTACAGCAGGCTTGGAATAGTGTCTGGAATGATGAGCCAACAGGTTCAGGGGTTTCTGCTAATTACAATGATTCTCTCTACCCAATCTTGATTACCAATAAAGGTGCAATTCAGGAGCGCTGGGCGATTGTTTTCACTGGTGCAGAAAGTTTTTACTGTGTTGGTGAATATACAGGTCGCTTGGTTCTTGCTGGCTCAATCAGTGTTGATTATGCGCCCT
>NZ_VOYU01000016.1:0-43324 GCF_013420135.1 Acinetobacter sp. YH12023
GGCGCTACAGGCGCTTGTCCTGCAGGCATCGTTTGCGCTGCGACGACACGAACACCTTTATTCGTCACCACTTGATCAACAAGAGTCATACCTGAATAGCCTGAACCTGTAGTTGGGCCAGATGCGTTCAAAATATTATCGAAAGGATCATCGATTTCTAGCAGATGAGCGAGCACCATTGGAAATTGACGCTTTGAACTGTCTTCACTGCTAATCAAATTGGCAACCAAAAAACGCTTATCTTTTGGACTGGCAATAAAGAAATCTAATGAAGGCAGTGAGTTATACGCTGCATTAAAATTGTCTGAACGCATAGCGAACTCAAGCGCCTCCGTGATCCACTGATCGATTAACTGAATCAGTGAATATTGTTCACGGCTCTTTAAGAAGTCACCACGAGCTGGACATTTCCCATAATACAGCGGTGTCGTTCTCACTTCATACATCGTCACACTCCTTGTTCTTTTGCACGAATGCCACCGCTCTCATTTTTAAATTCATCATCATGGTGTTGCTGTTCCTTGTACAACACTCATCGGTGAAGTCGCTGGCGCTACAGGCGCTTGTCCTGCAGGCATCGTTTGCGCTGCGACGACACGAACACCTTTATTCGTCACCACTTGATCAACAAGAGTCATACCTGAATAGCCTGAACCTGTAGTTGGGCCAGATGCGTTACCACTAATTAAACGGAAATTTACTTTAACAAACACTTTTGGATTTTGTTTGCTACGCCACACCATTTCAAATGAATTACCATTTTGTGTACGCTGAGCGCCTTCAATCAATCGGTTAATACCATATTCACCCGGCTCATCAAAAATCGTATGCGTTTGACCTTCCAAGTCAATTGCAGTAATACGTGCACCCGGAATTGCCCCTTTATTTGGCCAAACGAAGTTCACCCATTGCTGAACACCGTTTTCATACACCATACGCTGACCATCAATATCAATGGTATATGAAAGTAACTGTGTGTTTTCTAATGGGAAGAACTGGAAGTTCGATTGATTGGTTGCCGCAGGTGCTGCTTGACTCAATTCCCCTGTAGCAACGCCATTACTTGGCGCAACATAGCGTTGGAAGTTCGCTACAAATTGTGGATTTAAACCAATGCCCAAATCTTTCCATGTTTTCGTGGTTAAGGTATAGCCTCGACGAATCACCAATGGATCTAAATATTCTTTTACAAAGCGAGCGATACTTCCGTTTTCACCAAAAATTTGGCTAATTTCATTACTGGTCGCTTGTAAAGTAGCATTGCTATTAAATGGATATTTAGGTGCAAGATTGGTTGTAAATGGTTGATACGCTTGCATTGCCCATAACTTATTAATTTCGTTTTGAGCTGGGATCAGTAATACTTCAAATGACTGGGTCACCGGCTGCATAAAGAGCTTTTGAATCAACTGCTGGTCTAATTCATTCAGCCCCACAGACATTTTTTCATCCACAAATTTTTGCGTGCTATTAAAGACAGAGCTTTGATCATTGATGGTTTGTTTCACCAATGTCATGCTTGCAGGCCCCATGTCACCGCCACTCTTCAAATCATTGAACTTACTACGTACTTGACTCAAAGACAGCATGTATTCATCTAAAATAGATTTGTTTTGCTGATCATCACGCTTACGAACCAATTGATAGAACACATCAAACTCTTTTGCAATAACACCTTGACCGGCTTTAGAAGCAACTTGCTGAGCTTGTTGCGCATCATCACGGCTGAGGACTTTACGTTTAAACCACGCAATAAAACCTTTCTGAGGTGCAGCCAGTTCTGCTTGAACAATTGGATTATCCCAGCTGGTTTCTTTGGCAATACGGTCGACCACTTTACGAATTGGCGAGTTTTCAGGTTCACCTAAAATATCAATAAAACGTGACTGCTGAGCGACATCTGCGCCTTTGCCATAATGCACAGCATTTAAGAATTTACGCCATTCAGCGATATATTCCTGCTTATAAAGTTCGGTTAACTGTTTACTGATCTGATCTGGACTACCACTAAACGTTAGATCATCAGAACGATTGGTATTGAGTACCCAGTCTTGGGTATCTGTCGGATTATTCGCAGCTTGGTTAATCGCATCCTTTACATAATCATTCCATGCTTGGTAAGTAAAAATACCCGGCAAGGCATAACTACCTAACATGCTGTTTTGGCCTGTTTCACCTAAAATTTGCTTCACAGTTACTGCTGGGAAACGTACCGAACCACGCATTTTAATTTCATTATAAACGCGGTCACGTGCAGGAATACCCATGGTAACAGCTGTTAATAATTGACGTGTTTGATCAACCAATAAAGTATCAGATTCCATTTGCGGGAACGCAGGATCAGCAGCTAAAGTCATCGCATAAGATAAAACTTGTTCAGCTTTTTGAATCATTTCCCCACGTGGCATTTGACCGCGATTTGAATCTAACCATGAACGCCAGAAACGAGTAACTTGGTCACTCAAATGGCTCGATTCCATATATTTATGATTGCTCATCATCAAATACGCCTTCAGTGCATTATATGCATCCTGAGGGTTAGTATCCGATGGTTCTAAATAGGGCTGATTTGATTTCACCGCTTGAGTGATTTGCACATTGACGTGATTTTCTTTCAACGTCGCTTCATTGGCTTTAACGCGTTGTAAGTACTGCGCCATATTTTGCTGAGATGGTGCTAATACAATTTGTTGAATACCACGTAAATACTCAACTTTGAGTTTTTCACGAATTTTATTCCCTTGGTATAAACCAAAGCTATATTTCAAAGGACGATCTTCATCAAAGTGATCGAGCTGCTGTAAATGCCCTTGTAATATCAGCAATGCATCCAATTGAGTCGAAAGCTCACTTCCGCTACGGCTTTCCATTTGCACAACTTTGTCTAAGTCAGCTTGAACTTCCGCCACGAGTTGTTGGTTATTACGATACGACCAAACCCATAACCCAAGCACCACAGCAACCAATAACAATGCACCAATAAATGCCATAAAGCGCTGACGTTTACGTGCAGGATTGATATGTTGTTTAACTAGATTTTTATCTTTTAAAATGACGGTTGAAAAGAGTCCTTTTAAGAAATAACCATGGTCTTGCGAAACAGAATTCGTAGGAATGCCAAACTCACTATCCGTACTTTTCACCAAATGAAAGTCTTCAGCGATTTGCTCGGTCATTGGACTTTCAATCACACCTTCTTGTAACGCACTGGTGAAATAGAACCCACGGAATACCGGTTTAAACTGATAAGGATTGTCTTGAAACAACGTACCAATAAAAGTTTTTAACACTGGCTTTAAACTTTTAAACTCAAGTGGAAATGTCATTACACTTGGAGAAATATTTTGCGAATGACGACGACTCAAGTGCGTAGTACTGACGCTCTTCAAACCATCGTATAAAATTGAATAATGCTTTTCGAACATCTCAACGGCATGCTCAGATGAGTCTGGATCATAAGGCAGTGTTGCACCCCAAACTTGATCAAATTCATCCTTATCATAACAATCAAAAAATTCAGTAAAGCCGGCAATCAAATCCATTTTTGAAAAAACGATATACACTGGCGCAAAAATTTCTAAACGTTCCGTCAAATCCTGTATACGTGCGCGTAAGTTTTTGGCTAATTTGATTGATTTTTCAGGACTTTGACTAACAAGCTCCGCCACAGAAACAATCACGATTAAACCGTTAATTGGTGCTTTAGAACGGTTTTTCTTGAGAATATTTAAGAAACCTAACCATTCTGAATGGTCTTCGGCATAAACTGAATATCGACCTGCGGTATCGAGTAACACACCATCTGTAGAGAAAAACCAATCACAGTTACGAGTACCACTTAGACCTGCCGACACCATTTTCTGATGGGTTTCTTCAAATGGAAATCTAAGGCCAGAATTATAAATCGCTGAACTTTTACCCGCTGCTGGGTTACCAATTACCATGTACCAAGGTAATTCATATAGCGCTGCATTTCCCTTTTTGTCACCAAGTTTTGATTTACGGATAAGTTGAATCGAGTCTTTCATTTGCTGATTGATCAGCGCAAGTTCTTCTTTATTCTTTTGTTTGCCGTATTCAGCTTCATTATCTTTGGCAATCGCCTCAGCCAGCTCTTCGCCTTGCTGTTTATGACGATAATGCTGCACTAATTCATAAATACCCCACAGAATTAATCCGAGAATATAAACAGCAACCACAATGTAAAAAGTCTTTTGTGGAATCGAATTATGCATAGCCACAATGGCCACAAAAAATGACAAAGCCACCATCGCTTTAGGATTGGTGACGTACTGCCAAACATAACCGAGGATCGTATAAAATAGTGTGTTCACAATGTTCTCAATTTCGTCTTAATTCTAATTAAACAGTTTCTTGTTCAAGTTCATCTTCTACTGAAAATGCTTGAATAAAAGCAAATGTCGATTCTTGGTCTGTGCTATAAATCATGGCAGTTAACTCTTCTGGCAAGTGCATACCCAACATGAATCCAAAAATTTTTGCCAATTGCTGGGTATTTCCAAGATTCTGTTTTGTATATAAAAAATGATAGGTTTCAATCGCGGTTTCATTAAATTTATACTGTAATTTTTTCACCACTTTCATATCCGTTGCATCATCTAACATCAATAAAAAGGGTTGTTCTTGATCATACTGATCTAAATTATTCAGTGCTTTAAGCTCTAAATTACGTTTCAACTCAGGCTCATGTGCCACCACTTGTAGCACTTTATTTGGAGTTAAACCTCGAACTTGAACGTCTGAAGCAGCCAAACACCAACTCGATGCAAACTCTGCAGCAATGTATTTTTCTTGTAACCACATCTTTTCATCAATCCATTCTTGGTCGATTTCAGAGTCAGCATTGAGAATCAAACTGACTTCAAACTTTTGTTTTGAAATCATCTCTAAAATGCTT
Source organism: Acinetobacter sp. YH12023 (assembly GCF_013420135.1). NCBI lineage: Bacteria > Pseudomonadati > Pseudomonadota > Gammaproteobacteria > Moraxellales > Moraxellaceae > Acinetobacter > Acinetobacter sp. YH12023. The sequence goes on from NZ_VOYU01000016.1 coordinate 4,919, forward strand.
AACCATTCTGAATAAGCGACTTGAGTGCCGATAAAATGTGGCTCGATATGAATTTGTTCGGGAATGATCGAAAATCCGTCAGATAGATACTGCTGAATAATTTGAGCATAATCATCATTCCATTGATGAATCAAATTATCAGCAAGCAAAATATGGACATTTAAACGATTTAAACGTGAAACTTGCTGTGCATTGTTCGCCAAATGTTCTGGATGTTCATCTTGCGTATAATCTGGATCCACCCAACCCGGATGCATACGGTACTGATATGCCAATTCACTATCATAAAAGAGTGCTGATTGCTTCAGATGCTCAGCAATTAAAAATAGACTTTCAACGTGTTGCTCTAGTTGTTGCTGAATAAGTGACTGGATTCGTTTTTCACGCATGGTGATGGCACTATATTCATCATCTGCTTCTTCATTAGTGAGTTCATCTAAATCTTTGATTCGAAATGAAAGAACAGGCAAACCGTATGCATTAAATAACTTATCATCGAGTTCAGGACTTTTGAATTGCTGAATTTCTTGGATGATTTGTTCATTTTCACCAAAACTATGCCAAGCCGATGAAGAATAAACATTTAAACGAAATTGCTGTACATCGACAGGCTTCGGTTTTGCTTGTTCAATGGCCTCAAGTTGTTGTTGCTCAGCTTGTTCTTCTGCACGTTTTTCAGCTTCAATTTTTTTTTCTTTTTGATGTTGAACGCCCTTATAAATAAAATAAGGCGACAAAATAATTGCACATAAAGCTAAAGGAAGAAGTAAAAAATAGGTGACCAGATCCAAAGCCGTCGGGTCATAGCCTGTATCTCGCCAGTAAAAAATCACGAAAGCAGTACACAAAACAAAAAGCGTACTAAAGGTTCCAATTATTAATTTCAGCATTATTATGAATTCCCCATTAAGGCATAACAGGTTTCTGTATTATCGACCTGTTTATTCGGCTGTAAAAATGCTCCCTGAGCTAAACCAATTCCGCTCAAAGAATTTAAACACACCGGTTTTATTTCTTCTTTTTGTAAAATTAAGCGCACATCCACCATTAATGTTGGACTGCACCAAGTTTGAATCATTTGTTTTAATTTTAGGCTGCGTGCCTGATTCGGTAAAAATGTTAAATAATCTTCATGATTTAAAGGTCCAATCACGATTTCAATTTTTTCGTCAATCTGTTGAATCTTCTCACCACAAAAAGTATTCAGCCCCAATAAGCTCGGCTGAGATCCACCTAAACATGTTCTCTGATCTTCTTCAAATACAAAAGTTTCAGGGATAAATTCTCGAATATCAAATTTCTGCTTAAAGATACAATTCAGCATGGTTTTTAATGCATAAGCTGTATTGTTTTGCCCCTGCATTAAACCTGAGAATTCAGCAAAATAATCATCTAAATCTGGCTGATCATGCTGGCTACGGATATAACCATTTAATGCATGTAAAATATCAAGATAGTGATTATCCTGCTCGATTTCATAACGAATAGGTAAATGATAATTTAAACTGGCATCAACATAATGTGCTGTTAATTTATGATTAAACAGCCCTAAAAACTTTTGTGTTTCGTGTCGCTGATGTCGCCCGCTGAGCTTAATCTTATTGGTATAGCTATAAGGTAATGCACCTTGAATACCCGTTAAACCCACCATTAAATTTGTCAGTTCAACTTTCTCATCGTTGAACTCTAAACTTTCAATTTCAGTGTTCGGGAAGTTCAAATTAAGTGAACTATTAAACTCAAAGTCATTGGCCCAATGGACTTGAGCTGCTCCATAAGGTGCATGTCTTAACAAACGAGTAGCTTGAACAAACTCGTAGGCTTTCGGTTCTTGGAAAAGTCCGTCAATTACAGAGCTTTCTTGCCACCAACGTTCTGCACGCATTGGTATAACTCCTGTTGACTATTTGCATCAAAAACCGAGACATCGACAAAGCTGTTCATATTGACTTTTAAATTAAAGATATGGGCTAGCAATTGACTAAATATATACAGGCTATGCCCTCTAAATATATCCGCATCGATATCGAGCTGTACTTTTAAACCTCTGACAAATAATGGAAACGGTTTACTATCTACAAGTTTCTGTGTGGTAGAAAACTGAATATTTTTTATGGAGTCGATAATAATTTGGTTTTCTTTTGATTTAGGTAAATTATACAATTCCAAAAGTTCTTTAATATGAGAGACCGCATCGCCTTTCATTAAAGACATATTATTCAAAGATAAATGTGAAATGACCCGCCACTGTTCTTGTTTATTTTGCTCAAAATAATACGGTAACGACGGTCGTTTGAGCATCAGAGCACGACGTGCCAAATTACTATCATTCAGAGTTAATGCATTTTGATCTTTATTATAACTTTCGTAAGGTAACTCACGATTACTACATAGTAGTTCAGTACTAATAAAATCGGACTGAGTGCTATGTGGGTCTAAAGCACGAGATATGATTGAATAGTTTAATTCCTGATGTTTATTCTTCATCTGCTGCGGATTTAAACTATAAAAAAACTGGACTTTATCCTGATGATAATGACTCATTGCAAAAAAAGGCAGTACCGGATAATACACTTCATCTTGGTTACTTTTTTCACGCACCATATTCATTTTTAAAATGCTATAGGCTTGAAAATATTCAGGATGGTGTGCATCTGTCACCAATGGATATTCCATTCGCTTATGATTAATCTTTTGCGGCTCTGCTTGTTTATTGAAAAGATTAACAATTGGTGTAGCAAACAATTTAAAATTTGCAGCATTTAATTCAGAATAATTTCGAATCGCTGCTTGATCATTTAAATTGAGTTTAAAGTGCATTTGAACATCAAATTCACTATGTTCTAAACTTAAAAACTTAATGAAATCTAGATTTAGATTTAAAAAATTGAATTTTTCAGGAACACAAAAATATTCCATCAATAAACGATATGCATGATGCGTATGTTGATCGATAGGTAGAACACTTTGAACTTCATCAAAGCCCATAATTTCAAATGGATTGGCAATATCAAAAATGTGCTGCCCTACACGAATCGAAAAACTTGTAGTGGATTTAAAAATACTATCCAAAACCTGCAAAGGAAAATTAGAAATAGCGTCTAAAAAGATCGGCAAAGTTTCATTTTTGAGTAAAGCGTGCTTATTCGAAAAAATTTCAAATCCAAAGCTCAATGTGGCATTTTGATTTAAATGCATATGTGCCGATGGATGAGTTTTGAAATTGAGCTGTTTTAATTGAATCGGTAATAATGTGACTTCTTGTACCGTCTGATATTCACATTGAACACCGCGCGTACTTTTGGCTTTTAGACTGGTCGCCTTTGGAATAACGTGTCGATCTGTTAATTGCTTAATTTTATTTATATCTTCGAAGCTCACCACAGAACATGCAGGAAATGGTTTTAAATATTGAGGAAACATCACCTCAAAAATTGATCGGGTAAAAACGTCATAACTATCTGCAAGTTTTTTATCAATCCGTGCAGAAATTAAAGAAAAGGCTTGAATTAAACGCTCAATATGCGGGTCATCTATTTGTTCTTGGTTTAAAGACAAACGCTGGGCGATTTTGGGGTATTTACTGGCAAACTCACGGGACTGTTGTCCAAATTCCTGTAGTTGTTTTTCGTAATACGGTAACAGCTCTTCAATCACAGATAACCCACTTCATTAAGCTCTTGGAGAAATAACATATTGTTGTGTTGTTGGTTTTAATAAGGCATCAAAAATAACTGGTTCGTATAAAGGATGAATATTTAAATATGCCTGAATACTTAAACATAGTGCCCCCATATTATGGCCATCCATGAGCATTTCGACTCGAATCTGCTTTAAACGCGGTTCATGTGCAGCAATCGATTGTTCAATTGACTGACAAATTTTGTCACGATCCGATGGATTTGCTGTCGATAAGCCCACAAAATCGATAATGCCAAACTGCAAAATAGACTTTTTTGCTAATGGAAAGTCATCAATCAGTTCATCTAACTTTGCCACCCGACTATTGAGGAGATCCTCTAAATCGGAAGCAACAGATTCACGAAGTTCTTGCAAAGACAGACCTTGAGTCTGCTGAGCATCTGCTGGTAATAAGCGGTCAAATAATGTCGTTCTAAAACCATAAGGATAAAGCTGATCGAGATTCATATCTTCTTATAAATATTTAAAAAAATGAAAATAGAGGCTACCCAAGTTAGCCTCTATCTGAATCCATCTATTACGCTGCGTATGAAGCAGTGTTGTTAGATAATGACCACTTCTTAGTAACAGCACCTTTCGCAGTACCGTTAATATCTTGTTGGTTATATGTCCACTCTACTGCAGCATATTTCAAACCAAATGATTCGTGTGGAACACCTTCATCATTTACAGTTGGAGTCACGCTAGAAACCAACACATGTTTCAGTTTGATTTGAAGATATTTAATACGTTTGTCGCCATTCGCACGGTAGAAATCAATTTGAACTTCATCAAATGTATAACCTGCTGAACATGCTTCCCAAAGTTTAGGGCTTGTCGCGTCTAAATCTTTAACAAACACCATATCAGAATGTTCTACACGTTCTGCAGTGTGACCACCCACACTGGAAGAAGTCGCAGATTTAGGTTGACGGATGTTATGCGTCCAAGAGTTTACTTCTAACCAACTCTTGTGCTCTGCATCACGAGATTCGCCGTCTACTTTGTACTTACCACGAAATTGAATGTATATATCTTTCATTGTTCTGAATACCTATTTATTTAAAGTTATTATAGTGTTGACCCAAATTAATTTGAGGACTGAGGTAACTCGGTCACAAGTCGTAATGAAACAGACAACTCATCCAACTGGAAATGTGGTCTTAAGAAAACCACAGATTTGTAGTGACCAGGCAAAGCTGGATTTTCTACAACTTTTACAGAAGCTTCACGCAATGGATACTGAGCTTTAGCTTCTTGAGATGCACCATCATCGAGTAATACATATTGCGATAACCATTCATTTAAGAAGGTCTCAACATTACCCGCTGATGCAAAACTACCCACTTTGTCACGCATCATTGCTTTTAAATAATGTGCAATACGTGAAACTGCCATGATGTATTGGATCTGGCTAGACAATGCAGAGTTGGCATTTGCTGTATCGCTATCATATTTTTTAGGTTTTTGCGTCGATTGCGCACCAAAAAATGCTGCATAATCCGTATTTTTGCAGTGTACCAACGGAATAAAACCAAGATCACTCAGTTCTTTTTCACGACGGTCAGTAATGGCAATTTCAGTTGGGCATTTAAAGACCACTTCGCCATCATTGGTTTTGAACGTATGGACAGGCAAGCCTTCAACTAAACCACCACCTTCTACACCACGAATCGCAGCACACCAACCATGCATATCAAATGCATTGGTTAAACGCGTACCAAAGGCATAAGCCGCGTTCATCCATAAATATTCATTATGATTTTCACCTGAAACTTCTTCAACGAAGTTAAATCCTTCAGTGGCAATGCCTTCTTTTGGATCATATGGCAAACGACCCAATACACGTGGCATTGTCAACGCAACATAACGTGCATCGTCACTTTCACGGAATGAACGCCATTGTACATATTCTGCTGTTTCAAAGATTTTAGATACATCACGCGGACGATCAATATCAGTAAAAGACTCTAGTCCCAACATATTCGGGCTAGCAGCCGAAATAAACGGTGCATGTGCAGCCGCAGCGACATGTGAAATTTGCTCAAGCAAATACATATCAGATGGAGTACGGTCAAACTCAAAATCACCAATCAGTGTTGCATAAGGTGCACCACCGAATGATCCATATTCTTCTTCATAGATTTTTTTGAACAATGTGCTTTGGTCAAAATCGGTCGCACCTTGGAAATCTTTAATCAATTCTTTTTTCGTCGTATTTAACATACGAATTTTTGTTAGAGAGTTTGAAGGCGTTTCTTGGCAGAAATAATACAAACCGCGCCATGTCGATTCAATTTTTTGAAATTCAGCATGGTGCATGATTTTACTTAACTGAGATGAAATCAACGCATCAATTTCAGCAATACGCTTATCAATTGATAAAGTCATATTGTCCGAAACGGTGATGGTACCTGCCATGACTTCTTTGGCAAGCTCACCGATCAGACTTTTTGCACGATCATGTTCTTGATCTGTACGCGCAATACGACTTTGTTCGACAATTGAATCTAAAAGCGAATATTCTTCAGTTGCTTTAAGGTTTGCAGCAGTTGCAGTATTATAATTACTCATTTTCTGCCTCCACACTCAACTTACGAATTTGATCAGTGTTATGTAACACTTCATCCAATAAATCTTCTAAGCGTTCATTATTTGAAATTTTATTACGCAAGTCAGACAGACGCTCACGCGCAGCAACTAACTTTTGTAATGGATCAACCTGTTGTACAACTTGCTCTGGAGTGAAATCGGCCATGCTCTTAAATGTAAGATCTACCGACATTTTTCCACCGTCTTCAGTCAAGGTATTTTCAACTTGAAAATTAGCACGTGGCGCTAAAGACTCCATTACTTCATCAATATTATCTAAATCAACATTAATGAATTTCTTGTCTTTTAGTTTGGTTTTCTCTACTTCAGATGCCGCAGAGAAATCACCTAACACCCCAACAACGAATGGTAATTCTTTAATTTCTTTACCGTCGCCAACTTCAACATCGTAAGTCAATTGAACACGAGGAGGACGAATTCGTTGAAGTTTTTTCTGTACACTTTCACGTTTTGCCATGAGTGCTTTTCCTTGTTATTTATTCTTCAATGTATCGAAAGGTGAACCACCAGTAGCAGGTTTTTTCGCTGTAGTCTGCGGTTTTGCTGTCGTGGTGGTTTTCTTTTTACTTGCTGCTGTAGTCGTTTGTTTAGGCTTGGTAGACGCTGTATTGGTTCGTTTTTTAGTAGATATCGTCTGTTTAGATTTCACATTGCTCGTAGATTCAGCGCTTTTTTCACGAACATCTGCTGCAGCAGACGTAGATTTATCAATCGTCGGCTGAATATAACGAATATTATCCGACAACACTTTGGCAGGAGAATAGGTCTGTTCATCTAGAGTACGATTTTCATTACTCCGCATATGATTCAGCGCATTATAAGAAATAGCGATACCTGCTAAAAAAGTGACATCAGTAAGTTCAGGCGACTGATAGTTCTTTTCTCGCAGCAGATTGACTGCTTGCAATGCTTTTAAATTGTAACCATTGGCTTGATATTTTTTGGCAATATCTACAAAGATTTCATTTTTTAAGTTCTCATTTTTCTTATTTTTTTTGTCACATAATTGATTATAAAAACCAATAATCTCTGGATCCGTATCACCTACTGCCAGCGGATAATCCTTTAAACAGGATTTTTTCACAGATGCCACTTTATCTTTTGCAAAAACGGTTTGTGTTAAACTGGCTGCTAAAATTATAGGTAATAAAACACTAAATTTATTCAAAATTGCCTCTGTATTTCTACGTGCTAAAACTTAATTTATGTGGAGAAATCACCACTTATTTTCCCGTGGGTTTTCTCTTCATTTATCAAAATTAAAAATATGCTGCAGATTTAACAAAAAATAAGCACATAGAGTCAATACAAAAATGTGCCAAATACTCTAAAGTTTGTCGACTATTTGTTTTTTTTTGTTTCATTTTATAAAAAAATCTTTTTCCTTTTTTTATTTAGTCTGTATTATATCGCCTAAAGCAAGACACTAATAATATATAAGGTGTTGATTTTAAAGTTTTTATTTTTATAGCAAGAAAAAAGAGATCACAGTCAAACTTGTAAAATTTCGTACTGTGGATTCTAAATTTGATGAGTTATTTATGAATAATTTAAAAGTTTTAATTACTAAACTTTCACCTCACGCCCGCATTTCACTCGAAAAGTCAGCCAATACATGTATTTCACAGCAAAATTATGAAATCGAAATTGAACATTTTTTACTCGAATTATTAACCTATAACAATAAAAATGACCTTCAAATACTCTTAGAAAAATACAAAGTTTCTGCAGATGGTTTGGCAGATGACCTCAAAGAAAGTATTGCTCAACTTCCAAAAGGAAATACGCGCACTCCTATTTTTGCCCAATCCATTGTGCGCTTACTTGAACAAGCTTGGTTATTAGCATCTGCTGAACAAGATCCACAAATTCGTAGTGGTCATTTACTTGTTGCGCTCCTTACCGCGCCAGATTTATACCAAATTGCAGCAAGAGCTTCTTCTCTTTTCGATTTATTACCTATCGATACGATTAAACATAAATTTTTAGATCTTTGCCTAAAGAGCATTGAAAATGAAGATTTTGCAACTGCATCACCAGATGAAAAATCAGCAGCACAAACGAATGCAACTACGCCAGTTAAAACACCAGCTCTAGACCAATACACCATTAATCTTACTGAAAAAGCTAAAAATGGTGGCATTGATCCTGTGATTGGTCGTGAGTTTGAAATCCGCTTAATGCTCGATATTTTGATGCGTCGTCGTCAAAACAATCCGATTTTAACGGGTGAGCCTGGTGTTGGTAAAACGGCCGTTGTTGAAGGTCTTGCATTAAAAATTGCAACCAACCAAGTTCCAGATGCTTTAAAAAATGTCAGCATTCATACTTTAGATATGGGCTTACTACAAGCGGGTGCCAGTGTTAAAGGTGAATTCGAAAATCGCTTAAAACAAGTCATTCATGAAGTTCAAGCCTCTGTACATCCGATCATTTTATTTATTGATGAAGCACACACGTTGATTGGTGCGGGTGGTCAAGCAGGTCAAAATGATGCAGCAAACCTGTTAAAACCGGCGCTTGCACGTGGTGAGTTAAGAACCATTGCCGCAACCACATGGGCTGAATATAAGCAGTATTTTGAAAAAGATGCCGCATTAAGCCGACGCTTCCAAGTAATTCAGGTTGAAGAACCGACTGAAGAAGTCGCAATCGATATGCTGCGTGCCATGATTCCCGTGATGGCAAAACATTTCAATTTACAAATTGACGATGAAGCTATCGTTACTGCAGTCCATGCTTCGCACCGTTATATCACTGGCCGTCAATTGCCTGATAAAGCGATTAGTGTCTTAGATACAGCTTCTGCGCGTGTTGCGTTAACGCAAAATGCACAACCTGTAAAATTGGATCAACTTCAAGCTCAATTACATAATTTGAAGCTTGAATTGGCGATTCTTGAAAATGAACATAAGAATATTCCGATTCACCACGAACGCATTGAAAGTGTAAAAACACAAATATCCGCGCTTGAACAAGAGATTCAGTCAACAGAAACGCAGTGGAAAAAAGAACTCGAAATCATTCAACAGATTAAAACGCTTGAACAAGAGTCCGAGCAAAAACCAGAAAATATTGAAACTTTAAGCAATATTCGTAACCAACTGGCAACTTTACAAGGTCAAACGCCGCTGGTTTTTGAACGTGTAAATGCTCAAATTATTAATGAAATCATTTCAGACTGGACCGGCATCCCTGTTGGTAAAATGGTGAATGATGAAATTCAGCAAATTTTGAAGCTTGAAGCACAGTTAGAACAACGTGTGATGGGTCAAGATTATGCACTGCATCAACTGGTACAAGGCATTAAAACCTCCAAGGCAAAATTGGAAGATCCAAATAAACCTCAAGGCGTTTTCATGCTGGTTGGCCCAAGTGGTGTGGGTAAAACCGAAACTGCACTTGCGTTAGCAAACGAGTTATATGGTGGTGAGTCTCATTTAATCACCATTAACATGTCTGAGTATCAAGAAGCACATACCGTCTCGTCTTTAAAAGGTGCTCCTCCAGGTTATGTCGGTTATGGCCAAGGTGGCGTACTGACAGAAGCAGTTCGCCGAAATCCATATAGTGTGGTTTTGCTCGATGAGATTGAAAAAGCACACAGCGATGTTCAAGAGCTATTCTACCAAGTATTCGATAAAGGTACTTTGGAAGATGGTGAAGGTCGTGTCATTGACTTTAAAAATACCACGATCTTATTGACTTCAAATGCAGGTTCAAGTGCCATTATGCAGGCTTGTTTAAATCAGCCAGTAGAAGAATGGCCGTCAGCAGAAGAACTTCTAGATGTATTAAAACCAGCTTTATATAAACAATTTAAGCCGGCATTTTTAGGTCGTATGCGTATCGTGCCGTATTTCCCATTGCACGATGATCTGCTCGTACGCATTATTCAGCATAAATTAGGCAAAATCACCGCGCGTATTGAAAAACAATATGGTACGCAAACACGCTATACCGATGATTTAGTCGAATTATTATTAAGTCGCTGTACTGAGGTCGATAGTGGTGCGCGTAATGTCGACAACATTTTAAATGCGACGGTCTTACCTGCTTTAGCCACTGAATTGTTGATGGCGATGAGTGAACAAAAGATTCCATCAGTCATTGAAATCGATGTCAAAGACGATGAAATTATTTATGTTTTAGATCCTAAAAGTAAACCTGCGAAAAAACGCAGCAGCAAAAAGACTAAAACCTTAGAAGCATAAGTTAGGAACGATGTAGAATATGAGTTTAGAGCTCGACGCTTTATTGCAACCGATTACGGATGATTTACCTTGCGGTAGTGATTTTTCATTTTCAAATGATTTTCATGCAATTAAAAAAGCTAAAACACAAGATGACCCGCTCTTGGATCAAGGCGACTGGATCGCAGAACCAAAACAGGCAGATTGGGGCTTTGTTCACCAAAAATCGTCAGATCTACTTCGCGAACATACAAAAGATATTCGCTTATATGGTTGGTTGCTTGAAGCGTGGACTCACATTCATGGTTTCGAAGGGATTGCCAAAGGGATTGAACTTACACAAAAAAGTTTGCAAGACTTTTGGCTACAACTTCATCCTGAAATTGAAGATGATGACCTTGATCAACGTCTAGGTTTATTACAAGGGATAATTAATCAAATCCCAACATTAATTAAATCAGTTTCAATCGTTCATGGCGCGGTAGCTTATTCCCTATCCGACTATGATCGACTACTTCATGTTCAAAACCAAAGACGTAAATCCAACCATGAAGATGATGATCAAGAAGAGTCTTTTAATGGTATGGAAAAGTTTGAACATGCCTTGTTCAATACGTCAAAATCAATTCAATACCAGTATTACCAACAGTTTTTAGATATTTTAAACCATTGGGAAAACTTAAAAACGACTCTTGATGATTTGATGGGTTTAGATGCGCCAAGCTTTGCTGGCATTGACTCTCAAATCGAAATGATTCACTTGAGCTTAAAAAAAATCTATAAAGCAGATGCTTTTATCAATTCATCGAGCGCTGAACAGGTTCAATCAAATTCTCCAATTGAAAGCCAAACACTTTCCACTGTAACTTCCGTGCAGAATGATATGCAAATAATACAACAACAGCATACACAGCAATTTAAACCTCAAGTGCAAAATCATCTTGAAAACCGTGAACAAGCCATGAAAGTCTTGCAAGATATTGCGGACTATTTCCAAGTGAATGAGCCGCATAGCCCTGTCAGTTATATGCTGCAAAAAACCATTAAATGGTCACAAATGCCACTGCATGAATGGTTAACTCATGTGATTAAGGATGAAAACCCTCTTGAAGCTGTACAAGAAATGTTAGGTGTTCAGCAACAAAGTAATGAATCGAATAGCGACTGGTAAAAACAATGTTTAAAGCAGAAAAAATTTTATGGGGTGAAGGATTATTTTTACGCCCGCAACACTTTCAATTACAAGATGCTTATCATGAACAGCGTTTAAACCATACGGTTCGCGCAACAATACCGTTCGCTTATGGTATTCAAAGTTTAATTTTTGATGAATCGCAACTCAGTACCAACACATTAGCTTTGAATAAAGTCGAAATGATTTGGCAAGATGGTGAGATTTATCAAGCACCTGCACAAGACTTATTACCTGAGCCTGTACTACTTGATTCATTAAATTTACGCGGTGAAATGCAAATTTATTTAGCATTACCGATTGTTCAACCGAATAAACGAAACGTCAATTTTGAAGAAAATACCCAATCGAGTCGCTATCATTCACATTTGACTGAAACTCATGATTTGTTTACAGATGCGACGGCTGCTGAAATCACTTTATTACGCCGCCGTGCAGAGTTTAAAATCTTTGAATTAGGCCAAGAACCACAGCACAATCTTGATGGTTTTCTTTACATGCCTATAGGCCGAATTAAGCGCCAAAGTTCAGGTAATTTTGTTTTAGATTATCAATTTATCCCACCAATATTACATATTAGTTCGTGTGATTCACTGATTACTGGGCTTAAACGAACGCTCAATATTATCAAAGCTAAAATTAAAACTATTCAATCGAATAATCGTGAAAACGAACAAAAGTTAATTGAATTCCGTTCTGGTGATATCGTTTCATTTTGGTTGGTTAATGCGCTGAATACTGCACATGCGACCTTAAATCATTTATTGCAATATCCACTGATTCATCCTGAACGTTTGTATTTTGAATTATTGCGTCTGACAGGTTCTTTACTCACCTTCTCTACAGCTTATGAAGTAGATCAACTCCCACAGTATCAACATCATAATTTGCAAGAAAGTTTTGCTCAATTAGATGTGATTTTACGTGAGTTGCTCGATACGATTATTTCAAATCGATATATCAGTATTAACTTGAAAGAAACCCGTCAATCCTACTGGGTGGGCAGTCTTGAAAGTGACAAAATTACTCGCGATTCGCGCCTGTATTTAGCTGTTTCAAGTAGTGTGATGCCTACACATGACATTATTTCTTATGTACCACTGCGCTTTAAAGTCGGTAATACCGTTGATGTTGAACAGCGTGTCATGGCAGCATTACCTGCTGTTCCATTGCAACATATGATGCAAGTGCCAACAGCAATTCCAGTTCGTTCAGGTGTGAGTTATTTTGAAATTGAGCCAAATAATGATTTGTATCAGCGTATGCTTGATTCTGAATCGATCTGCGTTTACATACCAGCTGGCTTCCAAGATATCTCGATTGAACTTATTGCAGTGATGAATGGTTAAGGAGCAATCATGAATATTTCAAATAATGCCCCTTCACTTTTTGACGACGGTCAAATTGGATTAGGCTCTTCAAAACCAAGTGCTGAACCGAAAATCAACAGTTCAACCAATTTAGTTGATCTACTGCATGATGGTTTTTACATCGTATTCTTACTCAAAAATCAATATGTTCCATCCAGCCCTGAAAGTTTCAGGACAAAAATTATGGATCTATTAAACCGATTTGAAAGCCAAGCCCGTAAGCTTCAATTCAGCAATGAAGATATCACGGACGCAAAATATGCCTATTGCGCTTTATTAGATGAAACCATTGTCACCCAACAAGATGCACGTTTTTTTGATTTACAAAACAATTGGATGATGAATCCACTGCAATTAAGTCTTTTTGGTTCACAGCTAGCAGGTTATCGTTTTTTTGAAAATTTAGAGCAAATTCGTTCTAAGAATAAAGATCGCTTAGCAGCACTTGAAGTTTATCATTACTGCATGCTCCTTGGTTTTCATGGTAAATACCGACTTGAATCGATTGAAATGCTCAATTCACTCGTTGCACGTGTCGGTGATGAAATTGATTATATGAAAGGTAAAAAGGCGTTTTCGCCTTTCGCGGCACTGCCGGATCAAATTAAAAACATTATTCACCGTGAATTACCATTTTTTTGGATCATTATCTTTTGGGCATTGTTTGCTGTATTAGCATTTGGTGGACTGAAATATATGTTATCCAGTCAAAATAATCAGGCGTTATCACAATATCAAAATGTCATAACTGCACCATCGGAACAGGCTTATATCACCATTCATTTACCATAAGACTTAGACACCATGGCAAACGAAAAATCGAATAACGTTAGAATTTTACAGTCGACTCAAAAGAATAATTTACCGCCTTTAGCTCATGCTGCGATTGGCTTTCTTGTTGGTGCAGCGGTCATTATTGTTGCTGGCCTGGGATATTTTTATCTAAGTTCTGACGATCAGCCTGCAAATACAGAAATGACTACTTCTGCCCCAACTGAAAATAAAGCTGAAACTGAGGTAACCACTGCACCTGGTCAAAGTGAAAATGAGCAAGCTTCAGCTGAAAAAGCACCGCAAACCGTTCATGCAACTGAAGAAAAAGATCCGGATAATGGTTTATATTCGAATGATTTAGCTACCGCTTTCAATCATGGTAATACAGCAAAAGTGACTCAGCCTGTTCAAGCTGTACCGAATAACCGTTCACCTTTTGAAAGTACCCAACAGCAGCGCCCTGTTGTAGCTGCCACAACAACCGTTAAACAACATATTCCAGCTACATTAGCAAAACCAAAAGCTGCGCCAACAACAGCTAAGGTGACCAAACCTACAGAGCCTTCTACGAAAGCAGCAAAAGAAGAAGAACACTTTGAAGAACCGATGGGTGGAACGCAAATTTCTGAAACTAAACGTCCGAAAGTGGTTGCTGCAACAAACACTGCTAATGCGACTGTGAGCGCTACAGTTTCCCCATGATCATCTTTTTGGTTAGCTGTTTCTTTGTCTTAGCACTGGTGACAGTGCTTTGTTTTTCTTATGAACTCAGAGTTAAAGTTCAGGATTTTTTCTTTCAAATCATTCCACAAAGTAAAAAAAGAATTCAGCACGCCAAAAATTTTGCTTATGAACTGAACTATGCAGCAGCACCACAACAGATTCAATCACACTGGCATTTACAACAATGGTGGATTTTATTTGCAGGCTTTTTACTTTTTGCCAGTATTTTATTATTTGCTTTTACTCGCCCGATTACTGCAAGTAAAGTAGAAGCGGATTATTTACGTAAAGTCGATCCACAAATTTACGCTATGCTCGATGGACAGGTTTTAGATGCACCTCCTGAAGTTGAAGAATATCTTGTTCAAGAAGCGATCGCTGAAGAAGCAGCAATGATTGAGCAGCCATCTGTTATGGCCTCAAGTTTCAATCCAGAAGTTCAAGATATACATACGCATTCATATTCTACAGATGTGCCTTCAGCAGATCGTAAATGGCATAAAATGAACCCTCGTTATAAGCAGCGCTTATTAATGGTATTTAAAATTATGCGTGAACAGCATGGTTATGAAATGGTTTTGCTTGAAGGTTATCGTAGTCCAGAACGTCAAAATAATTTAGCCACCAATAAAAATACCACTCGTGCCCGTGGTTTCCAAAGTTATCATCAGTTTGGTTTAGCAGCCGATGTCGCCTTTAAACGCAATGGCAAAGTGGTCATTACTGAACGAGACCCTTGGGCTATGCGTGGTTATCAACTTTATGGTCAAGCCGCTGAGTCTGTTGGTTTAACATGGGGCGGACGCTGGAAATCTATTCAAGATTATGGTCATACAGAATATCGTATGCCAGGCCTGAAAAAAACTGCAGAGATGGCGGCACTACTGACCTCTGAAGGTCAGCTTCAAGCCAATAACATTTCGATTGAGTAATTTCGATGTTGTGCCTTCAAAATATAATTGAAGGCACACCGTATTAATTTAAAAAATTTTGTATTTGCTCTATAACTTCAGTTGTTTTTTCTGCATGTAACCAATGGCCTGCACCTTCTATTTCTACAATTTTCGCATGTGGAAATTGTTGTTCTATCGCATTGATATGTTCTGCTTTTGAAATATAAGGTGACTGTCCACCTTTGAGGTACAATGCAGGCTGTTGCCAAATATTTCCGATATTTTCCCAACCAATAATTTGGTCATACTGTTTATACAACGCATCTACATTAAACAACCATTGTCCTTTACTAAACGATTTGAGTAGAAACTGTATCACCATATCTGAATGAATATACTCACGCATAATTTCAACCGCTTGTTGTCTAGATTGAATTTGCGCATTTTGTACAGCGATCAAAGCTTTAAATATTTCATCATGATGACGTTCTTGATATGCAAAGGGCGCGATATCCAATACAACAAGTTGCTCTACCCGCTCTGAAATTAAAGCCAATTGCATTGCGACCTTGCCACCCATGGAATGGCCAATCACTGAAAACTTATCGATGCCAATCGCATCTAATGTTTTGAGTACATCGTTTGCCATCTCACGATAATTCATTTCTGTACTTTGAGGTGATTTACCATGGTTTCGTAAATCAAGCTGAATGACAGAATATGAATTTTGAAAAGCTCTGGCAAGCATCCCTAAGTTACTGAGGCTTCCAAATAAACCGTGAATAAAGACAAGTGGGTGTGTTTCGCCTTCTAATTTTTGATGATATTCGTAATTTAGGATCATTTTTGAATACTTTGCTATGTTGATATTATGATGCCTAGTTGAATGAATGAAATCAAATGACAGTTAAAAAATTATTAGTCTTACTTAGGCTATTTGTAGGTAGCAAATATTTAAATTGCTTAGGCTATTTTATAAAATGAAATAGCCAACCGCATTCGACCTAAAGGTTCTTTGTCTTTAATTTGCAGATTTAAAGTAATTAAAAGGAATTTTTAAATAGCGGATACCATTCCCTTCTGGTTTTGGAAATTTACCTGCATCCATATTAATTTGTATGGCAGGTAAAATCAGTTTGGGCATAGCCAAATTTGCGTCACGCTGAGTTCGCATTGTGACAAAATCTTCTTTTTTCGTACCAACGTGGATATGAATATTCTGCTGTTTTTGCGCATGCACACTGCTTTCGCAGCAGTATTTTGACCGGTTTTCTGGTAATAGTCATGACATAAAAACACGCGCATTTCAGGTGCTAACTGATAAATCTTTTGTACAGAGTCGAATAATACTGCCGCACTGCCCTTGGGAAAATCACAGCGTGCTGTGCCATAATCAGGCATAAATAAGGTATCACCGACAAAAACAGCATCATCACCAACCACATAGCTCAGACAAGCAGGTGTATGTCCAGGCGTTGGAATGTTATACGCATTTAGCTCACCGATTTTAAATACCTCATGATCTGCAAATAAATAATCAAAAGACTGATGTGAATTAAAATATTTCACATCAAAATTATAAATGGCGCTAAATTTTTACTGCACAATCTTAATCTTATAGATCATTGTAATTTTGCCACCAAAAAACTGTTTTAAATATTGAGATGCGGTTAAGTGATCTGCGTGCACATGCATTTCTAAAACCTATTATATACTTAGGCTATTTTATTGAAGTAGCCAACTGCCGCCAGACCCATAAAGTTCTCGCCAATAAAAGCGGTTAGAAATGGATGCATATTTATCAGCCATAAAACAATATATGTTTTTATAACATATTATTAAAAAAAAGATGCAAGCTCGCCAGTCTAAATATTCATTCTGACATGCCTTTCCTGATTGAAAAATTTTACGTTTCAAGAGTGTTTAATTTATTTAGAATTAATTGATAAACTTGAAAAATCACGAAATATATCCTCGGAGATTTTTCAATAAAGGCTGTTTATTATGAAGTTAATTGAAATAATAGATAATTTATAGATCAATACTGATATCGCTGAGTGCATCGCTCACCCACGTTAAAGCATCTGAACCCAATTCTATAATATTCGAACCAATTTCAGCTAAGTCAGTCAAATCTAGAGAAGATAAAGGATCAGATGATGTACTATTTTTTTGCTGTTCTTGTTCAGCTTGCTGCTCAATGGCTTGATCAAGATGAGTTTGATCTAATGGAGATGAGTTTGAATGTTGTTGTAATTCATAGTCGTTATTTTGCATAGGTTCATCCTGTTATTTTGTTTTTTATTACGTTTAGTTGATATTAATTTGGCTCAAACTCTTTAAGCACCTTATCTACAAACCACCACGGTAAACGCTGAATACCTGAATTCATCTTTAAAATTTCAGCTTGTTCAATTTCCGCAATGAAAGAAGCATGCTGTCCATCGGCAGAGTTATCAAATAAATAACTTCGATCCGTTGCTTCTACCGCCTGCATTAACAAATCCATACTTCTATAATAACGTTCGCGAATTTTTTGTTCTGGAACACCATGTCCACCCATTTTCACCCGGTACTGAACACGTGAAATATTGATAACAGGATCAATAGTGGAAACATAATATAGATAGGTTCTAAAGCCTTTTCTTTTTGCTTCGCGTAGAAACTCCACCTTTGAAATATGGGACATCACCGTTTCAAAGGTAAAACTAATTTTTAGTTCTAAAAACTGCAAACGGATATAATCGATAATTCTTGCACAAAGATATGAGTCAATCTGATCTAGATGAAACTCAATTTTCCACGGATCTAATATCTGAGGTTTACGTGCTAATAGCGGAATAAATTCTCCATCAACGGGACGCTTTTTCGTATATAGAAAGTCAATTAGTGCTTCGGATTTTAAAGCGGGATGATAATCCAACAAATTGAGCCGGTGTGAATGTTTCAGTTGAGCTTCGAGTTCATCCGCATTTAAATATGCCCCAATATGATGGGGCAATAAATATTCTTTAACTGTGCTTTTACCTGAACCATTTGGACCCGCGAACATTCTAATGCGAGGTTGTGGAGGCATGTATTAAACAATTTCCTCTGTTTTCTTTTTACGTTTTAAGATTTTTGGTAGATCATCCACTTGTACAAAATCGGCTGATACATCTTTTAATTGTACTTCTTGACCATTTTGCAGACGTTGAACCAGTTGTAAACCTTTTACATAAACCACAGTGGATGACGCACTTGCTTGTTCAAAAGCATGGCGAAATGCATTGATAGCAAGGCTCGGGATCATATCGTCCTCATATTGGCTTGCTTTCATTACTGAAGTATAAGCTGTCATGTAAACAACTCCTCAAACATCAAAAATAATGTGTTCAATTATCTTATCATACTTGCAATATTTGTCTATTTATCCATCAGTCATACCGAGAGTGAAATGATAAAATACAAAGTGATTTAATCATTTGATTGTATTCCTCGAACCAAACTGCACATATGAGTCAATGTATGGGGATGCCACATCATGAAAAATTTAAATTTTATCCAAATTAGATTTATCACCCAATTAAGCATTTAATTTTTCACAAAAAAATAGCCACTTATTCAGTGGCCAAAAGAGAACGACATCAACAAGTTGATGTATTAGTACTGACCTATGCAACAGGACCAGGGATGTTTGTTGCATATAAATCGTTCTAACTTGATCATAATAATGTGATGGACTTATCATTTTAAGCATATTTCATATCATTTCCTGACAATCTGCATTTTCAATTTCTAATATTATTAGAAACTGCACCTATAGTGAATAATGCTGTAATAATTTTGAAATATTAGACCATTTCGAATTATGAAAATAGAACAAAATGAAAGAAAGCGAGGCTAGAGTTTTAAAAATAGAAGAAACAATTTACGTCTCAATTTATTTTGTAGGACTCGAACAAAATGCACTTTCGTTTAAGCCAGATGACTGCATACTCTGTTGCTGTTGTTGTAAATAATGCTGTGAAGCCACTCGCATTAGATTGGCCATTTCAAGAGCTGAGTTTTGCTGAGATATTTCTAAAATCTGTCGATATGCATTCAATCTTAAACAAAACGCTTGAGTTTGCTGCTGACCCGTTGCAGTAGATGCAGGGTCATCTAAAATGGCTTTGGTTGAATTAATTTGCTCAGTATATGCTTGTATCTGAGCATTATATTCAGCTTGAGTCAGTTGTGGCGTAACCGTTTCATTCACATTTGCATGTATTACAGAAGCAGTAAACACAGAGAAAATAAAGACATAAAGTTTATACATCAATGGAGAATGCATAAATTAAGCCTCATCACCTTCTTTCCAAACATCTTCATAATCATCAGCATCTATCATAAAACGATAGCCTACATCCAAAGCTAAATACGGTAGCACTTCAGGCACGACATCCTGCAGTTTACGCACAGTCATTGTTTCAAAGTTATCTGCGCCTTCAAGCTCACCGCCATAAATATACCAACTGACATTTTCATCACCTTCTGCAGGCTTACGAATACCAACAATTGGATCTTTATTTAAGGTATGAACAGCCACCGCAACTACATCATCGCCCTGCACTTCTACATATGCGGAACCCACTTCTTCACATAAAAGCTTTTGTTCTGCAATCAATTCTGCCAAAGGTGATGAATTTTGCGTATGTTTTGCCATGTTTGTTCTCAGGCCATATAGGTTTCGGGCATTCTACCGTGAATTACACTTATATAGATAAATTTTTTCCGCGGGAAAGCATTCGAGCCTTGTTTTATCAATTCATTTATAGAAAAAGACTCAATGCGGTAGATTCCACTTAAAAGTATAAACAAGAAGAAAGGAAACTTATTCAACACATATACCGCTAAAACACAGTAATAGACTAATAAAAAATAGAATCAGCATGCAAACAGCAAGCTTCTTTACCACCACAGATTTAACTTTTGCCAATACCTGTACAAATTTGGACAAATACCCGATTTTCCAAACTTACATGATTTATGAAAGAAATCGTCAATGCCTTGCACGTTTCATACATTCAAAACATTGACTAGAAAATACACAAGATGGTTAATACGCTTATATATAGGTCTATAAAGTATGACTTAGCTAGGCAATAAATGTTCATCATATCTAAAGCTGCCTACTTATAAGGAAATGCTCCCACAGAATATTTAATTCGCTAAGGCAAACAAAATATCTAGCTTGAGCCCTATCACCTATGAAAAACATTTCATTGGCCTAGAAATATGCTTTATAAACCATAAAAAAAGTAACTATCTTTTAATTTTTATATACTTAGCACACAAAGCTGCTTTATTCTTTCAAATAACTCGATTGAAAACTGAGAACAATTTAGATTCCTTTACGCGTGAAATAAGTTAAACCTTAGAATTTTTTAAGTCGCTGTATAAATACCATCTTTACGACTATGCATGCGTAGGCTGTTCAACTGACGATCTATAAGACAAATGTACAAGCCATCTCACCTTTCAAATCATTTGTACTGGTTATTGCTACACGAATGCACCACGATAAAGCAAGTTTACACAAAAGATATCAACAGTTTTAGCCAATTGGGTTTAAAATGATGTCCGACAATATAATGATAAAAATGTAATTTTTTAACATTGCCAATTCTCTGCAAAGTTCGCATTATATAGCACATTCTCGGCACATGCTTTTCACGTCAATTCAAAGAAATTATAAAAAAAATGTGGAATTTTATGCCATAATGAGCAAACTTTGCAGGTATCTTGCAAAGTAAATTTGCAACTTTTTATTGGAGCAGGCTGAATGAGCTCGACCATTTTGGTCATTCATGGACCGAATCTCAACTTACTGGGAAAACGTGAACCCGAAGTTTATGGCTATCTGACACTTGAAGATATCAACCAAAAACTGATTTCACAGGCTCAAAACGCTTCCATTTCTCTCGACACTTTCCAAAGTAATTGGGAAGGCGCTGTCGTCGACCGAATTCATCAAGCGCAACAAGAAGGCGTTCAATTTATCATTATTAACCCAGCAGCCCTAACACATACTTCGGTTGCTGTGCGTGATGCCCTTCTAGGTGTAGCCATTCCGTTTATCGAAGTACATCTATCAAATGTCCACGCTCGCGAAGCATTTAGACATCACTCCTATCTATCTGATAAAGCCGTTGGCGTTATTTGTGGTTTAGGTGCAAAAGGTTATGCCGCAGCACTAGACTTCGCCATCGAAAAAATTCAACCAACTTCTCAATCTTAATTAGGAATACTGTTCATGGATATCCGTAAAATCAAGAAACTCATCGATTTGATGATTGAATCTGACTTACAGGCGATTGAAGTTAAAGAAGGCGATCAATCGATTGCTCTAACTCGTCGCAATCCAGTAGTTGCTGCCGCCGCGCCTGCTATGGCTGCTCCTGCCGCTGCACCTGCTGCACCTCGTTCACCACGTGGTGCTGTTGAGCCGTCTCCTATGGTTGGTGTGTTCTATGCTGCGCCAAATCCAGGTGAAGCACCATTTGTGAAAGTTGGTCAAACTGTATCTGCTGGTGAAACACTCGGTATCATCGAAGCAATGAAAATCATGAACCCAATTGAAGCAACTCAAAGCGGTGTAATTGAAGAAATTTTGGTTAAAAATGGCGAAGTGATCCAATTCGGTCAACCATTATTCCGCTATCGCGCTTAAGACCACGGGGAATCACAATGTTGCAAAAAGTTTTAATTGCAAACCGTGGTGAGATTGCGCTCCGCATCACCCGCGCTTGCAAAACTTTAGGAATTAAAACCGTAGGGATTTATTCCGATGCCGACAAAGACCTAATGCACTTACGTTTCTGTGACGAAGCAGTGTGTATTGGACCAGGTGCCAGCAGCGAAAGTTATCTTAATATCCCTGCCATTATTACAGCGGCTGAAATCACCGGTGCAGATGCCATCCATCCAGGTTATGGTTTCTTATCTGAAAATGCTGAGTTTGCTGAAATTGTAGAAAACTCAGGTTTTATCTTTATCGGCCCGCGTCCTGAACACATTCGCTTAATGGGGAACAAAGTTTCTGCCATTATTGCGATGAAAAAAGCCGGCGTACCGACTGTTCCGGGTTGTGACCATGCTGTAACGATTCACAATGCATTGGCAGAAGCCAAAGAAATTGGCTTTCCATTGATTGTAAAAGCTGCCTCAGGTGGTGGTGGTCGTGGTATGCGTATCGTTGAACGTGTAGACACGCTACTCGAATCTGTACAAGCTGCTCAACGTGATGCGGAAATGTGGTTTGGTGACGACACCGTTTATATGGAACGTTTCCTTCAAAAGCCACGCCATGTCGAAGTGCAAGTTCTTGCAGATGGTAATGGCCATGCGATTCACCTTTATGATCGTGACTGTTCATTGCAACGTCGCCATCAAAAAGTGCTTGAAGAAGCGCCTGCACCAGGTTTACCTGAAGAAGCACGTGCGCATATTCTTGAAGCATGTGTAAATGCTTGTAAATTGATGCAATACCGTGGTGCTGGTACATTCGAGTTCTTATTTGAAGAAGGTGAATTCTTCTTTATTGAAATGAATACTCGTGTACAAGTAGAACATCCTGTTACTGAGCAAGTAACTGGTGTGGATATTATCGAGCAACAATTACGCATTGCTGCTGGCTTAGGTTTGGATCTTCAACAAGAAGATATTCAACTTAAAGGTCATGCGATTGAATGTCGTATTAATGCGGAAGATCCATCTACATTTATGCCTTCACCGGGCAAAATCGATCATTTCTATGCACCGGGTGGCGCAGGTATCCGACTAGATTCTCATATCTATCAAGGATATAGCATCCCACCATACTATGATTCAATGATTGCAAAACTCATTGCGCATGGTAAAGATCGTGAAACCTCTATTGCGCGCATGAAACAAGCTCTGGAAGAGATTATCTTAACTGGCGTGAAAACCAATATTCCGCTACATAAAGATTTGATTCTTCAAGATAAAAATTTCTGCGAACAAGCAATGGATATTCACTATCTTGAAAAGCATCTATTAAAGAAAGTCGAAGGACATGAAGAGAAATAAATCTTCAGTGTCAAAAAAACCACTCAAATGAGTGGTTTTTTTATTTTCATAAGAAAGATCTATAGTCATACTTAAGGTAAAACTCGACGCAATGTCGCAAAACACTGTTGACCCTGATCATTGGCACAGAAATTAATAACAGATGGACTTTTCCACTTTACAAAGTACTGTGAAATTTCGCCGGTTTGATCTTGAATATTGCCCGAACAATCCATCTGATTATTGTCATATTTCACTTGTAAAATCAGTGCTGGAATTTGCACATTCGGATCTTGCGCAGGTTGATAGTCATATACTCCAGATGACCACTCTTCACCGCTTTTGATCACAACATCATTATTGCTCTTAAAATTATAATATTCAACGCACTTTTTATTGGTCTGAATTTCCATACCCCATAAGCCGACCAATTCAGAACGTGTTGTCACCCTAAAGCTATTCACCGCTTCAACTTGATTTTTAGCCTCTGAATTTTGAGTTGTATTCTTATTATCTGCCGCCATCACCAACGATGAACTCAACATGAGTAAAACTGTAAGATATGCTATTTTCATACATTTAATCAGTCATATAAATCATGCTCTTAAAGTAACACATTTTTTTACAAATCTGCGGTTTATCACATTTTCATAACAATCATTTTTCCTCTTTATCCAGAAAATCAATCTTCGTTAACGAAACTAAAAATCAGCTAAATGCCAAACAAATCACACTATTTACAATAAAATAATATAAAATCTTTTTTATCGTTTAATATACGAAAAAAACAAATTCTCCCATATTTAACCTAGGCTTACATAAGCTAATGAAACTGCATTCGAATAGTCTTGCTCCGCTTAATGCACCCCACAGCATGGCTTTTGTAATAGTCGCTGCAGTTATTCTTTGCTGCTGCTTAATCGGTATTTTCACCCGCCCATTAAGCTATTTAGCGATTTTTTGGCCTGCGAATGCAGTATTGTTAGCATTATTCTTAAGGTTCCCTAAACTGAGTAATCTGGGAGGATGGTTAGGTGCATTTACCGGTTATATGCTCGCAGATTTAGTGACGGGCAATTATTTCCAACTCACTTTATTTCTCACTTTTTCAAATTTAACCAACAGCATTGTATCGCTATTTTTTATGCGATATTTTCAGGTGAACTATCAAAACTATAATAAAGGTTTCACCTTTCTGACCATGATTGTCATCATCGCCTGCGGTGGATGCCTTGCAGGTGCTCTTTTTGCTATTTTCACCGTGCCTTATATCCCCAACACGTTTATGTCGACCGATCGATTGTCGATTGATTTTGGTATGTGGTGGATTACCGAAATATTAAATGCGCTGATTATATTACCGCTTATTCTGTCTTTTCCTAAACTGGCCGATCTTAAACTTTATTTCAAAAATCGACGCCATCAAAGCTTACAGATCCATAAAATATTTCCGGCTATTGCAGTTATCTTCTGCGTCTTTTTAACAGCCGTTTCTACAGGTCCAGGGGCAATTCTCTACCCTTTAGCGGCTCTAATTTGGGCAGCATTAACCTATCGCTTATTTACCTTATCCCTAATTAATGCCGTGGTAATTTTAGCGACCTATTACAATTTAAATGCGTTCTACTTACACGATTCTTCGCTAGCCTATTTATCGACAGCAATTTCGGTCCGTATTGGCCTAGCCATGCTGATTCTATCGCCGTTGATTCTTTGTATTATTAGCCGAAATCGACACGAACTTTATAAAGAGGTTTTATACCTTGCAAATCATGATAGTTTGACTCATGCGATGAATCGTCGATATTTTTTCGAGCAAGGTGAACTTTACCTACAAAACCAAATTCAGCTTAACTTTTCCATTATCATGATGGATATTGATCATTTTAAAAAATTAAATGATCAATATGGGCATTATGTCGGTGACCAAGTTTTACAAGAATTTTCAAGTATTGTGCGTAAAAATTTACGTGAAACTGATTTATTTGCACGTATTGGTGGTGAGGAGTTTAGTATATTACTCACGAACATTGCAGCACCTGAAGCTCAAGGTATTGCTGAACGCATCCGAAAAGTCGTTGAAACTACACCTATCATCATTGATGAACAAAATACGATTTATATTACGGTGAGTATTGGTCTGATTCATCAGTCTTTGCCCAATGCTCCAAGTTTGCAAAGTATGATTAATCAAGCCGATCAGGCATTATATCAAGCTAAAGAACTCGGCCGTAATCAAGTGATTTTAGTCAATTGAGAATTATCAAAATACTGAATTGTTTTAAGTTGGCTTTTGGTTCGTTTTAGGCAAGCCCACGACCAAAAACATGGCAGGTATAACCGCCAGTCCTGCGATCATAAAAATAACGGGTCCCGAAAGCATGTCCCAATATCGACCTGCTAAAATACTGCCACTCGCAACACCTAAGCCCCACATGGTACTGTATAGCGCTTGACCACGCCCTTGTTGACTTGCGGTAAAATTTTGAAAAATGATTCGCATAGCGATTAAGTGGAATAATCCAAAACTAAAGGCATGAATCGTTTGCGCAGCAAATTGAGTGATAAACACCGTCGGATATAAGCCTACAATCAACCATCGCATCCCTGTTAGCCCCAAACAAATGAGCACTAAGTTACGCCAAGAATATCGATTAAAAAAGACATTGGCATAGGCAAACATAATGATTTCCGCAATGACTCCGACAGACCATAAAAAACCGATTTGGCTCGTCGAAAAATCAGCCTGCATAAGGTAATTGCTATAAAAACTATAAAACGGTGCATGCGAAAAGAGCAGAAAAAATTCAATGATAAAAAAACTCGCTACAACTGGTCGTTTTAAGATAGGCCAAAGTGGTTCAAGTTTTTTCTGTGAAGATGGTGCAGTAGCGGGCTCTTTAATCGTAAATGACCAAATAAATGCGAGAAATGCAATGCATAACAACATGATAGGCAGCATTGAAACAGGTATTATTTCTAGCAAAGCCCCAATTCCAAATACCCCAACAATGAAGCCAACTGATCCCCATTTTCTGACTTTTCCATAAAGTTCTGCACGCCGCTCAGCTAACCAAAATAAAGTTACTCCTTCAAACTGAGCCAATATAGCATTTTGAAAGAAACTAAAAACCAACATGAGTAATGCAACAGATTGAAAACTGTTGGGAATTATAAAAATCAGAAACCAAATACAGGCTTCCATCCATGTTGCGATTCGAACTAAAAGCATGCGCTTGCCGGATTTATCTGCAATCCAACCCCAAATAAACGGTGCAAAAAAACGTGTGACAATTGCAATCGAAGATAAAATACCTATTTCTTGATAATTAAACCCTTGATCCTCTAGATACAAACTCCAATACGGCATGAATGTACCCACTATTGAATAATAGAAAAAGTAGAATCCACCTAGTTTTGTTTGGATTGGAATTGATTGCATTTAGTTGTATTCACTTGTATTTTCAAACACTTAAAAATTTTAATGGTTGTATAAGATTGCAGTCATTTGGCTGTATTTGTAGCTCAACAGTCTACAAATCAGTCTACAAATTGCAAAAAAATATTTTTTTTGATTTTTTGTAGACTGCTTTAAAAACTCATTAATTTTCACTATTTTATCACTGTTTTTCGCATAAAAGAAAAACCGCCCGAAGGCGGTCTATTTTTTCACTTGAGCAATCTGTATCTTGCATGCGGTAGTGTCTGAAGTTCAAACATGTGGTCGTAATCATAATGTGGCATTTTGAATCCGCATTTTTTACTCACGTCTGAAATAGCACTGCTCATAGAGAACATATTGTCGTTGAGCATACTCACCAGTAATGGGTTTAGTTTGGCCAATGCTGGGCTATGTGTGTTCCACCATGCCTGAAAAAATCGAGCATGTACGCAGAGCATTTCTAGAGATTGTTTTTCATCTATATAAATACTGCCTTTTGACTTAACTTCTAGAGTTTCTAGGTAATTCACTGCATCTTGGAAATGAATGGCCAGCAGATCGCTATAACGTGTGATGCGAAAGTGTTTGTTATGACGCGACCACATTTCTGCATGAAGTCTACGTTCACCTTGGGCACGTCGGTCTACAATCTCCTTTAGTTCCGCTTGCTGCTCTGCATTGATTTTTACGCGAGTGTCGATTTGCTGTTGCAGTGATTCTTTGTCCAATACATCGAGTACCCATTTGCGGAATTCTTTAGCGACTGGTGTTTTGGAAAACATAGCGATCAAATGACAACCACGTAAAGAAAAAACCCGTACGGTCAAATTGACCGTCTGGGGATTATCAATAACCTTTGTCATATCGGAAGTAAATTCATCCGACTTACGATTATAAATTCGTGTGACAGAATCCCCATGTTTATAACCTAATGCAAAAGCTAATTCAGATGAAGTTATCCAAATTTGATTGTCCTTTTGCGGTACGGGATGAAATTGTATTGCATTAAATGTTAAACTATTCATATCAATTTTCTCAAAAGATTGGTAACTCGCCCCGCTTTCCGCCAAGATTGTTCGGGGCGTTTTTATACCCCTGCTGGGGATATAATTAATTTATTCTTATAACATACTCTTGTCAATCCCTGCTGGGGATACTATTATTTTAAAAATTGCTTAACTCTAGAGTTTGTAAAATGGGAAGAAATCTTGGTGTGGAATACAAAATGCGTATGTCCCAAGAGTTAAAAGATAAAATTGCTGAATCGGCTAAAGAGCTGAATCGCTCTATGAATGCGGATATTGTGGCGAGACTTGAAGAAAGTTTTGAAGGATCAGCAAGTAACACCAATTCCCAAGCTGATTTAAGAATTATTCCATTGCATGATGGGAAGAAGCGTGTGATTTACGGGAAACTACTGAATACACTAGATTTGGACTACACCCAATCACTGAGTGATTTGAAGGTTGATATTGAGCTTGCACTTGAAACTTTAAGCCGTTCATCCATCTGGAACGCTCTTCAATTTCTAACTAAAGATGTAATTGTCGCTCAAGGCAATAATCATCTAAACATTGTTGATAATGGTAAGAAAGGTTTAGGTTGGCTCGTGGTGGAAGATCACTATGTAGCTAACGATAAATAAATTTATAAAACTTAGTATTTTGGTCTTTATTAAGATTGAAATTCAATACCAAATCTAGTTAAAGTATCACATTCTCTTTTCTTACTACTAGTTTGTAAAAGTCTTTAAAGTATGGAACAAAAAATGACACCATCAGATCTGCAATTTGCCTTCTTTTTTGCAAATCCACCAGTTAACCTTAAATTTGATGAGTTTTCAGTTGATTTAAAAAGAAAATCAGTTTTCAAAAACAATAATTTAGATCTAAAAACTTTTATATTTCCAATACCGAATGATGTACCAGCAGAAATTCCGCGATGCCAAATTTCTTCATCAGACCAAACCTTCAACTTAACTATATCCGGTGCTAGATGTGATATTAATTTCAAATACGGTCATCAAGATTCAGTACAGGTATTCAACGATATATTAAAAACAACTATGGAGCTTTTTCAACATGAAAATGTTGAAATAAACCGTATTGGCTACGTAACAAGACATATAGTTAAGCATCCGAATCCAGATTCAATAATTAGAGAGAAATTTTTAAAATTTGATGAAACCAACTTGTGCGAACCTTTGATTCGTTTTGTTCTTAAAACCGAAATTAAGGAGGTAACATATAATGATGTTTATCAAATAGAAGTTGCTAAACAAAAAAACTTCAATACAGGAAATGAAGATAATATCATCTTGATTACTCAAGATTTCAACACTTTACCTGATGACATCAACATTATTACACTTAGTGATTTGAATACCTTTGTTCAAAGTATTCCTAATAAAAATATTCAAAATTATATTAAATTAATTAGTGAATAATAATGTCTGATAAAGAAATAAAAAAAAATCGAACTAAAAAATTAGAAGATGGAGAAGTTATCTATCCATCTTCTAAGTCTTCAATTACATCAATAGGCCCTAATGAAACAATCACTTTTTCAAGCCAACCTGTTGAAAAGTTGAATAATGAAATTAAATCTACCAAAACGATTGGACAACCTTCTATACATCAAACTATTTCTAATGTTAGTGTGCAAGGCTCTTTATCAACTGAGACGATTAAAAATAGTACAAAATCATCTACAGCTAATTCACCAAAAGACCCCAAAATACATTTTGGTTTTCAAAGCAATGAATTCGAAATATTAAAAAATTTAGAGTTAATTCTCGAA
Organism: Acinetobacter sp. YH12023; assembly: GCF_013420135.1. NCBI lineage: Bacteria > Pseudomonadati > Pseudomonadota > Gammaproteobacteria > Moraxellales > Moraxellaceae > Acinetobacter > Acinetobacter sp. YH12023. The sequence goes on from NZ_VOYU01000016.1 coordinate 34,651, forward strand.
AATAAGGCTGATGGAATTGAAAAGGCCTTGCTCGCAAAACAAAGCACAGCACTCGAAGCACTTAATAGTTCTTTAGATAAGGCATTAAAAAATATTGATGACCATAAAGTTGAAACTAAAGATGAATTAAAAGAAACTCGCAATTCAGTTCTAGGAACTATTGCTTTATTCGCTGCTTTTTTTACATTTGTTTCAGTGAATGTTAATATTTTCACAAAAGCAGAAAATGTAATGCAATCTATTATTTTTATGCTGTCTTTTTGGTTGTGTATTATTGGTTTTATATCTTTATTTTTTCTTTTTCTAAATAAGAATAAAGATACTATTATTTATAAAACCGCTGAATTTATAACAACTGTAAGTTGTATCCTACTATCAGCGGGTCTAATGTTTTTACTGTTTAACAAATCTGATTCCGAATCTTATAAAAAAATTAATGATAAATTAGTTAAAATTCAAAAAGAAAATGATACTTTAAAGAAAGAAAATACAGAATTAAATGAGAAAATAAACAAAAATTTAAAAGCATTGGATGAACAAATCATTGAATTGCGAAAGAATCAATATCAATTGAATCAACAATAATTGGAGAAAAAAGTGCCATTAGGCGCTTTCTTCTACTAGTTTAGGAAGTATTGGAATTATAATCTATGCAACCTTATCTATTTCACCAATATCCTGTTCTTCAATATTCTCAACCCTAAAAGCGTATTTATTAAAGTCATTCATAAATATACTTGCATCAGCACACCTCTCAACATACTTAAGGCATAAAAATGCAACAGCCAAACAAATAGCATGCAATGCAACAATAATAAAAACACTTAAGAGCATTCCTTTATCGTAGTAGCCTATTATCCAATCTATATACTTCTGGGCTTTATAAAAAGGGATCAATCCTACAAAAGCAAAAGCGATATACCCTAAAAGTGCTAGCACAATCGTGTACCATTTAGCCCTAGTTTTAAACTCTATTAAAGTCCCGTCTTCATCTCTTTCACGTTTCAACCTATTCCTTACTTTTACGTATTCACCTACCCACAAATCTGCATTTTCATACTTGGTAAAGAATTTAGCCTCACTATATGTAAGAGCTTCATTGTTAAAAAGAGACTTAGCTAGCCTATCCTTATACAAAGTTGAACGCTTTTCTAATTCTGAGGATTCAAATTCATCTGCCAGCTTTAACGCTTCAACCTTACTTTCTTTGGAGTGCTTTAGGTGAGCTAATCTATTATTCAAAAATGCCAATATAATTGGCACAACGAGAACAGCCAATACCCCACAAATTTTTAATAATATTTCCATGACTATGTTATTTATTAAATAAATGTTTGATTTAGGACTATTTTAAAGTTTTGTCAACCAACTTTTAAGACTCAAACTAGGATTTGTCAACCAAACTGGGCTTTTTACAACATTCTAACTAGATTGATTGAGCAAACCGGCTGGAAATGTTTAGACCGCGACGGAGATGGCCAGGCCTGTGATTGCCTGCCGGGCGGAAATGGGAAGAAATGCCCGAAGAAGAAAAGATAAAATTGGACAATTATATTGATTATAATTTAATCCATTAGATTTAATTATTCCCTAATGTATTTCAGTCGAAATATATTTTAAGTAAATTATGCTTACCAAAAATTATGATTAAATTTGGATCAATAATGCATATTAAACCACTTTTACTTTTAGGCTTATTTGGTCTATTAACTGGGTGTCAAGTTGTAGAAACTGCTGATAATAAAAAGTCTGTTTCTATGTTACCGCTACATATTCCAAAGGAAGCACGCTACCTAAATACTGCTGCAAATGCACCTATTTCAGAAAAGCGAGAAGCTTATGCCAACCAACTCGTGAGCTCGGGCCAAAAATATGCCACGATCAAAACAATTCCTTATGAGTTTTTCCAAGGATCAGGTTCTTTAAGTGCGTACCCTTACACGGTTTACACTTTTGACCAGCAACGTGTGAAATTTGTAGAAAACTCACTACTCAGCCCATCAACCACACAAACAAGATTTGATCATTCGCAGGTGAAACTCAAACTACCTGTTGGTCAACACGATATTGTTTTCGTGAGTGGTATTGGAAATCATAGTTACTTTACTGAAATCAAAAACGTGACTTTAGAAGAAAATAAAGATTATGTTATTGGCGTAGATCGTAACCCAAATACTAAACCTCTAGTTTTCATTGCTGAATATGAAGTTGATTCTCGATTTAAAGCGACTGAGCCAGAATCTATTGTTATTACAAAACGTATTGTTGAGGGTGTTGAACATGCAAACCTTAAAAAAGTCAAAGTTTATTAAAACAGCTACTGGCTTAGGGCTACTAACTTCACTGTTATTGCTCCAAGGCTGTGTACGAATGATGCTACCAACCTCAGAAACTGAATTGGTAACAAAATCAATCAATGGTGGTGGTTCAGTAGAAGTTCCTTTGGACTATGTACAATCTTATGCAAACTTAAAGCAGGCATATGGAAAATGCGTGGAATACAGGACTTATAATGATTATTTGAAAGTTGAAGCTAACCTAGATCGTGAAAATAATATCGGGACTTTTTATGGCAGACCGCCATATGGGACTTATATTTTTAAGACTACAATTACGCCGATAGATTCAACTTCTTCTAAGCTTACAATCTATACAATACGTGGCAGTCTTCTGACAGACAATGCCAATCAAAATGTATTAAAAAAACGTTTAGAGCAGGATAAACTTCGTGCATTAGGTCAAGATCCAAAATGCAATAAAGGTTAATTTATACTTAAATCAAAAGAGTGCCATATGGCACTCTTTTTCCAAGGCTGATTAAAAATAAATTTATCTTGCTAATAATTGGCCAATTTCTAAATTTGAATATCCACGATCTTTTAATATTAAAACAATCGCTTGTTTATACATATCAGAATCAGAAGATTTATATTTATTAATAAGTTGCAGCTCTGAATTAAGCTGGAGATCATTTTTTATAGTCAATACTTCCGTAGAGACTTTGTTAAAAATCTTTAAATTAAACATACAGGCACTCGTTATCCGCGTTATAGCGGCCCGACTACAACAAATACCTGCCTTAATTTAACTAGACACCCTTGGCCGAAAGGATTGCAAATTAAGAAAATTTTTGCAAGTTTTCGTATTTCCAAGAGATAAAAAGTATCCAAAAACACTATGAATAGGTCGTAAAACGCTCAAATCAAAACTTATTTCTAAATAATACAATGTAATTTATCTGGCCAAGTACGTAAGAACATAAAGCCCTTTGTATCCCTTCTATTTCAAACCCTGATATCAGCGTCTATTTACGATAGGCTGAATGCTCACTCACATTGAAATAGGAAAATATTCTAATGACTACTGTTAATGTTGAAAATATTAAGAGCCATGCGGATGTAATTGCTTCATGTGGGACTAAAGTTGGTGAAGTAGACCACTTGCAAGGTTCAGATCAAATTAAACTGACTAAACATGGTGACGGCCACCACCACTTAATTCCAGTTTCATGGGTTGGTGAAATTACAGACAAGAAAATTGTACTGACTAAAGACTCTCAAGAAGTTAAAGATACTTGGGTTGAAGCTTAAAACCCCAATCCTAAAAAAACCCTCTTAGTGAGGGTTTTTTATATCTGCTGTAATAATCATTGGAGCATTTTAGTCTTTATCTAATGTATGAGGTGTTGTCGTCTCTTCATTTTCATTACTGTCTTTTTGCTGGCAACCTACCAGCCCCATTACTAGTACCACGCTTATAATTGCTAACGCTTTCATACTTAGGCCTATATATGTGTTAAAGCTCTACACTAACAAAGCACGGAAGTTACTGTGTAAATTTATGAAAATGATTCATTCAATTAATAATAGTAAAGCCCTCAATTGAGGGCTTTTTTATACGCGTTAGCTAACTTCACGTCATAACTATTGTTGGCATATGCAATACCGTTATAGCCACGCGCAAAGGCTTTCCAATCTTTATTTTTTAATGCATTTACCAGGCCATTCACTTGAATGTATCGACACATAGCATCAAGTTGCGAGGCTTCATCTTTATACATCGCATTTATAAATGCTTGTAGAGATGAATATCCTAAAGCCTTCCAGTGATAGCCCATGACCTGCCCAATTCCCCAACTCGCCGACTCTAAGGCTGAAGCCCGATGATATTGCGCAGCAGCATTTAAGCGACCATGTTGGGCTGAATACAAACCATAGCCACCTGTACTTTTACTGCATAGATCCGGACGCTTAACCATCATAAGATCCACTGTCTTTGCTTGACCATTGGCAATCAAGCGCTGCCGCATCACATGACGTTCAAATAGAATCACTGGTGTATTGTCGGCATTAAAGCCTGATCCTTTACATTCAACTTCTATCACAGCCCGTAATGCTGCAGTTTCTACCCCTAGCAACTTTGCTTGGTTTTCAATTTGTGCTGTTGTTAATTTTTTACTCATTTCACTTTCCTTAGGCATAAAAATAGCGCCTTATGGCGCATACACTGACAATAAAAAAACCGACCTTGTATTGGATCGGCTTAAGCTTTGATTGCTGATACCAATTCAGGGGATTTCCATGCCAGTATCATTAATATGATGATGAGTGTTACTTTCCAGAAACCATATTTATCCATGATTGCCTCTACAAATTTAATAATCACTGTTATACTTTCAGGCATACATCCTTTTCCTCTTTCCTCGCTCTGTGGATTGGGGAAAAACAAAACCCCGATGTTTGCCTCATCGGGGTTTTCTTTGGGTAGAAAAAAAGCGCCTTATGGCGCACAGACAATAAAAAACCCGACCATATATTCGGTCGGTATTATTTGAAAAAGTTAATGATCCAGATCACCACCTGCCATCTCTTTTTAAAAATATTCATCATCGCCCAACACCTAGTACATTAAAAAAATATGACAACGAATAGATAAATGGACTTGCTGCAATTAAAAGGATTGCCACCCCAACACAAAATCGCAACCAGCCTGACAAATAACCTTCCATTTCCATGCCCTCTTTTGGATGAATTTTAAATTTACCTTTGGTAAACTTGTTCATAGGTTCTCACTTATTTCTTATCAATTTGTGTGAAACAAAAAAGCCCATGACTGCGAATCACGGGCTTTTTACTTTTTAAATTTTTTGATTATTTTCTAAGATCATTTCTCGCATCTTTCAGCTCTTTCACAACTTCAATAATCGTCTTACCTTCTTGCTTGTTAATAAAATTAAAAGTCCAACGCACAATAGCCCACCCGGGTAAACCACAGATAAAGAAGAAACCGCCTAGGGCGATCATTCCCCATATATCAGTTACCCATTCATGTAAGCCCCATTTCACAATAATAAATGCGCCTCCAGTAAGACTAGAAACCACAGTGCAAATTAAGCCTACAGCCCATTCCTGTGGTGAGCGCGGTAAACGCATCATAATGACAACCGTTGCAACCAAACAGATGGCCAGTGTGACGGCAACTGCAGCACCGTAAAATTTTAAAAAAGCTGCGAAACCACTTGTAGAGACAGGCTCCATTAAATTCCCCTAATTTTTAGGCATAAAAAAGCACCTTTCGGTGCCATTGTTTAAATGATTCAGACTTCTATCTGACTGTGTTGACCACTTGGTGCTGGTCGTAAAATTTGTTGATTTGAAATGAATACACGTTGCCCTATGTTGTAGGCCGTCCCGCTTGTACAAAGCACTGGTCCTGATCCTCCATCCACTTGAACACGATACTCAGGATGACTTGCAGAAGTAATTATTCCAATTAATTCTGAATGAGTTGGATTCAGCAGTTTGCGAAGTTCAAATAAAGGATTACTCACGATGAATGCGCTCCACTTTGATGGATTCAATCACTTTGCCATGACTAAATGAACCACTTACAGAATCAACAACGCCCCACCACTGTCCGTGGAATGCCACGGTTTTACCTGGCAACATCTCACCAATTTCTTGAGAGACCGGTAAACCTGACAAGGTGTGAAATTCTTGAATATTGGCATTGATCAGTTCCATCTTGCCAAAGCTTGCCCCTGATACCACGTCAAACATTGGTCCTGTCACAGCTTCAAGAGGAATATCACCTGCAGTATCGCGCTGTTTCACAGTCAAACTGTTGCCACTTCGACTGTTCACAACATTAATCGCATTGTAGTCGGCGATGTAATCCTTGTTTTGTTCGATCGTCTGTTGAATCACGACGCTCTGTGGAATCAAGATATCGTAGTCATCCACAGTCATCGCATCCCAATAGCCTTTTTTATAGCGCGGTAAAATTGAAAGCGTATTGCCTGATTTTTGGCTATAGATGAAACCACCACCAGCTTCGACCACTTGTTTGATTGCGTCCATTGGCGCAAGTTCCGCATAGCTCAAACTCTCAGTTGCAATGATCCAACCAACATCATCAATCAGCTTCCAGTCCAATTCAGTACCGGATTGAGCTCGATCAATTTCTGCTTGGACGAGCTGTACAGACGTTCGCTCATTGTCTTGAATGAATGATCGTTTAGCTGCGTAATCCGCTGCATTGAGTGCTGTGATACTTCGACCATCATAGGTATATGACTTATTTGCAAACTTAATAGTTTCCGTTTCAGTCTCAAGTAGAACATGATGTTCAAAGCTATTGATCATCAACTTTAAAATTACCGGCTGATCATCAATTGGCTGTAGTTTTTCTTTCTCCGTATGTGCCACGGTAATTGAATATGACCAGCACCACGTACTACGGCTACAATTATAAGTGCCGTTAATGACTTTAATCGGTTCACCATTATCTAAGCGTTCTGCACTTAAATTATTCACGATATACCACCAGTTTTTATTCGGTAGTGCAGGAATACAGTCATCCGCACCAAAATTTAAAACAACATTGTGAGGATCAACGTCATGACAAAGACAGATGAAGTTAAGGTTCCCATCACCTACGTATTCAGGTAATACAGGCTTTGGCCAAGGTTTAACTGGATGCTTGCGATAATGAATGGATTTGGCTTTATCCCAAGGCAATTCAGACTTGGTGACTATCTCTAGGCCTATGTCCCATTCAAATGAAAAGCACCTTTCAAATTGCTTTGCGACTTCATGTGAATAGGTGAATTGCTTACGTCTGCGAATCATTTCTTGCCATTTTGATTCACGATTGTGACGTAGCTTGATCGTGTCTTGATGTACATAGCGTTGATGAATAAAGCGCTTGTCACCCTCCTCCCAAACCATGTAAGCATCAGAGCTCAGACCAGTTGCTTGCTCATGCAGCGACCTAACAACACGATTCAGCGATCCGGCCTGTTCAAACTCAACACTCACTTGGTTGGAGAGAACTAAACTCTGTTCATAAAAAAGAGTCTCATTTGAGACTCTTAAAACTGGTTTTGACCAAGGTATTGGTATAACAGAAAGACACGCTATTGTTTTTTCAAACTGAGAGCACAGGCTTAACGATACTCCTAAAATATGATTAATATCGAATAATGCTTCGATTTCAAATATGAAATTAGTGTCAAGAATTGCATCGACCGTGCATAGATTTTCAACAAAGAATGCATCTATTTCGAAGTCAAAACCAGTATCTAAGGCTGTATCAATCTGCCCAACAACATCAGTATTTTCACTAAATACCGCAATAGCATCAAAACCGAATTCAGTATCAAGCACTGTGTCTATGAATGCAGTATTGGCACCACTATCCGCATAGACTGCGGTGACTTCAAAGCCAAAATCAGTATCTAATACCGCATCAACCTCAGCTGAAACATCATCACCAAAATTAAGATTGGTTGAGCCATCGGCCAAGTGCTCAAAATTCAGGATGATATTGTGACTGTCAGTGTTATCAGATTTAAAGTTTAAGTTTAGATTGTGTGCATCAATGGTGCCGAGCTTATTTTTAAAATCCACATGAGCACCTTTTTCATTAAGGTCTGAGTTTTATCGAAGTGATGGACAGTGTGCCGCCAAGCACTAAATTTGTATTAGCTAACGATATGTCAATACCCACTGCAAGATCCGCAGCCACTTCACCCGCACCATTATAAATACGCGCCCAAGTTGCAGTGCCAGTCTTAATAACTGATCCTATATCAGTTGGGTGTAATTCAACATAAGTTGGCGTGGTTTCTTTAATGCAGGGTTTAGGAAAAACCAATGTCACTAAGGCATTGTTTGAATCAGCTGCAACTGATGTATTTGCAGGCTGCACACCTTCATAAAAAATAACGGTAGCACTCTGGCTACCACTATCCATAAAATTTGCAAAAGCCTGGATCATACTAAGCCGAGCATTGACTGATGTTTTACTCATTTTGCTATCACCTTATCTTGAATAACAGCGTTGTATTGATTGTTAGGATCAAAAGCCACAACAAAACACTCGAGCCCGACTGCTATATTTCTAAAAGCATATGTACCATCTGTTTTTGATTTGGTTTCCCAAAGCAATTCCCTTGTGGATCGCTTAAATACACAAACAGTGACAGTTGAGTAATTAGCCCCTACTTTTTTTGTTGTACCTTTGATTTGACCTAAACCTTGATTTGGATTTACTACTGTAATAATAGGGCGTTGCAGCTTTAGAATACTGTAGTTCATGCTATTGAGTTTTTGATGGTTTGGAATATAACCGCCAAAAAAAGTTCTAAAAATCTTAAGCAATTCTTACCTCC
>NZ_VOYU01000024.1:0-8862 GCF_013420135.1 Acinetobacter sp. YH12023
ATAGGCCCACGCGGGGCGTGTGGTGGTCATGACGAATCAACCCTCGATTAAGGAATACCGGGCGACGTCTGCTCGTCAGCAATCAGATGAGACTAGCCTTACAGAGCGCCGCAACAACAATACTGGTTGTTGCGGCTTACTTGTCTGCTGACTTGGAATTTCCCATCTGATTACTCCACGCTTACGAATATGAATTGCTACATTTTATCCGATTATCTTTTGCTTCGCAATGCGGCATGGGCGCACTCAGCGTTCCAGCCCCCTCTGCCGCCCTAAATGCTTGCTCCAATGCATCGAGCACCATATCTGTATTCATCCGTGTCGATACTTTCCATCCAACAATTGCTCGTGAGAACACATCAATAATAAATGCAGTATAAACCCAGCCTGAATTTGTTTGAATATACGTAAAGTCACTCACCCACAGTTGGTCAGGATGATCAGCAGTAAAATTACGTTTTACCAAGTCATCCGCTCGTTTTTGATCATCTCGGCTACGGGTGGTTTGTTTGTTCTTACCACGCCAAACACCTTTTATACCTAGCTTTTGCATTAATCGAGCAACAGTACAGCGCGCAATAATATAGCCTTCACGTTTCAGTTTTTGCCAGACTTTACGTACACCATACCGACCTGAACTTTCCTTCCAAATTCGTTTAATCTCCTCAGCATGATGCAAGTCATGTAAATCTCGCTTTGCTCGATGTTCTGGATTTTCACAGAGATCTAGAGTCCGGTAATAGGTTGAAGGTGCGATCGGTAAAATTCTACAAATCGCCTCGACTCCGTACAGCTCTTTATTATTATGGATAAAATCCACCATTATTTGTGTGGGCGGTCGAGCTCCGCCTGGGCGAAAAAAGCGGCTGCTTTACGTAGAATTTCATTGGCGCGTTGCAGTTCTTTATTTTCGCGTTCGAGTTGTTTGATACGTTCTTGGTCTGAAAGCTGCTGTACTTTAACTGGATTTTGTTTATCTAAATATTTTTGATACCAAACACGTAGTGTTTCAGGAGTACAACCCTTGCGCAGTATACTGCTCAGGGAGCAATAGCGGTGATCGCAGCCCAATTCGATGGATAATCTTTCTCGGATTCAATCAATAATTGAACCGCTCTTTCTCTGATTTCAGGGGTATATTTTACTTTTTTCATCGGGACATTCTCTCAGAAAGCTTGGTCTCCGACAAACCCGGTACGGTTCAAGGTGAGATTTCTAAAATATATGTAGACAAAAATTCAATCAAAACAGCACCAAATAATAATGATATTAGATATTTTTCTATAAAAGAAGTTCACTCAAATCCTAAAAATAATGTAGTGAAAAATAATTTAGCGATTGAATGTTCACAAGGTCTTTTCTTGAGCCCATTTACTAATCAATGGGAACCTATTTTTCAAAGAGGCTATATTATTGGTACTCTAAAAACCTATGAATATTATAGCTATACAACTGTTTGCGATGATGTCAGAGGAAAATATTCTAATAACATTATTATTAATACAAACAGAATTGGATTTTAATAATAGCCTAAGCAGAACAAGCTTCTCAAAAGCTCTTCTATAAAAATATAAAAACCTATAAAAGCAAAAGCACATGCTCTCAACTTCTCAACTCGTTACCCAAGCGTCGCACTTCGTGCTTTGGCTTTGGTGAACGGTTGAGAGAGTTTCGGCAATACTCTCCCTAAAGGCGGTCATTTAAAAAAATGACACATCCTTTAAGTATTGCCGATTTACCGCATATTCTTTTGGCTTCGGAGCCACGTATATCGGTCGTATCCGCACATAGCTTTGCAGACTATGCAGACAAGGACTAAAGGTCTTGCACCTTCTCCCACGCGCTCCCTGTCGAAGTATGGCGGTATCTCTGCGAGGGTTTCCCCAACATGCAACTTAACCAACCTATACAGCTACTCTTAACGCTCCGCTTTTGTGAGATTCCCCTGTAGCGGTTTAGCCTTTCGACTATCGCTACGTTGCACCAGTGACACTTATTCCCTCCACATGCAACGCATGCCAATCCCTAAAACGGACACGCAGAAGCAGGCAAAGCTCGATCTATGATGCTTATTTGATGATTTAAAACACGGATTAACGAAGACTTATCATTTTGAGACTTGATCTAAACACTGTTTATTGTGAAAATAGAGTTCAGGTACCAGCCTTTGGTGAAATCATAACGGTCGCCAAACCTTATGATCTTCGTTATTCGATGGGTTAACATCAAATAACTGCGTACCGTAGAATTTACTGGAAAACCCCTCTAAGTTGCAAGGCTTAGGGGGGATTTTCTTTATAATTTACAATTACAAATTTACTTATCCTTATTTAAAGCAAATTTTCGCTTCTTAATCACAGTAATTGACTTTTCTTGTGAAGCTATATTTTGCTGAATAGCTACCTGCTTCATTTTTACTGGTAAAGTAATCTTTTCATCAGATTTGGGGCTAGATTCTTTAGGCTTTGAATCTGTTGGCTTTTGCAAAGTTGCTTCTTTATTTTTAATTTTTATATAAATTTTATGTACGACCGTATTGTGTTCTTTGATCTCCTTATTTTTACTCTTTATTTTTTTATATTGTTCTTTAAAGGGCGTTATAAAATTCTTAACCGTTGATAGCAGTACAGCTTCATCAGAGTGTATATCTGCTAATGTCTTTGGTGTTTCACTTTGTACAAAATCAATAAAATGTAAGGGAAATTTTTCAATAATCTCTGGAGTAGCAAAACTAACAAAATGATATCCGTGATAAGAAATTACAGCGTAATTTGTATCCTGTTTAATCGGATGTTTGATATATCCCTTTACTGTCGCTTCTCCTTGATCCAATAGCTTTTTTAGATAGAAATCCTTGATATGATTCTCTAAAACTCTACTTTTTCTATAAAAATTAATCTTATTGTTAATCTCTTCTCGCTCTTCTATTTCATCAACAATATCTAACTTATGACTAAATTCAACAAATTGAGCATGATGATATTCAGCAAGTTTAGAAGTCCAAATTAAGATTTGTCCAAGATTATCAGGCTTAATAATCTCAATATCGTTGAAATCAAGTTTTTTTATTAGTGCAAGTTCTTCATGCTTGAACTCTTTTCTTTCCAAACTTGAATGTTTCAACATAACAACTTCCTTAACCACGGCGTATCCTTCAAAAACTATAAAGTAAAAGCTCATTTGGTATGAATACCAAATGAGCTTTCTAATTAATCAATCAAACATTAAAACAAAAAAGGGAGGTCATACCTAATTAAGTACGTTTCAATGCCATAATATGGCGAACCATATCGTTAATATGTTGTTTTGTTTCATTATCTTGTGAACCTAACCATGTCACCACATCAGCATCAAAAGCCTTTGCTTGAGCGATGGCGTGACGTTCCTGTAATTTTTTCACAAAACTAGGTTTAACCAATGGGGCATTGGTAGGATCAAAATTTTTATAGCGTTCTAATTCATTTTGCATTGCTGTACCTCCGCTTTTGGTGATGTGATGGTTCAAATGCAGTGATTATTCTCGCAACATCTCCACGTTCAACCCAAACCACTGTTAATAGTCTACCACGATTGCTTAAACCGACTGATATTAGTCGTTGTTCGTCATAGTGTCCTACATCATCAAAAGACATCAATGCAGGATCAAGGAAAATACTACAGACTTCTTCGAACGTAATTTCACGCCCTCTGTAGACTAAATCCATTTTTTGGTCATGCCATTCAAATAACAAGCCGTAATATTCAATCAATGGCATGATTACCCCTTTTCCTCTCGTAGAATTGAAATTAAGTAAGAATTTTCTTTTAGCATAAGAAATATTCTTATTATTTTGGGTCTATGACACAAAAATCGCCATTTTTTCCATATCCGCACTGCTTTTTCATCACTCGGACACACGGTTTAGATTCTCCATCAACTTTACAACTTCCAATATCAAACTGGATGCCTTGCTGTCTCAGGCTCTCGATCTGCGGGATATTGCCTAAAGGTTTGATATAAACACTAAACAGCCAAATGATACCAAGCATCAGAATGGCAAAGATGCCTAGAACAATGGTAATGAGCTTCCATGACAACTGATCACGGGCTGATTCAATTGAATTATTCAAGCGTCCAAGTGCTTTAGCGGTCTTAATAAGCTCCGCTGTACCCTCCTGTAAGCCCGTATTTAGCGATTTTGATACAGTATGGTGGGTCTGCCCAGCAATAGTGCTTTGAATGTGTTCTTTCGTGATTTGAAGCTCTTTAACGGCCTGATTGACGAGGTTCTGCTGTTGTTCTGCAACTGCCATTAGTGCATATAGCTTTTTTTCATCAGGTGTCATCGGCTCATCCCTCTAAACTTCATTGTTTTCTGTTGCTCTCTTTCTAATTTCTGCTGTTGTTTGTACTGTTCCAAAGCAAGCTGTTTAAAGCTGTCAAAATCAGCCTTAAAGCTCTCAATACCCTGTTTAATTTCTTTGTCTGAAATTGGGCTGTTTTTGAGGTCTTTCAGGTCTTGTTTGGGGTCGCCTAAGTCTAGTCGCTCAAGCTCTTTATAGGCTGTACGTGATTGTTGTAGGGCTTCCCTAATTTCAGGGTCTTTGGCTTGGCTTGGTAACAGTTTCTTTTCGGGTTCTTTCTCTATGCCTTGCTCTTTGTAGCTTCGCATATCAATACGGCTATCAATTTGATGTTTTTCTAAATGGCTGTTGCATAAATCCGCCCATCTTTGGCGTAGGTCTTTAATATCAATTTTTCGTTCCTGGTAACTCTTGCCTGTATTGTCTTTTTTAGCTCCGCCACGTTCAGGATTTTTGCTGTTATAGCGTTTGAAATATTGCTCTGGATCTCGTTCGATTCCATCTTGCAGACGTTCATTAAACATGAGATGCACGTGGGGCTGATCGTTGCCGTCCATTGCTTTAGGGTTATGAATCGCAAACTGATATGGATATTTTGAGCCGATCTCGGACTGAATGAACTCCTCAACCAGTTCTAGACGTTGTTTGGCATTCATCTCTCTAGGCAGGGCAATTTCATATTCTCGATAGGTACTGCCATTTTTGCGCTCGTAAAGGTCGGCTGCTTCCCAAAAGGTAATCGGATTATGTTCAGCCCATTTCGGCATATTCCCATAGGCACTATGTTCAAGGTCGGTTTCTGCCTGTTCTTGTTTCAGCTTTTTTTCTTCATCCCGATCAATATATTCGGCATGCGGTGCTGCTTTACCTGCCTTACCGACTTTGACACTTAAACGAGCAATCGCCATTAGGTCTTATCCTGTTCCTTTTTTCGGTTACGTTCTTTTTTAAACGCTCTTTGATCAAGTATCGAAGCCCACATCATAATGATGATAATTAGCGGTGCTGCGATCACGCCAAAACTAATATCTTTGATTTTTCCCAATACCTGTTTTAGTTGCATGCTGTTGCTCCTAGCTTTGGTACTTCTTTTTTTCATTCAATTTTCAATTGAACGAAAAAAAGAAGTTTCAGGGTTTTAGGGATGAAGTCCCTAACGTGCTTAGGTTTCTCAATGAAATTGAGAAACGTCTAAGCGCGCCATCAATTTTTTGATGGAAGTACAGGCGACAATCTCTAGAACGACTTTAACAAAATTGCGTACCTTGGACGTAATTATTTTGTTATCGTTCTTTGAGTATTGAGCCTGTGCTTTTGCGGTATATGAATTAAGGAATTGAATATGAATAATGATTGGCTGTCTGAAAAAATTACCTACATTTCTGCTTTAAAGAATCCCAGTGATGCACAAAAGCTTTTATTAGAATTAGCTCAAATCCAATACCGTACTCCCGACCAAGAGAAAAAATTGAATGCCTTGATCAAAGCTGAAAAAGCCATAGATCGAGCGAATAAACAGAAGATAGCAGTCAGAAAATTACTGAATGCAGAAAAGGAAGCTGAACGAAAAGCTCGTACACGTCATCTCATTCAATTAGGCGCACTTTTTGAAATTGCTAACCTTGATCAGCGTGACCCAGCCGAATTACTTGGAATTCTGCTTAAAACTGCTGAAATAGACCCAAATGATATGAAATGGCAAATTTGGAAGGATTTAGGATTAGAAGTTCTCAAACAACGTAAAAATAATTCAAATTAATTATAAGCTAAGCTAGATCAGCAATAAATTAAGTTATGATTTAACAAATCATTATGAGATTTCATAGGACAATTAATGAAAAAGTTTATCTTAGGACTCTGTCTATCTTTACCAATTCTCTCTCATGCAGCACCTAAATGGGAACTTGCTAATGTATTCATCACAAACAAAGATAAAGGTGAACCGTACCGGGTTTGTCGGAGAGTTTTTTATTTAAGTTAGGCCACCTGACCTAACGGGTTAATCTTATCATAGTACATTGCTTCAAAATCAAAAGGTGATACATAACCTAGTGCACTATGTACACGCTCTTTATTGAACCAATCTACCCAATTTAGTGTCGCAAGTTGGGCACTGTTGCAAATAGGCTGACATGATAAGCTAAATATCTTATTTATTTCGAGATACAGCAGATGAATCCCTTCCACGGTCGGCACTTTCAAGGTGAAATCATTCTTTGGGCTGTTCGTTGGTATTGTAAATATGGCATCAGCTATCGTGAACTTCAGGAAATGCTGGCCGAACGTGGAGTGAATGTTGATCACACCACAATTTATCGCTGGGTTCAGCGTTATGCTCCAGAAATGGAAAAACGTTTACGTTGGTATTGGCGTAATCCTACAGATCGACATTTATGGCATCTGGATGAAACTTACGTAAAAGTGAATGGCAAATGGGCATATCTATACCGTGCAGTTGACCAACGTGGCCATACTCTTGATTTCTATCTTTCTGCTAGACGAAATACCCATTCAGCTTATTGTTTTCTTGGAAAAATTTTAAATAATGTGAAGAAGTGGCAAATTCCACAAGTGATCAACACGGATAAAGCACCCACATATGGACGTGCTTTATCACGGTTAAAACGGGAAGGTAAATGTCCACCAGACCTTGAGCACAGGCAGATTAAGTATAAAAATAACGTGATTGAATGTGATCATGGCAAGCTAAAGCGGATCATCAGGGCCACATTAGGATTCAAATCTATGAAGACGGCTTATGCCACAATTAAAGGTATTGAAGTCATGCGTGCACTACGTAAAGGACAAGCATCGTCATTTTATTATGGTCAGCCTCAGGGTGAAGTGTGTCTAATCAACAGGGTTTTCGGTCTCTAAGTACTTTTTAAAGGGAACATCATCGACTCAAATCTCTATTTGCAACAGTGCCCCATGAAGTGCCTGCCTGCGTCTGTTAGCCGAACGCCCCGCGCATGGCGCTCAAATAGCAGGACACCAAGGTTATCCTCCAGCGCTTTCACACGCGCGCTGACGCTCGACTGGCTGATACCAAGTGCCTTGGCCGCATGCCGAAAATTCAGATGCTCGGCGACGGCGATGAACTGAACAAGGGAAATGAGCGGTATCCTGCCAGACAGGATACCGACATTCACGAGGTTTCGATGGTTAGTGCGCCGCATCGGAGCGGGCCTGCTACCAGTCGTCGGTTAGACGACTGGCGACTTCTCGGTGGCAGCCCCACGGAGCCGAAGGAGCACCAGCCCCAACGAAACCAGTACCGCCATCGCCGTGGCGTAACAGATCACGGGCCACGCTGTGTCACCGTTTAAAAGTGCCACCGCCAATGTCCCGACAATGCTGACTATCAGGCTTTGAACGCAGAAGTAGAACGCGACCGCTGATCCCGCGATGTCGTCGAACTCTGCCAAAGCGCCGTTCGCGGTAACGGACACCGTGAAGACAATACCGACCGCGACAACCCACATCGGTAGGATGAAGGTGAGGAATGACGGCGAGCCGTAAAGTTCGCCGATCCCCAACAGGACCGCTCCGCAAACAAGCAACGCCATCCCACGCGCCACGCATCCTGCGATGCCCCATCTGGCGACAAAGGACTTCGCGAAACGGGTTGTCACGATCATTACAAGCGCGACAGTGGCGAAGGCAAAGCTGAATCCGATCTCGGAATATTCCGCTTGGCCTATGAGCACACGGGGAGCCGTCGAGAAGAAGACGAAGTAGGTGCCCATACCGGCGCTAAAGCCGACAGTGTAAACCCAAAAAGCCGGACTCGCGAAGATCGGCAAGACAGATCGGCGCGTCTTGACTTGATCCAGAGGGCGGGTTTCGTGCCACCTGAAACCCGCATTTAGGAGTGCGAGCATCGCCAGTATAGCCAAAGTAATGAATATCGCCTGCCATCCCAAGAACTCGCCGATCAATACTCCGGCGATAGGGCCGAGCGCAGGCACGAACGCCAGCATCGAACTGAAAAGGCCGTAGATGACGACACCCTCAGGACGGTTGGCATAAACGTCGCGAACCGTCGCGAACGTCGCCACCAGCATGGCCGACGCGCCCACTGCTTGAAGTAGACGGAAAGCGACAAAGGCCGGTGCAGTTGAAGACCAAGCTGCTCCCAGAGACGCAATGACGAAAGCCGTTGCGCCCGCAAGTAGAATTGGCCGTCGCCCGATTCTGTCTGAGAGCGGACCAAAAATCACCTGGCCCACGCCGAGCATCACCATATAGAGGCTCAACGTGAGTTGGATCATAGCGGGCGTCGTGTTCAGGATGCCGGGCATCGCTGGAACGACAGGGAGATAAATATCCATCGCCAGTGAAGCGAGGATGTCGAAAGGAGCCATCAGCAGCAGTGCTGCCGGCAGCGTATAGGCCCACGCGGGGCGTGTGGTGGTCATGACGAATCAACCCTCGATTAAGGAATACCGGGCGACGTCTGCTCGTCAGCAATCAGATGAGACTAGCCTTACAGAGCGCCGCAACAACAATACTGGT
>NZ_VOYU01000025.1:0-7827 GCF_013420135.1 Acinetobacter sp. YH12023
ATAGACGAATAGCATATTTGCTAGTTAGTTGCGCAACCTGTTTAAGTTGATAGCTCGTAAAGTGCTTTTCCAATCTTGTAATAAGAGGAACAACATCTGGTGCAAAGGTAACTTCTAATGTAGCAAGGTCATCAACATATGCAATTCGGCTAACCCAGCGGGATTTGACTACAATTTCTTTGTTTGTATCTTTATGAATTTCCTTAAAAGAGAACTTTCTTTCAAAAAGATTATTAACTGCATTTTTTAGAGCGTTATACGCAGCTTCTTTGGTGACATCAAAGCGAGAAGCATAATCAGAAGCATGGATTTCTAATTTACTGTCGGATGAGATCCCTTGGCCTGTTTCTCTTGCTCTTATTATTGATAAAAGGATAAGCCGTTGCTCGGTTACTTCGAGATTATAACTGGCATTAATTAAGGCATTATCTTTTACTACTAAGTCATTTTTCATAAGACTGCATAGGTTATAAGTGTTATTAAGACTACATTAGCATTCGATGTAATCAAATGCAAAGAAATTGTAGTCTTATGACAAAGAAATTGTAGTCTTATGACAAAGAAATTGTAGTCTTATGACAAAGAAATTGTAGTCTTATCCACCTTGAAAGCCTTGCAAACAAAGGTTTTCAGAGAGTCTAAAAGCATTAAAAACTTTAAAAATAATTAAAAGCCCAGGAAAGGAAAAATTGCCCTTGGTTTTCGCTGCGCTCAAACTCTATTGAATCTCGCTTTCGCTCGATTCGTTGGGGCAATTTTTTGGCTCATTGGGTTGTGACTTTAAAAAAAAGCAAAAGCAGCTCGGAATTCGCTTCGCTCATGAGCTTTTTACTCGCTTCGCTCGACATAAAGCCATCGTAATCAGTTCGCACCCATTCGGGATGCTCTGATTCTGAGTTCTTGATACACAGGGGAGCCTGTAATCAGGGAAAAACAGGTGAAAAAATTTAGATCCCTGTAGTTCGCTCGTAGACACTCGCTAAATGCTCTCATTTGCGATTTAAGAGTTTTTTCTTAACTCAACTATAAATCTACTGTGGTTTAGCAAAACATCGCTAAAAACCCTATTTTTTTGCGTTTAAACAGCATTCACCAAGGTCGGTAATCGTTGTTATTTTCATTTTCTGGTTTTTTAGGCTCATTTTTCTGCTGTTTTTCCAATTCTTGGCGTTTTAAAAATGCCAAATGTTCTCGTTCGTGTCTTTCTTGTTCATAGCGTTGTTCTTTTTGCTCTCGTTCTTTACGTAATTGCTCTCTAAATTCACTTTCTCTGCGATCATTTTCAATTCTTCGTTGGCGATCTACTTCCGCTTGGCGTACTTGCTGCATTCTTTCTTGTTCAATTTTGAGATCATCTGCCCGTTTTGCTTTAAGGAGGGGACTCATATCATCATTAAAATCATGTAGGGTATCGAATGAATGAACGTACTCTCGTTTTAGCTTCTGCCAAAACGTGGGTTTTATCGTTGGTCGTTCAATCCCATTATTTTCCAGTATCTCTGAGCATTGACCTAAGCGTTGGACGACATTCTCAATATCGTATTCTTTAGCAAGTTGTTCGACCTCGGTTGCGTATTCTCTCCAGTTCTCATTTTTTGCCTGTTCTACTGATTTTTCAGTCGCATAAAAATCAGGTTTTTTTATATCTCTGTAAGTATGATGATAAGAGTCATAAAACAAATTATTGCTATGTAGGTAAAAATCGCTTTTGTTTTCTGCTAACCATCGTTTTGTCTTGGTGAGATTTGATTCAATCTGCTTTTGATTATCAGCAGCATTGCTTTGAATGGTGTAAAACTGATTGGCAAATTCTGCATAAATATCTTGGCACCGGATGAAGTCATCATATGCGTTGTCGATCTGTTGAACCTGTTGTTCTTGCAGGCGTTCTTCTTCTAGGTTGAGATTTACTAATTCTGCTAAAAGCTCTTTTTCTTCTGCTTCGGTTAACTGAAGTTCGTTTTCCAGCTGGGTAATCTGATCTTCTAATCGACTTGGAACAATAATTTCTTGATCAAGGCCCTTGATGATCTGTTGGTATTCTCGTGCAGCATCTAAATTTTTGGCTTTGATTGCATCATTTTCAAGTGCAATTCTTGGCAGCACAATTTCAGTGTTACGTTCTTCAAGCGGTCTTTTTTGTTCCTCGTCATATTGTCTGCGAAGTGCTGTAGCTTCATGCCCTTCATGATGAGTGGGTTCAAGAAAGTCTAAGCCCTGATCCTTGTAACTCCGGTGGTCGATGCGTTCGTCTAGTCCGGCATTTTCCAATACTGTGTTTACAACATTGGCAAAAGTTGCTCGGCTGTCCTTCAGGATCTCGGGACCATGGTCGTTGAAGATTCTTTGTTTCTTTCCTAATTCGCCTTTTTCATTGATGAGTCTGGTCGTGAACATCATGTGTACGTGATAGTTTTTATTATTGGTTTCATCGTTATGTTCATGTGGTGCATGGATGCAGGCATCGACAATAACATTGTGCTTGTTCACAAAGTCTCGGCAAAAGTCATCAACGATTTTTATGCGTTCTGCATCTGTTAATTCATGTGGTAAAGCACAGATATATTCTTTGGCGAGTCGTGCATTGGCTTTCATTGAGCCATTGGCATTGAATTCTTTTTTTTCTACTGTATTCCAAAGTGTTTGACGGTCTAAAAGTTTTGTATTGGTATGTTCTGGTGCATAAATATTTTTGTATGCAAGTCCCTTTTTTTTAGTGTAGTCCTGAGTCTTTCCAAAAGTCAGATCCTCTAATTTTTCACAGGCACGATAAGCAGCACAAGCAACGGCTGAACGTCCGTCACTTCGTGAGATGTTGCTTTCATTCAAATGAAAAATTGCCACTTTAAAAACCTAAATTTCTGCATACCGTGGTTTTGATTTTTGCAACTTTGAAAAAGTTGCTGACCATGCTAAAGCGAGGTCATGGGGTACAGGGGTTTCCCCTGTCGCAACGTCCACTTTTGAATGAAATGATAAAAGTGGGTAAGTGCGCCCTTCGTTTCACTCCGGGAAAACTTCGCTTCGCTACGTTTGATATTGCTCGCTTTGTTTTTTGACTCTATGATGATGTTTGGTTATTGATCATCACGGTTTAATACTATGTCAGATATTCAAGAAAAGAAAGATGCAGTTTTAAAGAAGCTCACTAAAGCACAGCAGAAGAAGTTATCTCTACAAGAGCAAATTGAGTATTTGAAAAAAGAACAAGAGCAGATCTTAGAACAGGCAAAACAGAAACAGAATGAGCTTAAACTTAAGCAGCAAAAACTTTTAAGTGAAGCCAAAGCTCAAGAACGGAAAAATGAAACTAGACGGAAAATTTTGCTTGGCGCTTGGGTTTTGAATAAATTTAAGAATGATGAATCTTTTAAACATCAATGGGCTGATTTTGAGCAGTTTTTAAGTGCGGAAAGTAAGACAGAAGAAAATAGACAGAAAGATAAAGAGCTTTTTAATGATCTTTTTAAGGGATAAGTTCTAAATTTCATATAAGAGATTTTATGTTAAATAAAGGTTAACTACTATGAAATGCTAATGTTTGTATTACAGGAGAGGTAGCTCAATTTGTTTGAACAACTAAAAGCTTATTTAAAGTTGAAATTGGCGTAAAATATATAAAACACTCACTTTGTTGAACTGGTATTTTAAGAATGCGAGATGGTATTTACTTCCTTGAATTTCAAGATAATTTTAATGATTTTGGTAATGGAGTTTTTGTAGTACAAAATAATATAATAAATGGTGGAAACTATGCATTTTCCTTTCAAGGTGAAATCATTAATCAAAAATCGAAAGTTATTATAAAACAACATGATAATAGTATAGAAAAAGCTATAAATGAAACTTTAAATGTATCTATTAAAAAGACGAATTATGATTATGAATTATTAGGGAGTATTACTAATAGACCTAATTTAGTCGTTTATATAAAAGCAAAATTTATAGGTGACTTATTTCTAAAATTAACATAATACACGTTATGCGAAGTCAAAAATGGGAGCTCTAAGCTCCCATTTTTAGTCTTTAATGCGCTTTTTCGCTTCGTCATAAACTATGCTGTCAGCTCGTTTCCCAACCGTAATGAGCAAGATAACTACCTGATCATCTTTAACTTGATAAACTAGTCGGACTCCAGCCTTTAATAATTTAATTTTGTAGCAACCTGCAAGATCACCTCTAAGCATATTCTTTGGAATATGTGGCTGCTCTATGACCTTGGCAAGTTTTTTCTTAAATTGATCTCTTATAGCACTAGGAAGCTTTTCCCATTCAGCTGTGAAGTCCTTATGACGTAAAAGCTTATAAGTCATCTAAAGTAATTTCCTCAAACATTTCTTTAGGATCATTAATACGTTTACGAACAATCGCTAATAGCTCGGTATCCTCTTCTGAGAGTAAGGCTTTTTGTACAGGGAGTTTCCCAGTCGCTGCAATGTATTCAAGGACATTTGTAAAAAACTCAGTAGGTGCAATACCTTGTTCTCTTAGAACTGAATAAGATTTTTCTTTAAGGGCTTCATCGACCCTGAAGTTAACAGTAGCCATTATTTTTCCCATTTATTGAATGCATAGGAATATTGTAATGCAAGTTGCATTACGTGGCTAGTTCGTATAATCCGTATTATGTTAATTTCAGAGAAACTATTACAAATAGAATATTACTTTTATATTCTCAAATGAGCCGCTATCTTTCTTAAAAAATACTATAAATAACTGTTATTACTGATTATTATTTTTTAAATCAGGGCGAATTTTATAAATATTATTTTGGAGTTCAAAAATATGACTGAGAGCTTTTCCTATCAGTAAGATATTTTCTCTATTTTCTAGTGATGGATCTGATTGAATCTTACTAGGAATACTGTCTAATAATATTGCAGCTTGATACAAATCATCATTTATTTTTTTTAATTGATCCATTTTTCTCTTCTATATATGTTGGTAAGGATCCCAATCATATTACATTGAGATCCTGATTTATTAGGCCGTGGTATATCTTGTTGTAGCTTCTCTAGTTTCTGAACTAAAAAGGTTTAATAATCTATCCGATGATGGTACAGGAAGATTTGGTGGATTCCAATCACCTGTAGTGATGCATGTATTTAAAGAGTTTCCACACTCTGACATTCCACCGCTACCAGCAGACCCATAGACATCAATACAGTCTGCATAATATTCTGCACACATCACAATTCTTTCGTTAAATAATATGAAGGCGTTGTAGGATCATATGCAAGAGCAAGACTACTAGTTATTATTGTACTAATTAGAACTATTTTTTTTAAGAACATAAGAAAATTGCAAAAGTGCATATTCTAAAAGCGGACATTTCTACTTTGGGCTTACATCTAAGTTTCGTATAACCGCCATTATGTTAAATGGAGTCAAAATTAGATTAAATATTGTGATAATTGCTTTATTTCTTCACATTCCAAACTTTTAATAAACGCCAAATATTTTGATCTACAGTTTTCCAGTCTTTTAATGATTCGTAAGACATTCTCCATGCGATTCTTACGTTCGGATAGAGAGGGGTTTCAACTTCTGTGGTCACTACAATTTGATCTGTAAGATTTTTATTAATCTTCATTAAAAATTCAGAATTGTATGGATCTGATGCGTGGCCTAGACAATGGTAAGAGATATCAGAGTCCAAATTTATTGAATAGCACTCTAAATCAAATTTTTTAAATGAATTTTCATATTTTACAAATTTATGTGATATTAAATAATTTATCCACTCTCTTGGTGTTTGTTTATATTTAAAATATATGGGATCGAGTGTACTGAAATTTTGTATATACACTTTTACTTGATCTTGATAATTTTTATCATAAAAGTTATTAATTTTTATATTTTTAACATTATTCAAAAGCAAGTTAAATCGCATAGGATGCTGAAAATCAGAAACTTTCTCGATTTTATCATTGTCATTTAGTATTTTTACTTTAGGAATAAAATCAATAGGATACTGACCAAGAAAAGGGTCAGTCAAAACTATACCTTGCTCAATATTTTTTTTATTGCCTACAACGGTTTTTATAGTTAAATCTGATGAAATCCCCCAAATCACTAAATCCCCTTGTTTTGATATATCTTTATAATATTCGATATCGGATTCTTCTGATAAAGGTTTAGACCTAGATTCTGTCGTGTCAGTACATCCGCATATAGCAATACAATGTATTAAAATAAGTATTTTTATATAGTTCATTACGAAACTCTTTTAATTCACTTCTAGGTTAGAGCACAAATAACTAAACGATTTATAGAGAAATCTAAAAATAAATAAAAATATTCATTTATTTAGGTTTCCTAAAATTAACATAATACACCTTATACGAAATGCGTTATAATTATCCTTATAATTCAACGCTGTAGTTCCTAGTTGATAGCCCGAGTTTCCATGACCGGGCTTTTTTTATGATTTTTCACGTTCCACGCCTATTATTTAAGCAATGTTTCACGATTTTGATTAGCTCAATTGAATAATCAGGATGACTGGTCTTTTTCTTTTTGGCGTTTATCCAGCTCTTTTTTCAGCTCCTTTTTATCCTGGTACGATGCGATCAGCATGATCGGGATCAACAGTGGGGCCACAATAATGCCTAGGGCAATGTCTTTCAGTTTCGGCATGATCTTTCTCCCTTAGTCATTATCAAAAACAGCATTCAGTACACGGCCAAATAAGCCACGTTTTTTCTTTGTCTCATAATGCGTATTTGGTACGTGTTTTGGTGTTTCATTAGGGCGTGTCACCAATGTCTCATGGGATGTTTTAATTTCACTATCTCTATTATTATCAATAGTTTCACTTATTCCATTATTGTTGTCGCATGGTGCATCATTGGAATGTGTCACTGGTGTATCATGAGACATTTTTTCTTCAGACTCTTTATGCCCTAATAGCAATTGAAAGCGGTCTATTTGATCTAAATAGCGTTTCTCACGATCTTTGTATGACTCAATTTCCTTTTTCATAAAATCAACAAGCTGACGTAAATCAGCATCATCTTTAGACTGATCCACTTCTTGTTTTTGTTCATGCTTTTTGATCGGCTCTCCAAAGCATCGGATGACTTCTGCAATATCAAAAAGACCATCAGCGCTTCGAGATATACGCCCTTCTTTTATGGCCCTATATAGCGTAGAACGACTGACGTTAAAGCGGTTAGATACTTCACTTAGTGATAATTTAGCCATTTACTAAATCCTTTTATTTAATGGCATATATCCCACTTTTTTTAGGTATGGATATAGTTCTTTGATTTTTTCAGGATCGTGAAGCATCTCAGCAATACGAATAGCAAATTGTGGATAGCTTTCAGTTCCCTGGGAATACCGACCCATTTCCGGTAGCTCTGAAAGTTTATTGGCAAACATGTGGCGTTGTGCATCGGTCATTTGGGTAAAGAGATCTACCGTGTTTGGATCTCTTTCTGAAGGTATCGAATCAATTTTTTTATGCTTAAAAGTGAATGATAAGCCTGAGATAGATCTTCCTGTTTTGTACTGTTCGTATTTTACATGTATATCAGTCAGCTCATTGATTTGCTTTATGGCTGGTTCTAAAACACGACTTTTAAAATTAACCATTTTTTGATATTCATTCATCTCAAGTCCTAATTTTTCTCTGAACTCAGATAAAGAAATAACAGGTGTTTTTCCTACGTCTCTCCAAGCAATTAGAAACTCATATAGACGAATAGCATATTTGCTAGTTAGTTGCGCAACCTGTTTAAGTTGATAGCTCGTAAAGTGCTTTTCCAATCTTGTAATAAGAGGAACAACATCTGGTGCAAAGGTAACTTCTAATGTAGCAAG